>JAPLOV010000192.1 GCA_026400565.1 Hyphomicrobiales bacterium | reverse complement strand
CTCAACTGAAAAGCCATTGAATCGGTCCCATGTGTTGTGCCGTCCAAATGTATTGAGCCAGAGAAACCAATTTTCTTCGACAAAAGCGGCAGTATTTTCAAATGTTCATAGCAAAGATACATTTGAAATTTTTTAGCTTTCATCGCGAGTAAAATGACGTATGCACAAGATGCGGACGAATTAGCCAGAGATATGTCTAATACTGTTAAAATTGAATTTCCTACCGCGATATATAATTTTAATAGCCGCGTTGAAATACTTCTCTGCTAACACTGATAGCGTTTCAAGTCTCTGGCGTTCGGCTGTGGCGCGAGCTGACGTCTTGTCGGGAGACGGGTCTTTACCCTCAACGACGGATGCCAGCTTCACGGAAACGGTGTCTCGCGCCTTGAAAAGCGACATTGCCGGATATGCGCCAAGTGTGATCCGTTTGCGTTCGCCAGTCGGCAGGCGATAGCGCAAGATCCACGACTTTAACGCCCGAAGACGTAATTTGCAGGGCAAGGCCGCGCTTCTCCGCATCAAGCAATTCGATCAGCCGGGATGCCGGCTTGGCGCGCAGGCTCTGCGGCTGCCCGCCATGGCTGAAACCATGAGTTGCCAGCGCCTACGCGATGATCTGGTCATCGCTGTGCAGGCGCAGGCCAAATGACGCATCGAAGCGCAGTTCCGGCCGGCTGCCCGGCGCGGTCTGGCGATAGCCGGCCTGAAGATCGGCAAAGCCGCGGTAGCCCGCCAGACTGACATTGCGCCCCAGCAGCAACCAGACATCGCCCATCATGCCGGCGCGGGCCATGTCGCGCCCGCCGCCTGCCAGGGCCTGTATCGAGATGATACTGGTTCCGTCATGCCAGAGACGGGCGCGGATGCCGCCCCCCCATGACCGACCACATCGTGCCCGAATCCACGTCCCTGGCAGTGAGGATGCGCGGCATCAGCCGACGTGATGAACACCTCGCCGATCAGGCCATGACCGACAAGGATGTCCAGCGATGTCTTGGAAAAGATGCTGGCGCGCTTCAGCCGCCCGTTCGCATCAAAGGCGCAGGAGAAGCTGCTGATCCCGGCACTCTGGATGAATTGGGTCGCGCCCTTGTCCTGCAGCAAAGCGGCTTTTGCCGGCAGCATGCCCGCAAGCAGCAGGAATGCCGTGAGAGCCGGCATGCAGGCATGCCCCATGCCCATGGATCAGCATCGGCCAGAAAAGAGGGGCGAGATCAAGCCCTGCCCGAGCAGGAAGAGCTGGCGCTGTCAGGCGCTGGTGACGTCAGCTGCCGGGCAGGGTGGAGCGTGGACCCGGCGGGAGAACGGCGGTGGTCTCGATCTCCACCAGCGCCTCGGCTTCGACCAGCCTGACCACCTGCACCAGCGCCATGGCCGGGTAATGCCGCCCGAAGGTCTCGCGATAGGCCTGGCCAATGGCACCGAGTTGCTCGTTGTAGTCCGCGATCGAGCACACATACCAGGTCATGCGCGCCACATGCTCCGGCCCCGCTCCGGCCACAGCCAGCACAGCCAGCGTGTTCGCAAGCGTCTGGCGAACCTGTGCGGCAAGCCCGGAAGCGAAGCGCCCCTCGGTGTCCCAGCCGATCTGGCCGCCAACAAAGACCATGCAGCCCTCGGCGAGAATACCGTTGGCATAGCCCTTCGGGCGGGGCCAGCCTTCGGGCTGCAGCACGCTCAGTGTTGTTGCGGCGGGCGTCGCAGCCTCGGCTGCGCGGCTGAGACCGTCGATGGGCGAGGGCGTCATGATGCGCTCCGTGAAGGGCCGGGCTGACCGGCATTGGCCATGCTGCGCAGTTGGAAGCGCTGCAACTTGCCGGTTTCAGTGCGCGGCAGCGACGACACGAACGCAATGGCGCGCGGATACTTGTAGGCGGCGATGTCGGCTTTCACATGATCCTGAAGCAGCTTCACCATCGCCTCGCCTGGCGCGTGGCCTTCCCTCAGCACGATGAAGGCCTTGACGATCATGCCCCGTTCCTCGTCCGCCACGCCGATGACACCGCATTCCCCCACGGCGGGATGCGACAGCAGCGACGCCTCGACCTCCGGTCCGGCAATGTTGTAGCCAGCGGATATGATCATGTCGTCCGAGCGGGCCTGATACCAGAAGTAGCCATCCTCATCCATGAGGTAGGTATCGCCGGTGATGTTCCAGCCATCCTGCACATAGACGCTCTGGCGGCTGTCAGCCATGTAGCGGCACCCGGTCGGGCCGCGCACGGCAAGCCGCCCGATCGAGCCAGGAGGAAGGTCACGGCCCTGCTGGTCGATCACCTTGGCTTCAAATCCGGGCACGGCCTTGCCCGTCGCGCCGGGGCGAACCGCCTCCACGGTAGCGGAAATGAAGATGTGCAGCATCTCGGTCGCGCCGATCCCGTCCTGGATGCTGATGCCGGTTGCGGCCTTCCAGGCCTCGAACGTGGCCAGCGGCAGCGCCTCGCCTGCCGACACACAGATGCGCAAGCTGGCCGCAGCCCCCGGCTGCATCTTGCCAAGGATGGCGCGGTAGGCCGTCGGTGCCGTGAAGCAGATGGTGGGCTTCAGCGCCACCATCGCACCCAGAAGGTCATCGGGCGAAGCCCGTTCAAGCAGGATCGTCGCGGCACCGGCCCTCAGCGGAAACAGCACGAGCCCGCCAAGGCCGAAGGTGAAGGCGAGCGGCGGCGAGCCGATGAACCGGTCGGACGCGGCGGCCTTCAGCACATGGCGCCCATAGCTGTCGCAGATCGCCAGAAGATCGCGGTGCGCATGCATCGTCGCCTTGGGCTCGCCGGTGGTGCCGGAGGTGAAGCCGATCAGGCAGATATCCTCGGCAGCCGTGTCGCAGGCCTTGAACGCATCCGAAGCGCTGGCCATCAGCGCGGACAGTTCCGCACCCATGTCGACGATCCGCACCGGTCCCGGCTCCAGATCACGCGCCCTGGCCAGATCGTCCACCAGGCCGGAAGCACAGAAGGCCAACGAAATGCGCGCCTTGGCGAGGATGTAGGCCAGTTCCCTGGCGCGCAGCATCGGCATGGTGGCAACGACGATGCCGCCGGCCTTGAGGATGGCCAGATAGATCGCAGCCAGCAAGGGCGAGTTGGGCGCACGCAGCAAGACCCGGTTTCCAGGCTTTAGACCAAGGGTGCCGGTCAGCACATTGGCGATCCGGTTCACGGCTTTTGCCGTCTCGGCATAGCTCCAGACCTGCCCGTCCTGGCCGATCAGGCAGGGGGCCTGCCCGTGTCCCCGCGCCAGATGCCCGTCCAGCAACTCCGACACGGCATTGACGCGATCGGGATACTGCAGTTCCGGAAGCGTGAATCGCCGATCCGGCCACAGTGCCTGCGGTGGCAGGTTTTCGGCGGCGAATGTGTCCTCGTGCGCACTGCCTGACATCATCGGCCTCACCCTGCCCTGCCGGACAACGCGGCGTGATCGGCCAGCAGCGCCCGGGCGATGATCACCTTCTGCACTTCCGTGGCGCCTTCATAGATGCGCAGCGCCCGCACCTCGCGGTAAAGTTCCTCGACCTTGGAGCCGACCCGGACGCCCTCGCCGCCGAAGATCTGGATGGCGCGGTCGATCACGCGCTGCGCGGCCTCGGTGGCGAACATCTTGGCCATGGCCGCCTCCCGCGTGATGCGGGCCGCTCCCATGTCCTTCGTCCAGGCCGCCCGGTAGATCAGCAGGGCGGCCGCATCGATCTCGGTCGCACTGTCGGCCAAGGCCGCCTGCGTCAGTTGCAGATCGCCCAGCATGCCGCCGAACATCGGCCGGCTGGCCGCTCTTGCCGTGGCCTCATCAAGCGCCCTCCGACCCAGGCCCAGCGCTGCCGCGCCGACCGTGGAGCGGAACACATCGAGCGTCGCCATGGCGATCTTGAAGCCCTCACCCGGAACGCCGATGCGCTGGCTGGTGGCAATCCGGCAATCGTTGAAGCGCAGTGTCGCCAGGGGATGGGGTGCGGTCACCTCGATGCGGTCCGCGATCTCGAAGCCGGCAAGACCTGCATCAACGATGAAGGCGCTGATGTTGCGGGTGCCCTTGCCTTCGCCCTCGCGCGCGAAAACAATGTAGTGATCGGCAATGCCACCATTCGATATCCAGGTCTTGGCGCCATTCAGACGAACATGTGCAGCACCGTCCGGCTCGGCCCTGGTCGTCATCGCGGCCACATCCGAGCCCGCCTCCGCTTCGGACAGGGCAAAGGCGGCGATCGCCTCGCCGCGCGCGACCGGCGGCAGATAGCGCTGCTTCTGGGCCTCGGAGCCGAACAGGCTGATCGGCCCGGTGCCAAGGCCCTGCATGGCGAAGGCGAAATCGGCAAGGCCCTCATGCCAGGCCAACGTCTCCCGGGCGAGGCACAGGGCCCGCACGTCGAGCGCTTCGCTGGCTCCGCCGAACGCGGCCGGCACGACCTGCGACAGGAAACCGGCCTCGCCGAGCGCACGCACCAGCTTGCGGCACGAGCCATCCACATCGTGATGATCGACGAGACCGGGAAGCGCGATACGCGCCCAGGCATCGATCCCGGCATGCAGTTGCCGGTGCCGGGCATCCAGGAACGGCCAGTCGAGAAAGCTGCGATCCGCCATGACGCCCGCCTCAGTTGCCGGCAAAGACCGGCTTCTGCCGCGCGGCAAAAGCCTCGAACGCCCGCCGGAAATCCTGGGTGGTCATGCACAGCGCCTGCGCAACGGCCTCGGCCTTGATGGCCTCCTCGATGCTCATGGCCCATTCCATCGCCAGCATCTTCTTGGTGATATCGTTGGCGAAGGTTGGTCCGCTGGCCAGTTCATGCGCCAGTTGCATTGCATCCGGAAGCACCGCGTCCGTGGCGCAGAGCCTGTTGAAGAAACCCCAGCGTTCAGCCTCCAGCCCGCCCAGCATGCGGCCCGTGAACAGCAGTTCCGAAGCGCGCCCATAGCCGATGATGCGCGGCAGCATGGCGCAAGCCCCCATGTCGCACCCGGCAAGACCGACCTTGTTGAACAGGAACGCGACCTTGGCATCGTGCGTGCCAAACCTCAGATCCGACGCCATGGCGATGATGGCACCAGCCCCGACACAGACGCCGGCAATGGCCGCAATCACCGGCTGCGGGCAGGCCCGCATCGCCTTGACCAGATCGCCGGTCATCTCGGTAAAGCGCATCAGGCCTTTGGTGTCCTTGGCCAGAAGCGGCTCGATGATCTCGAAGACATCGCCACCGGAACAGAAATTGCCACCCGCCCCGGTGACAACCACGGCCTTGACCGCGTCGTCATATTGCAGTTGCCGGAAGAAGCGGACCAGTTCGGCATAGCTCTCGAAAGTGAGCGGGTTCTTCTTGTCAGGGCGGTTCAGCGTCACGGTCGCCACAGGCCCTTCCACGGCGAGGCCGAAATGGATGGCCTTACGCATGGAAGGGCGCGTCGGGTCATCGTGTGGCGTGCTCATGGCGTGGATCCTGTCAGGTGAATGGCCGCCCGCGTGGAGGCTTTCAGCTTGCCCAGCAGCGCCATCAATTGCTCGATCTGGGCCTCATCGAGTCCGTCGAAGAAGCCCGCGATCCAGTCCTCGTGCTGGTTGGCCATGCGCGCAAAGGCGGCGCTGCCGGCGGGCGTCAGAACCACGTTGACCACCCGGCGATCGCTGCCAGAGTTGCGTCGCTCGATCTGGCCGGCCTCGACCAGCCTCTCGACCAGTGCCGTCAGGTTGCCGTTGCTGACCATCATGCGGCTGGACAGCTGGCTGAGCGTCAGCCCGTCCGGGGCCTTGTGCAACTGCGCCATCAGGTCGAAGCGCGGCAGCGTCACATCGAAGCGGTTGCGCAGGCGTGAACGCACCTCGTCTTCCACCAGCGTCGCACAGGTCAGAAGCCTCAGCCAGAGCCGGAGTTCGGCCTTGTGGTCGCGCGGACGCTCATAGACCACCGTCTCGGCGTCGACCATCGGGGGCAGGGCCTCGTCCATCAGCCCGTCTCGCCGCCGGAGACGCTCAGCGCCACGCCGTTGACGCTCGCGGCCCCGTCACTGGCGAGCCACAGCACGGCAGAGGCCACCTCGTCTGGCTGGACCAGTCGGCCCTGGGGGTTGGCCTTCGCCAGCTCGGCCCTGACCTCGGCATCGCTGCGCCCCGTCTTGGCCATGATGGCGACCACCGACGTGCTCACCAGGTCCGTCTCGGTATAGCCAGGGCAGACCGCGTTGACGGTGACACCCGAGCTGGCAACTTCCTGCGCAAGCGCGCGCGTCAAACCGATCACACCATGCTTGGCAGCGCTGTAGGCACTGACATAGGCATAGCCCTTGAGGCCGGCAGTGCTCGCCACAGTGATGATCCTGCCGCGCCGCGCTGCCAGCATCGACGGCAGCACAAGGCGCGTGAGGCTGAACACGCTTTCGAGATTGAGCGCGAGCATGCGGCGAACCATCGCCGCATCCGTGCGGGCAATCGGGGCGGTTTCCACCCCGCCGGCATTGTTGACGAGGATCGTGACCGGCCCGTGCCGGTCCCGGGCGCTGGCAAAGGCGGCGGCGAGAGCGTCCTCATCCGTCACATCGGCACAAAGCGGAAGCACGCCCTCCGGTGCACCCTTGGCTCCCCAATGCCGCGCAAGGGCACTGACGTGCACGCCGCGCGCGCGCATGGCCAGCACGATGGCGAGCCCGATGCCCCGGCTGCCGCCGGTGACGAGCACATGTTGATCTGTCAGGCCATCATCCGGCATCACGGCCACTTCGCCTTCAGTCTGCGGGACGAATTGCCCGGCCAACTGTTTTAAGCTTAAAATGATTCAGCGGGGCTGCCAAGCGTCCAGTCGGACCGATTGCGGGGCCGCGCTGCGGCGGTGCGCGACGCCTCTGACGGCCTTGTTGGCAAGGCCGCAGCGGTAAAACCTGCGCCGTGCAGACCCGCCGGAACCGTGATCGGAGCTTCGCCATGCGCCCAAGCAGCCACGCGCCACAGGCCTTCCTCGTCAGCGGAGTGCGCACGCCGATCGGCCGGTATGGCGGCGCGCTGTCATCGATCCGGCCCGATGATCTGGCAGCGCATGTGGTCATGCAACTGATGCGCCGCTGCCCGTTGATTCCCGCCGAAGCCATCGATGACCTTTTGATGGGCTGCGCCAATCAGGCGGGCGAGGACAACCGGAATGTGGCGCGCATGGCAGCTCTGCTGGCAGGACTTGAGGGCGTGACCGGGGCCACGGTCAACCGCCTGTGTGGCTCGGGGCTCGATGCCGTCGGGCAGGCGGCCAGGGCCATTCGCACCGGCGAGGCCGAGATCATCATCGCGGGCGGCGTCGAAAGCATGTCGCGCGCGCCCTTCGTGATGGCCAAGGCCACGGAAGCCTTCTCGCGCCAGGCCGAGATGTTCGACAGCACGATTGGCTGGCGCTTCGTCAACCCGCGCATGCAGCCCGCTTTCGGCATCGATTCCATGCCGGAAACCGCCGAGAACGTGGCTGCCGAGTTCGGCATCAGCCGCATCGACCAGGATGCCTTCGCCATGCGGTCGCAGGAGCGCGCCCACCTGGCTCAGGCCAGTGGCCGCTTTGAGCGCGAAATTGCGCCGGTCAGCGTGCCCCAGCGCAAGGGCGAGGCGGTTGTCGTCAGTATCGACGAGCACCCGAGGCGCACCACGCTCGAGGCGCTGGCCCGGCTGGCCACGCCGTTTCGCAAGCATGGCGGAACAGTGACTGCCGGCAATGCCTCAGGCGTCAACGACGGAGCAGCAGCGCTGATAATTGCCTCGGAGGAGGCCTGCCAGCGCCATGGTCTCGTGCCGCTGGCCCGTATTGCCGGCATGGCCACGGCAGCCGTGCCGCCGCGCATCATGGGCATGGGCCCCGTGCCAGCCACCCGCAAACTGCTGGAGCGGCACGGTCTTGGCCTTCACGACATCGATGTGATCGAACTCAACGAGGCCTTCGCGGCTCAGGCGCTCGCGGTCCAGCGGCAACTCGGGCTTGCGGACGATGCAGCCGAGGTCAACCCGAACGGCGGCGCGATCGCGCTCGGCCATCCGCTCGGCATGAGCGGGGCGCGGCTGGCATTGACGGCCGCCATCGAGTTGGCGGACCGCAAGGGAAAGCGCGCATTGTGCACGATGTGCATCGGCGTCGGTCAGGGCATCGCGCTGTTGCTGGAAAGGCCCTGACACTCCGTCAGGCCTCAAGCGTCAGACGGCCCGCTTCATGGCCGCGAACACGACCAGCATCAGGGTGGCGCTGACGCCCGAGGCAATCAGCGCCGGCAGGAAGTCGCGCCGGGTTGGCGGCATGCCGATCCAGACCATGATGGCCAAGCCGAGAGTCGCGCCGCAGATCAGCAGGATCATGTTGCCGATGACCCCGAAGCTGAACTCCTGCATCAGCAGGTCGGCCAGCCAAGCCGAGATCATGATAACGCCACCGCCCATCAAGGCGATGAAGAGAAGCTCGCCGCTCGACAGGAAACGCCATCCGATCGCATGCAGAAACTGACCAATCATGTCCCCTCCAAACAAAAACCCGTCCGGAGTATCGCGATCAAACGATGACAAATCGTAAAAGACACCGAAGAGAGCCGCCGCCCTCCTGCCCGTTTTCAGAAGGTCGACAGCGCCTCGCGCACCTTGGGCCGCGGCTTCTGTTGATCCTCGATTGCACCATTGAGTTCGGCGCCAAGCAGGAAGATCGCGGACAAAAGATACAGGAACACCAGCGCGATCATTGCGGTGGCCAGGCCGGCATAGGTCGTGACATAGGCCCCGGCGAAGGAATCGAGGTAAGCGCCGAAGGCCAACCCGCCCAGCAGCCAGAACGAGATGGTGAAGGCAATTCCGGGCCACATCGCCGACCAGCTCATGCGCCCGGCCGGCAGCAGCTTGTGGGCGATCACCAGCGCGGTGACGACTATCAGAAAGGCCAGCCCGACCCTGCCCGGACCAACAACCCCAGCCACCGACTGGAGCTCCGGCAACCAGTGCAGCAAGCCCCGCCAGCCGAGTGGAAACAGCACGATCAGAAAGGCGAACGCGATCATGGCCAGCGCCGCCGCAATCACATAGCCGATCGATTCAAGCCGGGTGAGATACCACGCCCGCCACTCATAGGCCTCGTAGGCCCGGTTGAGCCCGATGCGAAGGGCCTCGACCCCCGAGGACGCGAAATAGAGCGACAGCACGGCACCAATGGCCAGCGCGTCACCGCGAACAGCTGTCAGAACCGAGCGGATCTCGTTGGCAATCGGCAGCGCAACCTCTTTGGGCCAGGCCTCAAGCAGCAGCCGGGCCGCCTCGTTGGCCAGTTCCTCGCTGCCGAACAGACCCGCAATCGCCGTCACCAGAATGAGGAACGGAAACAGCGACATCAGCACCGACAAGGCGATATGGCTCGCGATGGCCCAGCCATCATGGGCGATGAAGCGATCAAAGGCGGCGATCAGCAATCGGAAGGGGCTCAGCATGACGCTGGTCTAGCACGACTTGCCCGAAGCCCGCCAAGAGGCCCGAAGCCCGCCAGGAGCCCGCCAAGAGTTCGCCAAGAGTTCGCCAAGAGCTCAACAAGCCGGAAACCAGCATCGGGCACAAGCGGAAAGCCGGCGCAACCCGCTCAATCGGTTCCACCGAACTGCAACTCCGCCAGCCGCGCATAGAGTCCGCCCCGCGCGACGAGCGCTTCGTGCGTGCCTTCTTCCACGATCCGACCCTGATCGACCACGACGATCCGGTCGGCGGACAGCACCGTTGCCAGCCGGTGCGCGACGACGAGCGTGGTGCGCGAGCGCATCAGTCCTTCGAGCGCCAGCTGCACAGCACGCTCGCTTTCTGAATCGAGCGCCGACGTGGCTTCGTCCAGCAGCAGGATCGGCGCGTCCTTGAGAATGGCGCGGGCAATGGCCAGCCTCTGGCGTTGTCCGCCGGAGAGCAGCACGCCGCGCTCGCCGATCTCGGTCTGGTAGCCCTGAGGCAGGGCCATCACGAAGTCATGCGCCGAGGCCAGCTTCGCGGCGACAAGCACATCCGCCTCGCTGGCATCAGGCCGGCCATAGCGGATGTTTTCGAGCACGGTCGTGCCGAACACCACCGGGTCCTGCGGCACCAGCGCAAAGGCACGGCGCCAATCGGTCGGATCGGCCCCGGTCGAGGCGATGTTGTCCACGGTGATGACGCCAGCTTGCGGATCATAAAAGCGCAACGCGAGTTGCAGGACGGTGCTCTTGCCGGCCCCGGACGGGCCGACGAGGGCGACGCGCTCGCCGGGCTTCACATGCAAGCTGAAATCGTCCAGCGCCGCATCGTCACGCCCGGCATAGCGGAACGTGACATGCGAAAACGACAAGGCACCGCTGATCTTCGCCGGCAACGGCGCAGGGTTGGGCGGCGGAGCGACGGCAGGGCGCGCGGCGAGCAGTTCGCCAATTCGACCGGCCGAGCCGGCGGCGGCCTGGATCTCGCCATAGACCTCGGAAAGCTGCCCCAGCGAACTGGCCGCAAAGACCGCATAGAGCACGAACTGGGACAGACGCCCGCCTGTCATCGTCCCCGCCATGACATCGGCAGCCCCCGTCCAGAGCACCCAGACCACGCTTGCCGAGACCATGAAGATGCCGAAACCGGAGAGCCAGGCCCTCGCTGCCGTGGACAGGCGTGCAGCCTCGAAGGCATTCTCCGCCGCCATGCCGAAACGGCGGGTGGTCTCGGCCTCGGCCCCGAAGGCCTGCATGGTGCGCGAAGCACCGATCGCCTCCGTGGCATAGGCCGAGGCCTCGGCCAGCTTGTCCTGGGCAGCGCGCGCACGCTTGCGCACACCACGTCCCGACAGCACCAGCGGCACGACGATGAGCGGGATCGCGGCCAGCACCAGCATCGACAGGCGCGGACTGGTGATGATCATCATCACCGTCGCACCCATGAACAGCAAGACGTTGCGCAGAGCGATCGAGGCGGACGCGCCGAAGGCAGACTGGATCTTGGTCGTATCCGCCGAGAGCCGCGACACGATCTCGCCCGACTTGGTCCGGTCGAAGAAGGCCGCATCAAGCGTGGTCAGATGGCGGAACACATCCTGCCGCACGGACGCAACGATGCGCTCACCCAGCGTGATCACCAGATAATAACGGGCGGAACTGGCCACGGCCAGGATCAGCACGACGCCGATCAGCGTCATGAAGTAATAATCTTTCAGCGTGGAATTGCCGGACTCGAAAGCGGTGTCGATCACCCGCCTGAGCGCCAGCGGCAGCAGCAGCGTCGCCAGTGACGCGGCCAGGAGCGCCAGCACCGCCGCCGTGATGCGGCCGCGATGGCGCAGGACATACGGCATCAGCGCCGCGAGGGCGGACATCGGAGCACGCGGGGCATCCAAAGAGGAACCCGGCATGTCCGGCACGGCTTGCTTACGCGGCTTTCGCAACTTGCGTCTCCCGACCGGTTCGGCTATAGCCCGCCAACTTCACAAGACACCGTCGCACGTCGGTTTGCCTGTCGCATTGCGGCGACGCAAGACCGTTATGCGCCCAAGAGGCTCGCCATGAAAGCTGATATCCACCCGAACTATCATTTCATCAAGGTCGTGATGACCGATGGTACCGAGTACATGACCCGTTCCACCTACGGCAAGGACGGCGACACCATGAACCTCGACATCGATCCCAAGACCCACCCGGCCTGGACCGGTGGCACCCAGCAGCTCATGGACCGCGGCGGCCGGCTGTCGCGGTTCAACAACAAGTTCAGCGGCATCAGCTTCAAGAAGTGAGGCCCCGCGGCATCTGCCGCACAGGATCGATCTTCGGCATCGATCTTCGGCGGGCCGGCGCAGAGCTGGCACCGATCGGAAAGACCATCAAGCCCGGGCCAACACGCCCGGGCTTTGTCGTTCAGGGGAACAGACCCCGCCGAAAGTTGCTCTCGACGTCAAGCCCGGCACATGCTGTTCCGAAGCTGCGTCCAGCAAACGAGGCGCGACTTGCAAAAGATCCTTGCAAAAGATCCTTGCAGAAGAACCGCCACGGGTGAGGACAAGCCATGACGCAGAGCCGCTATCGCGCCACCTATGCCGCCTGGAAAGCCGACCCTCAAGCCTTCTGGGCCGAGGCTGCCAGGGCGATTGACTGGATTACGCCGCCTGCCTCGATCCTTGACCCGGCGGCCGGGCTCTACGGGCGCTGGTTTCCCGATGCCGTCTGCAACACCTGCTTCAATGCGGTCGACCGCCATGCCGATGGCGGACGCGGCGAACAGGCGGCTCTGATCTATGACAGCCCCGTCACCGGCAGCAAGCGCACCGTCACCTATGCCGAGCTGAAGGACGAGGTCGCGACGCTGGCCGCGGTGCTGACCGAGATGGGCATCGTTGCTGGCGACCGGGTCCTCATCTACATGCCGATGATCCCCGAAGCCGCGTTTGCCATGCTGGCCTGCGCCCGCATCGGCGCAATCCACTCCGTCGTGTTTGGCGGATTCGCGGCCAAGGAACTGGCAACCCGCATCGATGATGCCACACCGAAGGCCATCCTGGCCGCGTCCTGCGGCATCGAGGTGGCAAAGGTCATTGCCTATAAGCCCCTGCTTGATGGCGCGATCGAGATGGCGAACCACAAGCCCGAAGCCTGCCTCGTGCTGCAGCGGCCCCAGCTCGAAGCGACGTTGCTGCCCGGCCGCGACCTTGACTGGGCGCAGTTGCTGGCGGCAGCGCGCATGGCAGGCCGCAAGGCCGATTGCGTGCCGGTCAAGGCGACCGATCCGCTCTATGTGCTCTATACATCCGGCACCACCGGCAAGCCCAAGGGTGTCGTCCGCGACAATGGCGGACACATGGTGGCGCTGCAATGGTCGATGCAGAACCTCTATGGCGTCCACCCCGGCGAGGTGTTCTGGGCCGCTTCCGACGTCGGCTGGGTGGTCGGGCATTCCTACATCGTCTATGCGCCGCTCCTCGCCGGCTGCACCACCATCCTGTACGAAGGCAAGCCGGTGGGCACGCCTGACCCGGGTGCCTACTGGCGGCTGATCGCCGAGCACAAGGTCGTGACGCTGTTCACCGCACCGACGGCCTTCCGCGCCATCCGCAAGGAAGACCCCGAGGCGACGCATCTCGACTTGGCCACCTTGCCGCATTTCCGTGCGCTCTTCCTCGCTGGCGAAAGGGCCGATCCTGACACCGTGAAATGGGCCGAAAGCATCCTCAAGGTGCCGGTGATCGACCATTGGTGGCAGACCGAGACGGGCTGGTGCATGGTCGGCAATCCGCTCGGCCTCGGCATGCTGCCGGTGAAGCATGGTTCGCCGACCGTGCCGATGCCGGGCTATGACATCACCGTGGTGGACGAAGCCGGCAAGCCGGTCCCCGTGGGCCAGATGGGTTCCATCGTGGTCAGGCTGCCCCTGCCACCCGGTGCCTTCCCGACCCTTTGGCAGGCCGATGACCGCTTCGCGGAGGCCTACCTCGCGGACTTTCCGGGCTTCTACAAGACAGCGGATGCCGGCTTCATTGATGCCGATGGCTACCTCTACATCATGGGCCGCACCGACGACATCATCAACGTGGCCGGCCACCGGCTCTCGACCGGCGGCATGGAGGAGGTGCTTGCCTCTCACCCTGCCGTTGCCGAATGTGCCGTGATCGGCATCGCCGATGCGCTGAAGGGGGAAGCACCCTGCGGTTTCGTGGTGCTCAAGGCTGGTGTCAGCACGCCCCATGCCGAGATCGAGGCAGACCTCGTGCGGCTCGTGCGCGACAAGATCGGCCCGGTCGCCGCCTTCAAGCTGGCCGTCACGGTGGCACGGCTGCCCAAAACGCGGTCGGGCAAGATCCTGCGCGGCACCATGAAGAAGATTGCCGATGGCGAGAACTGGTCGATGCCGGCGACGATCGATGACCCGGCAGTGCTGGACGAGATCGCCGCCGCGCTCGCAGCGCGTGGCATCAGCGCCTGAGCGGCGTCAGAAGCTGGCTGCCAGCCCGCGCCAGCGCAGCATGCGCGCCGGCAGGACGAGCGTGGCCAGATCCTCGCCGACCATCACCGGGCCAGGGTAGCCGGCGGCGCGGATCTCGGCGAGCACGGCCTGCGTGTCGGCGGATGGCGGCACGACATGGGTCAACGCCACCGCCTTCGCGCCCGACAGGTTGGCGAGCCGGGCGATTTCGGACGGCACCATGTGGTAGCTCCTGACGGCAGCCACCGTCTCGGCGCTGCGGACGCCGCTGACAATCGGCATCTGGCTGTCGACATAGACCTCGCACACCAGCAGATCGGCGCCGCTTGCGGCCTCCTCCAGCGCCGCGCAAGGGCGTGTATCGCCCGAAAAGACCAGGCGCGATGCGTCGCTGGCAAAGGCGAGCCCGAAGGCCGGCGCGACCGGGTGGTGATCGACAAGGAAGGCGTTCACCGAAAGATCGCCGAACCCGCTGAGCGGGCCGGGCTCCAGCACCTCGAACACCACCTCGAGCCCCCTCGCCGACGGGCGCTTCTCGAAGGCGATGCGCAGTCGGCGTTCGTCGTCGAAGGCGGCATATTGTGCCTTCATGGCCTTGAGTGCCGGCTCCGGCGCAATCACGCGCCATGGCCGGTCACGACCCTGATGCCAGCTTGAGATCACCAGCTGGTAGAAGTCGACGATATGGTCGGAATGCAGGTGGGTCACGATCAGCGCGTCGATGGCGGCAGCCGGTTTCCCCGCTTCGGCAAGCTGATGGGCCACGCGCGAGCCGCAATCGACCAGGACCAGCTGACCCGCAGCCTCGACCAGATGGGCGGGGCCTGCCCGCCGCGCGGAGACGGGCGGAGCGCCGGTTCCCAGAAAGGTGAAGCTCAGCATCCCCGTGTCCATGCACACCTCTGGTGGCTCAGACGTCGTCGTCCTCGTCGCGCTTCAGTGCCTTGAGCTTGCCGAACACGGAATCGGCAGTGTGCTGCACACCGGGCTTGCTGCGCGACGGCTCGTCGTCGGCAACCTCCGGCTGGAGCGAGGCCTCTGCCGAGAGCAGGGTCGGGCCGAGTTCCGGCTCGGCCTTGGGCCGGTCCTTGGCGACACGGGAAATCTCCATGTCGAGATCAACCTGCGAGCAAAGGCCAAGGCTGACCGGGTCCATCGGGGCAAGCTGTGCCGAATTCCAGTGGGTCCGCTCGCGGATCTGCTGGATCGTGTGCTTGGTCGTGCCGGCCAGCCGCATCACGGCAGCGTCCTTGAGCTCGGGGTGGTTGCGCAGCAGCCAGAGGATGGCGTTCGGCCGGTCCTGACGCTTGGAGACAGGGGTATAGCGCGGACCGCGTGCCTTCTTGATCTCAGGCACGCGCACCTTGGGCTCTGCCACGCGCAACCGGTGATCCGGATTGGCCTGCGCCCGCTCCAGTTCCTCGCGGGTGAGCTGGGCCGTGCTGATGGGATCGAGGCCCTTGATGCCGGATGCGACCTCGCCATCGGCGATTCCCTTGACCTCAAGCGGATGCAGCTTGCAGAAATCGGCGATCTGCTCGAACGTCAGCGAGGTGTTTTCGACAAGCCAAACGGCCGTCGCCTTCGGCATCAGCGGCGCATTCTGGGACATTCTGGAGCCTCCTTGTCGGGCGGCGGCAAGCGCGCTCCAGACAAACCTTGACCGTTTCAACGACCACTGCGGCAACACTCTTCGCGCTCCGAACCGGCTGGCGGGCCGGAGCGTTCTCGACATCAACCATGCAGGGAACAGCTCCCATATAATTGTGTCGCAGCCCGGTGTCCATGCACTTGGAACGCTCCTTGAACGATTGCCCTTTTTGTCCACCCGCCTCTCGCGATCCTGAAGCTGCCAAACCGGCGCAGGCTTGCTATGATCGCATCCGGCACGACAATCAGGCAGCGAGGCAGCCATGACAGCGATTGGTGGGACAGGGTCTGGCGACGATGACCGCCCGCGCAAGACACATGCGCACGAGATCGGCCAGGATCTGTCGCCCTTGTCGATCGAAGAGATTGATCGGCGCATCGCAGCGCTGCACGCCGAAATCGAGCGACTTCAAGCCGCGCGCGCCGGCAAGCAGGCTTCGAAAGCCGCCGCAGACCTGTTCTTCAAGCGCTGAAGCCGATGCCGGCCACGCGGCCGGACCCGCGGTGTTAACGCGCCCTTAACACTTCCAGAGTATGAACAAGATGTTCGGTTTCCGGACATCGAGTGGCTCTCGTCACTCTGTTTGACGCCTCCCTGTTGACCTTCGAGCCGCTGTTTCAGCGGCTCTTTTTTTGTGCCCGGCAGATTTTTTGTGCTCTGCAGATTTTTTGTGCCCGGCAGGAGGCCCGCGCCGCCGCAGCCCGAAGGCTATCGCACCCGCTCCAGCCGTATGACAGTCACAGACTGCAAATGTTAACCTTAAAATCGTTAACCTTAACAACACATCAACACCCCCTTCCCGGGGTTTGGCGTTATCCTTGCGACAGTGCTGGCATCGCCGGCTCTCTGTGCCAGATTGGCACGGAAAGCGGTCCATGCTGGAGTTGAGGTGCGTCATGGTCGATTTTGTCAGGTCTCCCGCCGTGCCATTCGGCCGCAACTTCGTGTCTTCGGATGCGTTCCGTGCCATGTTCCGCGAAGGCATGCTGCTGGTCGAGGATACAGCAGCATATCTCGATGGTCCGGGCCGGGACGAGTCACGCGCCCTGCCCCGTGATGTGGCGCTGGCCTACGCCACCGAGAGCATGCGCCTGACCACCCGCCTGATGCAGATCGCCTCCTGGCTTCTGGTCCAGCGCGCGGTCGCCGAAGGCGAGATCACCCCCGATCAGGCCCGCACCGAAAAGAACCGCGTCAAGATCGCCGACATGAACATCCCGACACCATCCTCGGCCATGGACATGCTGCCGCTTCGCCTGCGCGAACTGATGGATGCCTCGCAGCGCATGCAGGCCCGCGTGATGCATCTCGAGAACATGGTGATTGCCGAGAATGAGGCAAGCACCGCGCCGGCACCGGTGAGCAACGCCGTCTCCAGCCAGCTTGACCGGCT
Organism: Hyphomicrobiales bacterium; assembly: GCA_026400565.1. Lineage (GTDB taxonomy): Bacteria > Pseudomonadota > Alphaproteobacteria > Rhizobiales > Beijerinckiaceae > Allobosea. The sequence goes on along the minus strand of JAPLOV010000192.1, from coordinate 16,566 downwards.
CAAGGCCGCCTTCGCTCCTTCCGCCGCCTGAGCTGCGCGGCGGGCGGGCCCAGGCCCCTTGCGACAGGGAGCACGATGGGCCACCTGTGGGACGTGACCACCGCTCCTTCCGCCTCGCGCCCCGCGCCCATTCCGCTCCAGATCATCACGGGCTTTCTCGGCGCCGGGAAGACGACCCTGCTCAACCGGCTGCTGAAGGCTCCCGAACTCGCCGAGACGGTCGTCATCGTCAACGAGTTCGGAGAGGTCGGTCTTGATCATCTGCTGATGCAGGGCGTCGAAGACGGCATGATCCTGATGGAATCAGGCTGCTTGTGCTGCACCATCCGCGGCGATCTGGTGAACACCCTGGAAGACCTGCTGCGCCGCCGCGACAATGGCCGTATCGCGCCGTTCCGCAGGCTCGTCATCGAGACCACTGGCATCGCCGACCCCGCCCCGATCCTGAATGTGGTGCTGGTGCACCCCTACCTGTCGCAGCGATACGAACTCGATGGCGTCGTCACGCTTGTCGATGCCGTCAACGGACTGGCAACACTGGCCGCCCATGACGAAGCCCTCAGGCAGGTGGCTGTCGCAGACCGGCTGGTGATCACGAAAAGCGATCTGGTCCCACAGCCAGCAGCGATCGAAAAGCTCCGTCAGGAACTGGCACGGATCAACCCGGGCGCCTCCATTCTGGATGCGGCCAATGGCGAGGCGTCACCAGCCGCGCTGATCGGCCTTGGCCTGTTTGATGTCGCCACCAAGCCTTCCGATGTCGATGCCTGGCTGGCCATCGATGCCGTCATGGCCGACGGACATCGCCATGTCCACGACACCAACCGCCACGGTGATGACATCGCGGCCTTCGCACTGATCGCCGAGGAGCCGGTGCGTCGCCAGACCCTTGACCTGTTCTGGTCGCTGCTGCGCTCCACGCACGGACCGAAGCTTTTGCGGCTGAAGGGCCTCGTCCATCTGGTCGAACACCCTCAGGGGCCGATCGTGCTGCACGCAGCCCAGCAGGTCATGCACCCGCCAGTCAGTCTTCCCGCCTGGCCTTCTGCCGACCGGCGTTCGCGCCTTGTCCTGATCGTGCGCGGCCTCGATCCGGACATCGTGCGCAAGCTGTGGGCCGCCTTCCTCGGTCAGGCCTGACCGCGCAGCGGCACCTGGCAGGGACAATTCCGACAGGACCGATCCTGGCAAGACTTTTGTAACCATGTCGGCATACCCGCAGACGCCATTCAGCTTCGGTCCGAACCGGAGCAGTGGCTGGCCCGGGATGGCACAAGGTCCGGAGGTCTGGTTCACAATGGCGCATCTCGCGTTTGATCCCATCCGATACGGGGGCCCTGTCGATCCGCAGCGCGCTGCGCCTGCCCAGCCGCTGCCGATTGACGGCAGTGAGGTGCTGTTCTCGGCACAGATCGGCGACATCGCCTTCGAAATCCGGCCCCTCGCGGCCCTGAAGGCCATCGACAAGGCATGGCGTGCCCTCGCCAGCTCCGGCATTGAGGCCAATGTCTTCCATGGTCCGGCCTTCATGCTGGCCGCGCAACAGCATCTTGTGGAAGCATCCGGTCAACTGGCTGCGCTGGTCTGGGATCGGCGCAGCATGGCTCAGCCACGCCTGCTCGGGCTTTGGCCCCTGCGCAGGAGCCGCGGATCAGGGCATGCCGGCGTCCACAAGGGCCTCGACCTGCGCCTTGCGGCCTCCGGCGCGCCGCTGCTCGACCGGCACTTCGCCGTCGAGGCCGCTTCGACCCTGCTCGCAGGCCTCAGGCTGGCCACGCCGGACATGACCGGCCTGATCTTCGCCAGGATCGCGCTGGATGGCCCTGCGGCCAGAGCCCTCAGGGCTGCGGCGGCGCTCGGCGCCATGCACATCCGCGAGCTTGATGTCCGGCACCGCTCCTGCGTCTGGACCCATGATGCGGACTTCCTGCCGGGCAACGCGCTGCACGCCTGCCATGAGACGGCGATGGCCCTGTCCCGGCATGGCGATGTGCGCATGGTCTCGGCCACGGCGCCGGATGACGTGCGCGATGCGGTCGAACTTTTCCTCGCCCTGGAGGCTTCCGCGGCAGCCAGACGCGAAGATCATCCGATCTTGTTCGAGGCTCGCGATGCTGCCTTCTGCCGCAGCCTGACACGAACCCTCAGCCGCGACGGCGAGGTTGCCGTGCACATGTTGGAGGTTGGCGACCGTCTGGCCGCTGCGTCGGTCACGCTCACCTCGCAAGGACATGGCTGGGTCTGGCGGACAGCCAGCGATGCGGCGCTCGAAGCCGGGATGTCCGGTGATGGCCCGCATGCCGCCGGAGGTCCTGAAGCACAAGGCGCCATTGCGGCGCTGCTCGACCTCGCCATCGGCCAGCATTTTGCCGGAAACCCGGCCAGCGAACTGCTTGAATCGGCCGCCGGGCGCGCGGACACCTGTTCCTGGACAGGACATCGGCGCATCGGCGATCTCATCCTCGGTGTTGGCGATGCTGCTCGACCTGGCAATGCCGGCGCAGCCATGCGCCGGGCCCTGTCGGCCATGACAGGCTGGTCATCGCAGACCAGCCGTCGCGGCAGAGCCTGATCAGCTGGCTTCGCGCAGTTCGCGCCGGATGATCTTGCCGGTGGTTGTCATCGGCAGATCGTCGCGGAAGACGATTTCGCGCGGGTACTCGTGGGCGGCAAGGCGTCCGCGCACATGCGCCTGGATATCAGCGATCAGCGCATCGGATGGCACATGGCCGGCTTTCAGCACCACGAAGGCCTTCACGATCTCGGTGCGCAGCGCATCGGGCTTGCCGACCACGGCAGCCAGCGCGATCGCCGGATGCGTGATCAGGCAATCCTCGATCTCGCCCGGCCCGATCCTGTAGCCCGATGAGGTGATGACATCATCATCGCGGCCCACGAAGCGGAAATAGCCCTCGTGGTCGAGAATGCCCTGATCACCCGTGGTCATCCAGTCGCCGATGAACTTGGCTGCGGTGGCTTCCGGCCTGTTCCAGTAGCCCAGGAACATCACCGGATCCGGCCGCCGGACCGCGATCTGGCCCTCTTCCTCCGGCTCGCACGGCTGGCCGTCGGGCCTGATCACCTGCACATCATGGCCGGGCACGGCCTTGCCGATGCACCCGGGCTTGCTGACGCCAATGGCGGCGCAAGAGGCCAGCACGAGGTTGCATTCGGTCTGGCCATAGAACTCGTTGACGGTCAGCCCCAGCGCGTCCTTGCCCCAGGCAAGCGTCTCGGCACCAAGCGACTCGCCACCCGAGCCGATCGTCCTGAGATCGAGAGGGAAGCGGCTACGCGGATTGGCAACGGTTTTCAGCATGCGCAGGGCCGTGGGCGGCACGAAGCAGTTGCGCACCTTGTGACGCGCCATCAGATCGAAAGCCTCCTCCGGATCGAACTTCGCCGATGCGCGCGCCACGACGGGCACGCCGAAATGCAGCGCCGGCAGCAGCACATTGAGCAGCCCGCCGGCCCAGGCCCAGTCAGCCGGTGTCCACAGCCGGTCGCCGGGCTGCGGCAGGAACTCGTGCGGCATCTCGACACCCGGCAGATGACCCAGCATGACACGGTGTCCATGCAGCGCGCCCTTGGGCTGTCCGGTCGTGCCGGACGTGTAGATCATCAGCGCAGGATCGTCGGCGAGACTGTCGACAGCCACGAAATCCGGCGAGCCGGCGGCCACGACCTGATCGAAGCCCTCCGCATCACCATCGGGGCCTTCCAGCGAGATCAGCACGCGCATCTGCCCCGCAGCCCCGGAAGCACGGGCCTTGGCAAGGCCGGCGGCGTTGGTGATCAGGCAGCTTGCACCCGCGTCTGCCATCCGAAAGGCAATGGCATCGACACCGAACAGGGCAGCCAGCGGAACGGCAATCGCCCCAAGCTTGTAGACCGCGCCATGGGCGATGGGGACGGACCGGCCCTGCGGCAACAGGATCGCGACCCGGTCTCCGGGGCCGATGCCACGCTTGCTGAGGCTGTCGGCCAGCCGGTTCGACTGTTCCCTCAAAGCGCCATGGCGAAACATGGTCACAGAACCATCGGCGTCAGGCTCGATCACGGCGATACGGCCAGGGTCAGCCTTTGCCCAGCGATCGCAGATGTCGACACCGATGTTGAACCGTGCCGGAACCTGCCAGCGGAAGGCCGCCGACAGGCGCTCGTAGTCACGAAGATCAGGAAGCATGCCCCTATGCCGTATGCCCGTTGCCGCATGCGCGGTGAAGTGACGGGCGAAACACTAGATCATGGCGAGGTCAATGGGAATCCATATGACCGCGGAACCATGATCGATCACAGCTGTTCAGAGCCATGCTGCATGCCCGTTACGTGGTGCCGCGATCCTTTCGGCACGCGCCTGCAGCCTTTGGATGCCATGGCGGGTCCGCAGCACGTCAGGCACAGATGCTGACGACTTTCGCGCGCCATGTGGGCAACCCGCCTCGGAGCAGCCAGAACTTTGGCAGGCATGCCCTTGCTGCCCGCTCTGGGTGTGCTACATGCGTCCCATCAGCGGGAGAGATGTCGTCGCAAGCCGGCATCGCCGAAGGAGCAACCGCCCCGGAAACTCTCAGGCCAACGGACCGCTGATCAAGGAAACGGACTCTGAAAAGCGGAGCGGCAGCTCCCGCCGATGGTGTAAGCCGCAACCTCGTGGTGAGGAGACGGCGATACTCTCAGGCCAATGACAGAGGGGGCGTTCGGACCCGCACGATGTGCGGGCAGGAGAACGTCCATGCGCGAAACCTCGCAGCCCCGTGTCGCCGTGATCGGCGCCGGCATTACCGGAACCACGACAGCCTACAACCTTGCCAAACGCGGATGCGTGGTAACCTTGTTCGACAAGCACCCCTACGCTGCGATGGAGACCTCGTTCGCCAATGGTGGACAGCTTTCAGCCTCGAATGCCGAGGTCTGGAACAGCTGGTCGACCGTGCTCAAGGGCATCAAGTGGATGTTCACACCCGGCGCGCCCTTGCTGGTGAACCCGACACCATCCTGGCACAAGCTCTCGTGGATGGCAGAGTTCGTCGCGGCGATCCCGCGCAACGAACAGAACACCATCACCACAGTCCGCCTGGCGATCGAGGCCCGTGGCCATCTGACGCGGATGGCCGAGGAAGCCGGCATCAGCTTCGATTGCGAAGAGCGCGGCATCCTGCACTTCTACCACAGCAAGGCCGATTTCGAGGTCGCACGCCGCACCACCAAAGTGCTCGCCAAGGGCGGGCTTGTCCGCCGGGCGGTGACGCCGGAGGAGATGCGCAGCATTGAGCCGGCCCTCAAGGGTGATCTCTATGGCGGCTATTACACAGAGACGGACTTCACCGGCGACATCCACAAGTTCACCAATGGTCTGGCGGATGCATGCCGGCGGCTCGGCGTGACCATGCGCCTCGCAACCGAGGTGCGCGAGGTCAAGGCCGATGCCGATCTGGTCAGTGTGCTGCACCGCTCCACCGAGCCGCGGCTCGATGGCGGCGAACACGCGGACGAGACCAGCCCGTTCGACAAGATCGTGATCTGTTCCGGCGTTCTCTCGCGCGATCTGGCCAGTTCGCTGGGTGATCGGATCAATGTCTATCCGGTCAAGGGTTACTCCATCACGGTCAGCCTGCCGGAGCCGGAGGACCAGAAGGCCGCTCCCTGGGTCAGCCTGCTCGACGACAAGGCCAAGATCGTGACGAGCCGGCTTGGCCTGACACGCTTCCGGGTGGCCGGCACGGCCGAGTTCAATGGTATGAACAAGGACATCAGGGCCGAGCGCATCGAGCCGCTGGTGTCATGGTGCCGGATGCACTTCCCCGGCATGAGCACCCGTCAGGCGGTGCCATGGGCGGGGTTGCGCCCGATGATGCCGGACATGATGCCGCGCGTGATGCGGGGCAGGAACCCGAGGGTGTTCTACAACACCGGACATGGGCACCTGGGCTGGACCTTGTCTGCGGCAACAGCCGATGCCGTGGCCGCACTGGCCACAGCCCGCAGCAACGCTGCCTGACCGAGTGCAGGCCGGAACAGGGCTTGCAAGGTGAGATGGTCCGGCGTCAGCGCCGGGCCAGCCGGGGCAGTGTGTCGAAGCCAACATCCTCGCCGGCGGCGCGGACAGGAGGGGCTTCGGGGGCCGTCCTGTCGTGACGGTCCGATGTGGCGGCACTGCCGGCTCCTGCACTGCCGGCTCGTGCATTGACAGTTCCTGCATTGACAGTTCCTGCACCGCCCAGAGCCTGTTTCATCTCGGCGACCCTCGCTCTCAGTTGCACCCCGAGATCAGGCCCAGCCTGTTCGAAGGTCGGGGCCTCCGTCCTTGGTGGCGGGACATGGGCGGCAGCAGCAGCCCGGGCCAGCATCGATTTTGGCGCCGGGCGGACAGTCCGGCTGGCCAGCAGCAATTCCATGTCGGCAGCGGCCAGCGGCCTCGAGAACAGGAAGCCCTGGAGGTGGTGGCAGCCCGCAGCACGCAGGAAGATGTGGTGTTCCAGCGTCTCGACGCCTTCGGCATGCACCGTCATGCCCAGCGCGCGGCCCAGCGCGATGACGCTGTGGATGATGGCCGCTGTGCCAGGCCCCGAGCCAAGAGCGAGCACGAAGGACTGGTCGACCTTGAGCTTGTCGAACGGAAAGCGCCTGAGGTAACTGAGCGAGGAAAAGCCCGTGCCGAAATCGTCGAGCGCGATGTGCACGCCGATTTCCTTGAAGCCGCGCATGAATTTCACCGCCGCTTCGGCATCGTCCATCAGCACGCCTTCGGTGATTTCGATCTCCAGCCGCTCTGGTTCGAAGCCGGTCTTGCCGAGCAGTTCCTTGATCCGTTCGGCCAGCGCCGGCCGCTTGAACTGCATTGGCGAGATGTTCACCGCGAGAATGATACCGCCCCATGGCCGTGTCTGACGCATGGCCGTGGCAATAGCCCACTCGCCCAACTCATGGATCAGCCCGGCCTCCTCGGCGATCGGCACGAAGAATGTCGGTGAAACCTGACCCCGTTTCGGGTGGTTCCAGCGCAGCAAAGCTTCCACGCCGACGATGGTCTGGCCATCGGGCGCCCAGAACGGCTGGTAGGCGATCGACATCTCGTTACGCTCGATGGCATGCCGGAGATCGGCCTCGAGGGCACGCAACTCCTGGACATCGTTATCCATCGAGATATCGAAGCGGACCGTTTTGCTGCGGCCTTCGGTCTTGGCCCGATACATCGCAATGTCAGCCCGGCGCAGCAGTTCTTGATGTTCTACGCCGTCCAGCGGGCAGATCGAGACACCAATCGAGCCCCCGATCAGGGCCTCCACTTCGCCCAACTGGAACGGACGGCCGAGGCCCTCGCAGGCCTGCTCCGCCAAGGCCATGATGGCCTCCGGAGTGTTCTTGTCCGTGACGATGAGGGCGAACTCGTCACCGCCAAGGCGGGCCACGGTCAACCCTGCATCGGAAAGGTCGCGCAGTCGTTCGGTCACCGCGCACAGCAGTTCATCGCCTTTCAGGTGGCCGTAACCATCATTGACCTGCTTGAAACGGTCCAGGTCGACATAAACGACGCCGATCAATTCGTTGCCGGTGCGTGCCGCCACCAGCGCCTCGAGCTTGCGCTTGAAGGATGCCCGGTTGAGCAGTCCCGTCAGGGGATCGCGCATGGCCACATCGTAGACCTGCGCCTCGACCTCTCCGACCAGTTCGTGAACCTCGCGCCGCTTCCGGCGTGAGGCAATGCCGATCCACACCGCAGAAAGGGAGAGGACTGCGGCCAGCATCAGTCCTTGCACCCGCACATTGGTCCGATCATGGGCCAGTTGCCAGCTCAGCTGCGCCAGGGCCACGCCGTCCCCGTTTGTGATGGTGACGGCAGATGTCGTAGCTGCCAGCGCTGCACTGCCGGGCTCGATCCTCATGGACGGAAACAGCAGCTGCTTGCGCAACTCGGCTTGGGCGGCATCATCAAGCCAGTAGACCGTGACCAGCGAGGGCGGCGCTCCAGCCGGAGCGCGACTTGCAGCCAGCATCGGCGCCTGGCTGGACACCGCATGGGAAATGACGGCAAGCCGTCCGCCGACAAGCGCCATGTCGGAATGGCTGAACAACGCGCCCTTTCCGAACAGGCCCGTCAACTGACGGACAGGCTCCCGGATGATCTCGAAGCTTTGCCGTGGGTCGCTGCTTCCAAGGCTGATCGCGTCGATCAGCTCTCCATCCTGAAGCAGAAAGACCTCCAGCGAACCAGGCGCAATCAGCGTATTCTCCACGATCGAGACATGGACGCTTTGCAGCGTTTCCCTGACGCTGCGCCCTGACGGAACCTGAAAGCCATTGGCAATACCCGCCATCTGCGATGTCAGGTTCAGGCGAAGCTGGTCGAGGAAAAGCCCCACCAGTTGCCGCTCGCGCTGCGAGGTCGCCTGTTCGCTGGCTGTGTCATAACGGACCGTCAACACGATGCAGACCGAGGCCACAAGAAGGGCCACGACGGCAAGCCGCGTGTTCGTGGCCGCCTTCAGCAGTTCGCGCGGATGCCCGGCAGCCCGGACCGGCCGCGTGCTGCCGAACAGCCGCCACACCCGCTCAAACACGACCGCCTCCGCGCAGGGGCAGAAGGACAATTCGCAGCACATCGCCAGGGTGGCCGGCGCTGATCCGATGTTTCATGCCGTTGGACATCTCAGCCCAGGGCTTCGTCATCGGCAAACCCGAAGCGGTCTAGCAGCGCCTGGATCTGTTCGGGCTGAACCTCGTTGTCCAACCGCACACCATAGCCCGTCGCCTTGACGTTGACGATGCTTCCCGCCCATTCCTCATCGCCAAAGCGGACCAGGACCGAGCTGCCGCGCCTGTCGAAGATGAAGCGCGTGGCGGGCCGAAAGAGCAGTCCACCTTGCGAGATTTCCGTCACAAGCCCATCGACCGGCACGTCCTTGTCGACGATGTCGAGCACGGCGACGATGCAGCAGGCGAACCGCTCATGGCGCCGCACCCAGGCTGCCGGACGCCTGAGCAGCCGCGTCAGCATGCTCTCCGTGTGCAGCATGGCCTGACGGCGCACCGGCATCGGAACACCGGTGGCAGGGCTCTGGCCGGTGCGCAGGCGCTGGCGAAGGGTGGAGATCGTTTCGCTCATGTCAGCATCTCACCGGTGATGTGGGGGCAAGGTCAGGCTCAGCCATCCCGTCAGCCAGCCTGTGGTGTATTGCGCAGTTGCCGCGCCGCCATCTCGTAGAACTGACGTCGGCGCTCTTCCTCGACCTCGGGACTGACCACTTCGGAGCCGGCGCTCTGCGCGTCCGGCTTTGGCACCCAGGCATCCTGAAGAACGCGTTCGGATCGGCCCTGCCCGCCTTCCAGGGTCTGCGTGGCAAGCGCCCGGCTGACGATGGTGGAATAGGCAGCAAAAACCGTCTCGAACGAGCGGGACATTTCCGAAAAACCGGTCGTCAGCTTCTGCTCGAAGTCGGACGACATGCCGACCTGGCCGCCAACTCCGCCGGAGAGCGCTTCCTTGATCTCGCGCTGGCCGTCGGCAAGCCGCTCCACACTGGTTTCCAGTGCCACGGCCGTGCGTTCCATCATCGTGCTCATGGTGCCGAAGCTGCCCTTGACCTTCGATTCGATCCCGGTAGCGATCTCGGTGATGCGGTCGCTGGCGGCCTTGATGTCGAGCAGCTTGGCCAGGCGCGCATTGGTTTCGTAGTTTTCCGCGGTCAGGCGGCGCAGGCCATCGAGATAGGCCTGTCCGGTGACTTCCATCACGTGCGCCATGCCGTTGAAGCCGGAGGTCAGGCGCGATTCCAGCGTGCGGTTGAGGTTGACCAACTCCTGGAGATACTCGGCCTGCGTCCCGGTCTGGCTGGTCAGCAGCATCAGGTGTTCGCGCGTCAGCGCCGCGTCCGATGCCAGCCGGTCGATGCCGGCTGCCATCTGGCGGATCATCTCGGCCGTGTTTTCCTGGGTCGTAATCAGCTTGGCCATGCTGGTGTTGAGCGTGGTGATCCCCTCGTTCGACCGGCCGAAGCCCTGCGACAGCGTGGCAACCATGCCGACATCCGAGAGCGGCGGGTGCCCACCATAGCCAGACATGGCCGGCTGGGCCTGGGCACTGCCCGGGGCACCGGACCCGGCAGCACCGGGCGGAGCGCCCATCAGATTGCTGCTGATCAGTCGGGCCAGTTCGACGGTTTCGCCGCCCTTGCGGTTTTCAAGTTGCGAGATGCTGGCCAGCCAGCTTTCGAACTCGTCCTTCATGGCGCCGTGCGCGGTCGAGCCCATGCGGCTGATCACGCCGAGGACCAGCGAACCGAACAGGCCGAACAGCGACGAAGAGAAGCCGGTCGCCATGCCACGCAGCGGTTCTTCAAGGCTTTTCAGCAGTTGCTGGATGGCATTGCCAGAAGCCGTCTGCATGCCCTGCAGCGAGCCGATGATGTTTCCGACCGAACCGACCATTTCCATCAGGCCGATGAATGTGCCGATCAGGCCCAGAAAGACCAGCAGGCCGGTGATGTAAACGCTCAGCGAGCGCTGTTCTCCAAGCTTGGTGTCTATGCCCTGCACGATGTTCTGCATCGTGGTCACCGAAATGCGAATGTCCTTGGAGCGGATCAGCTCATCGTAGGTGATCTCGAACATGTGCCCGAGCACGACGGGACGTCCAAACACCCGGCCCGGCTTCAGGCCGCGCTGATGACGCCAGTATGGGTCACGTTCGCCCTGGACCCGCTCCTGCCGCGAGTCCTCGAAGGCTTCCTGCAGCGCGCTGAAGGCCACTTCCTCGTTGCGAAGCGACCAGACACTGCGCAGCACCAGCGAGACGCCGAACAGGAAGACGAAGATGATCGTGCCATTGAGATAGATGTTCGAGCGGATGCCGCTCCAGACGAACTCATGGGCCCAGGCCACCAGAAGCGCCAGCGCCAGCAAGGAGCCGAGGATCTTGATGATCTGCTGCTTCAGCACAGTCTCGATCTGAGACTGGCCAGACAGGAAACGGCCCATGGAAACAACCCACCCGAATCAGTCACGTCCGGACCCACCCGGACCTTGTCATTCAGGATTAGGGGTTCATGACAAACATTCCCTTAAGATCGGGATGCTTGCGCAACGTCGGATTGAGCTTCAGGGCTGAGTTGATGGACCAGCGCGCAGCGGCATGACGCGGACCTGCTCTGCCGATGTGTCGCCACCGGCCTTGTCCGTCTCGTCGATCAGCACGCGCACACGCTCCGGCGGCACGCCCGATTTCAGGATCGCGGAGCGCACCAGCATCGCGCGGTAGTAGGCCACGCGGCGAGCATCGCTCAGGCTTGCCGCAGACCGGTCGATCGAGGCACGCACCTCCAGCAATGGCGCATCACGGAAGCTGCTTTCGGCGGTCAGCGTGTCGGTGAGCTTGGCGGAACTGGCATCGTCGAGGCGGGTTGCACGTGGCTGGAACTCGATCACGAGCCCTGCACCCTGTATGGCAGCGGCAACGGGGCCCGGCGCGCCCGGGACGAAGGCTGGCCGCTCGGACACGACGCGCCTGTCCTCTCCGGACATCGACGGTGCGCCTGGCTGGGCTGCGCCGGAGGCGTTGCGGCTCTCGGTCGGCTGCCCCGGATTGCGTTCAAAATCCTGACCAGGCAGCGTGCCCTCACCGCGCGCGGGGGCAAGGCCCGTACCGGCTTCACGCGCCGGGCCCTGTTCGCTCATGTAGCGTTCGAGGCCCGCCACAGGTGGCCGGGGAGGCTGGCGCTTCAGGGTATCGAGGATGCGGTCCGTGAGTTCGGGCACCGTTTCGGCCTCGCCCTTCAGTTCGACCTGGGCGGCCCTGGCAATGGTCTCGACGAGCACGCGCGAGACGTTCTGCGACATCGCGAACAAGGCAATGCCGAGGATCATCATCACGAAGGTCAGAACCATGAGCATCGTGGTCAGGGCATCGACATAGCCCGGCCAGTGGTTCTCGTTTACGTCGTCCTTGGCGTTTGCCATGCAACCCCGCTGGCTGCCGCCCCTGACAGCGCGTCAGGCTTTGGCAAACTGTCCATCATCCGGCGCCGCTGGCTGGAAGCACCAGCGCCTACATTTTCCAGCTTGTGCCATGATGTGATGAGGGTTTGGTTAAGTCTCAGGCCGCGAGCCCGAAGCGGGCGAAAATGTCCGCCTTTGGCCCATCAGCCACGATCCGCCCGCTGTCCATCCAGATGATCCGGTCCGTCAGCGCCAGAACCGGCAGCCGGTGCGTGGCCACGATCAGGCCGGTGCTGCCCAGTTCCTTGCCCAGTTCCTTGCCAAGTTCGGCAATCACGCGGGCTTCGGCCGTGTTGTCGAGCGCCGCTGTCGGCTCATCGAGCAGCAGCAGGCGCGGCGCACCCATCAGGGCGCGGGCCAGCGAGACCGCCTGGCGCTCGCCGCCGGACAGCCGCTGGCCGCCAGGGCCGACAGGCAGGCTGAAACCGGAGGGATGCTGGCTGGCAAAGGCCTGCACGCCGGAGATGCGGGCGACGCGTTCGAGTTCTGAGCGCTCCACCCGGCCCAGCCCCATGCCGAGATTGTCCTCCAGTGATCCATCGAACAGATGCGCATCCTGCGGCATGTAGCCGATGGCACGCCTCAGGACATGCGGATCGAACTGCCGGATGTCGCGCCCGTCCAGCGACAATCTGCCCGACTGGGCCTCGTGCAGCCTGACCAGAAGCCGGAGCAAGGTGGACTTGCCGCAACCGGCCTTGCCGATAATGCCCACGCGCTCGCCGGGCCTGATCGCAAAGGATATCTCGCTGAGGGCCTGCCGTGCCTCGCCCGGATAGCTGAAGCACAGTTGCCGGGCTTCAATGCGGCCCTCGATGTCCTGCGCTGCGACGGTACGCTGTTCGCCGCCCTTTTCCAGCGGCGCCCGCATCAGACCTGCGACCGGTGCCGCGGTCTGAAGCACCTGAAGGGCGCGGAACAGGAGGCCAGTTGCAATGCTGATCGGCATCATCGCCCGGTTAACGAGAAGGATTGAGGCAGACAGCGCACCGATCGTCATCAGCGCAGCATCAATCCGGTAAACCCCGATGATGATGCTGGCCACCAGCACCGCCTGAACCAGCGTGCCGCTTGCCTGCGCTGCCAACCCGGACCAGTATCGCGCATGGTGGGCGGCAAATCCGGCGGCATCCGATGTCACATCCCAGCGCGCCAGCAGAAGCGGACCCGCCCCGGTGATCCGGATGCGCTCGGCCCCGCTGATGCCGTCGATCAGCAGTTGCTGCTGCGTCCGGATGTGGCCGCCCTGCTGCCTATGCGAGGCGCGCGCCATGTGGTGGGCCAGCACATGCAAGGCCACCAGCACGATGGCTCCGATCAGCGGTGCGAGAGCCACAGGGCCGGCGATCGAGGCGATCAGGACCAAAAGGACCACGAAGAACGGCAACTCGACCAGAAGGCTGATCAGCAGGTGCGGCGCCAGATGGCTCATCGCATCCAGATCGTTCATCGGCTGGACCACGGCGGCCGAACCGGATGGCAGGTCATCGAGGCGTCCACCCATCAGCCGGCTCATCAGCCTGCCCTGCAGGGCATGGGCGATGGACTGGCCCGCAGCATCAAACAGTTTCAGCCGCGCGTGGCGAAGCGCGATCTCCAGCACAAGCGCGAGGCCAATCCCGAGCGCCAGCGCCCAGAGGGTTTCCATCGCTGCATGCGGGATGACGCGGTCGAACACGGCCATCGAGAACAACGGCAGCAGCATGCCAAACAGGTTGATGATCACCGACGCCAGAACGAGCTGGACCAGCAGCGATTTCTGACCGCGGAGCGCGCTCGCCAGATGGCGCATCAACGCGCCCGCAGCAGCCTGCGACGACAGGGGTTGCGCAGCTGTACTGCCAGACCCTGCGCTGGGCCCTTCGCCGGCACCTTTGGAGAAATCCTCGGCCAGCCCATGCGTTTCGCTGGCACCATGCCGCCCTGGCGCTGGGCGCACCACGACAATGGTGCCTGATGCGTCTTCGGCCAGTTGGCCGGCACTGACCTGGGCCTGACCTTCCGGGCCATCGACGATGAGCATTCCGGACCCGGCCCTTGAGAGAACAAGCCGGCTCTGCCCAGAGACCAGCAGGACCAGACACGGCAGATCCTGGTCCCCGAGGCTTGTTGCGGCGCATTGCCGGAAGCCGACATCCAGCCCAAGCCGTTCCGCCTCGACCGCGATCGAGGCAGGGCCAGGGGATGGGGAAGCAGAGGGCATGCCGTCATGCCCTGCCTCGCCCGTGCGATGTTGGCTGTGTTCCGCGGCAACAGTGTGATCCTGCGGCGTCAGATGCCATAGGGCCGCAAGCCGTCGAAGATTGTCGAAGACATGGACACTGGCGTTGCTCTTGGCCTCGCCCGGATCACCAGCCAGCCCGGTATGCTGCGTTTCCGCGCCGCCCTTGCGCCCGAACTGGTCGTGCAGCCGCTTCAGCGCAGCATGCGGCGCGTTATCCGTGGCAGGATCGCCCGGCAATGATGATGTCGACATGGCAAGGTCCCGGCAGGCATCCGGCACCGGCGCAATCAGCCCGCAGGCTTAGGTGTCACGGGTTTATGCTTAACAGACCGTAAATCTTTGCCTGTCAGGCTCGTCGCCACATCGAAAGTTGCGTCATCCCGCCATGCGAGTTGCTTGAATGATCCGCATATCCCGCGACAGACTGGCCCCAGCCATTCCGGCTGACCACCCGCATGCCGCAGGCGACCTGGGGGCAGCCGATCCGCGCTTCACCTATCCCAGGCGCTGCGACACCATCGCGTCACGCGGCCAGCGGCATCTGATCTATGCCGCCGTTGCTGGCACGATCCTCATCCTGGGCTGGTCCGCCTTGACCACCCTCGACAAGGTTACGCGCGGCGCCGGGCGTGTGGTGCCGCAGACCCGCAACCAGATCATCCAGCATCTTGAAGGCGGCATCGTATCGGAGATTCTCGTCCGGGAGGGCCAGCGCGTGGCGGCAGGCGAGCCTTTGATCCGGGTCGACAACAGCTTCTCGCGTGCCGAATTGCAGCAGAACGAGCTGGAACTGAAGGCAAGGCAGGTTCAGGCCATCCGGCTCACCGCCGAAACCAGCGGGGAGGGCATGTTCGTCGCTCCGGAGGTTCTGGCCCGGCAACTGCCCCAGATCGTTGCGCAGGAAACCTCGCTGTTCCGTGCCCGTCAGGATGGGCTGCGCGCCCAGTTGCAGGTGGCCGACGAGCAGCAGAAACAGAAGAAGCTCGAACTGGCCGAGATGCGGACGCGGCAGAACAGCTCCCTGCGCGAGCAGGAACTGGTCAACCAGCGGCTCCAGAGCATGCGCCGGCTCGCCCAGATCGGCGCCGTGTCCAACAACGAATTGCTCGACAACGAACGCACCTCTCAGCAGATCGAGGCCCGCCTCGCCAGCCTCGTCCATGACATCCCTCGCCTGGAATCCGCTGTCAGCGAACTCTCGCGCCGTTCGGAAGAGATCACCTTGCGGTTCCGGGCCGATGCACAGAAGGAACAGCGCGAGACGGCCATCCAGATTGCCAAGCTGGAGGAATCGATCACCGCGATGAAGGATCGCAGCCGCCGCACCGAGGTGGTGGCCCCTGTCGCAGGCACCGTCAACAAGCTGTTCGTTGACACGATCGGCGGCGTGGTCAAATCCGGCGAGCCGCTGGTGCAGCTCGTGCCCCTCGATGCGACAGTGGTCATCGAAGCGAGGCTCTCGCCGCAGGATCGCGCCGATGTCTGGCCCGGACTGCCCGCCGTGATCAAGGTCTCCGCCTATGACTACGCGGTCTATGGCGGCCTCAAGGGCAAGGTCCTCGACATCTCGCCCGATGCCCTCAACGACGACAAGGGCGAGCCTTACTTCCGTGTCCGTCTGGAAGCCGATGCAGAGGCCTTCGGTCCGGCAAGACCGGTGATTCCGGGCATGCTGGCCCAGGTCGACATTCTGTCGGGGCAGCACACCGTGCTGGGCTATCTCATCAGGCCCGTGCAGCGCCTGCGAAACGAAGCCCTGCGGCAATAGGTTATAGCAATCAGATCAGCGAGACTTTCGCAATCTCGGTCGTCGCGTCCTGCAGGACCTCGCTGTTGTAGAACGTATAGACATCGCCCGCTTGAGCATACGAGAAGCCGTCCCCAACAGGATCGCTGATGTTGAAAACGTCGTCGCCGTCAAGATCGAGTTCGAGATTGAGGCCCGGCCCGGAGGCACCAAGCAGGCTCGTCGCGGCCGCATGGTTGAAGGCCGAGAGGTCAGCACTGACACCGGGCGCGCTGAAATCGATCCGTTCGACCCGGCTCATGCTGCCGAGAACATCGGAGAGCGAAAGCGGCGCTCCAGCCCCAATGTAAACAGAATCGATGCCGCTGCCACCGTCGATTGTCGACGACAGGAGCGACGAGGCATCGATGAAGATCGCATCATTGCCTGCATTACCTTCGATCATGTCCGCGCCACCGCCCGAGTCCAGAACGTCGTCCCCATTGCCACCAAGCAACGTGTCATCTCCGAGACCGCCCGAGAGAATGTCGAAATCATCCCCGCCGTCGATCAGATCATTGCCATCATTGCCATGAAGGATGTTGTTTCCGTGATTTCCGGT
>JAPLOV010000233.1 GCA_026400565.1 Hyphomicrobiales bacterium | reverse complement strand
GTGGCGGCATCGGGCGCGCGGTGGTCGAGGCCCTGCTCGAACGCCGCGTCGAGGTCATCGCCCTTGATCTGCCGCGTGTGCTCGACGCCAATCCGCTGCCGCATTCCGTCACCTGTTTTCCCTGCGATCTGGCCAGCGAGGCGTCTGTTGCCGCGACCTTCAGGGCGATCGCGGCGCGCTGGCCGGCGCTTGACGGCATGGTGGCGCTGGCAGGGTTTGCCCGCGCCCGCGCCTCCCTTGCCGATGTCGACCATGCCGCCTGGAGCGATGTGCTCGGCGGCAATCTCGACACCAGCTATCTGCCGCTGAGGGCAGCCCTGCCGCTGCTGCGCGCCGGCTCCGAGCCGGCCATCGTCACCATGGCGTCAGGGCTTGCCGTCAAGGCCGCGCCCGGCTTCGGGGCTTACGGGGTCGCCAAGGCCGGCGTGATCGCGCTGACCAAGCTGCTGGCCGCCGAGGAGGCGCCGGTGATCCGGGTCAACGCGGTCGCCCCTTCGGCGGTCGACACGCCCTTCCTGCGCGGCGGCATCGCCCATGGCAAGCCGGACCAGCCGCTGAGGATGGATGTCGGCGCCTATCTGGCCACCATTCCGATGGGCCGGCTGGCGACGGCGGATGATATCGTCGGGCCGATCCTGTTCCTGCTGTCACCGGGGGCGCGCTACATTACCGGGCAGACCCTTCACATCAATGGCGGGGGCCTGATGCCGTGAACAGCGCAGCAACCGTCGCACTGCCTATCACCCCGCCAGCCAGCGTCACCAGCCTGATCGGCGGCAAGCGGCTGCCGGCCAGGGGCCCGCTGATCCCGGTGGCCTATCCGGCCAATGGCCAGGTCGTCAGCCAGCTGGCCGAAGCCGATGCCTCCGAGGTCGATCTCGCGGTCAAGGCGGCGCGCCATGCCTTCGATCACTCGGGCTGGCCGCAACTGAGCCTCGAAAAGCGTCATGCCATGCTGATGAAGCTGCATGACATCACGCTCGCCCACGCCGATGAGCTGGCCAGCCTCGAATGCCTCAACCTCGGTGTCTCGATGCGCGAGCTGCGCGAGCGGCACATGACGCGCGCGGCCTACAATTTCCGCTTCTTCGCCGAGCATATCAGCCACAGCAAGGGCCAGCTCTACGACCAGACCGCAGGATATCGCTCCATCGTCGTGCGTGAGCCAGCTGGCGTGGCAGCGCTGATCGCGCCGTGGAACGCCCCCACCTCCCTCGCCTCGATGAAGGTCGCTGCGGCCATCGCCTTCGGCAACACCTGCGTGCTGAAGCCATCCGAGCAGACCCCGCTGGCGCTGTCGCGCTTCGTCGAATTGCTGCATGAGGCCGGCCTGCCCGATGGCGTGGTCAACCTCGTCAATGGCCGCGGTCCCGTGACCGGCGAAGCCTTGGTGGCGCACCCCGATGTCGATCTGGTCAGCTTCACCGGCGGCACGATGACCGGCCGGCGCATCGCCGCCATCGCCGGCGAGCGCCTGAAGCCCGTGACGATGGAACTGGGCGGCAAGAGCGCCAACATCATCTTCGCCTCCGCCGACCTGGAGCGGGCGCTGGATGCGGCGCTCGTCGGCATCTATTCCAACAATGGCCAGCAATGCCTGGCTGGTTCGCGCATCCTGCTGGAGCGCAGCATTGCCGACGACTTCATCGCCCGTTTCGTCGAACGCTCGGCGCGCATCCGCATCGGCGATCCGATGCTCGATGCCACCGAGCTTGGCCCGCTCGCGTCGGCCCGCCACCGGGACCGGGTCCTGTCCTTCGTCGACATCGCCCGCAAGGATGGTGCGGTGCTGCTGACCGGCGGCGGCAGGCCGTCCCTTGGCGGCGACCTCGACAACGGCTTTTTTGCTCAGCCGACAGCCGTGCTCGCCCCAAACAATGCCGCGCAGGTCTGTCAGGACGAGATCTTCGGCCCGTTCGCGGCCTTCCTGATCTTCGACACCTACGATGAGGCCATCGCCATGGCCAATGGCACCAGCTTCGGCCTGGTCTCCTATGTCTGGTCGGATCACCTGCCCACCGTGGAGCGCGCCGTGCGTGACCTGCGCTCCGGCGTGGTCTGGGTCAACACGCCGATGGTGCGCGAGCTGCGCGCGCCATTTGGCGGCTATCGCGATTCCGGGCTTGGCCGCGAAGGCGGCGAGGCCTGCGAGCAGTTCTATACGGAAGTGAAGACGGTGACCGTGCCCGCCAGCCCGGTCGCCATCCGCAAGCTCGGCGCTTGAACCCAAGGGAGACAACGATGACACGCATTCCACGCGCTATCTCACGACGCACTGTGCTTTCAGGTCTTGCCGCAGCCTCCGGCGCATCGCTGCTGGGGGCACCCGCGGTGCTCGGGCAGGCCAGGGAACCACTGACCGTGATGACGCCATTCGGCTTCATCCCCGATTTCATCGAGTTGATGAACGCCGTCAGCGGCGGCCACTACGAGAAGCATGGCTTCGACGCCAAGCTGCTGGGTGCTGCCGGCACCGCCCAGGCCCTTCAGCAGCTTGCAGCCGGCCAGGTCCAGTTCATTCGCGCCGCCTCGATCGACATGATCCGTGCCGCCACGCAAGGCGTGCCGGTGGTGGCGATCGCGACCAGCCATCAGGGCTCCACCTTCCACATGATCAGCCCCAAGGAAAAGCCGATCACCCGCGCCGAGGATCTCAAGGGCAAGACCGTCGGCCTTGTCTCGGTCGGCGGCACCACGGACATCTTCCTCAACCTGATCCTCGCCAAGGTCGGCCTCAAGCCCGATGACGTGAAGCGCGAGGTCACCGGCAATTCGCCCGGCATCCTGCAGATGGTCCGCCAGGGCCGCGTCGACTGCTTCATGGCCTCGATCGTCGTGCCGGTGATCCTCCAGCGCAACAATGAGCAGATCGAATTGTGGTCGACCGACCGCTACGCCCCGATGCCGAGCCAGTGCTACATCACCACCCGCGAGATGATCGAGAAGAAGCCCGAGAGTGTCGTGCGCTTCCTGAAGGCCATGCGCGACTCGATGAACGAGATGCTGACCCAGCCCAATCCGCCGATCTTCGAGCGGGCCAGCAAGCAGTTCGACATCCCAGGCATCCGTGATCTGGCGACGGTGGTGGCGGTGTCGGACGCGTCCAAGCAGCAGCTCTGGCTCGCCAAGGGCCGCGAGAACCTGCTGCGCAACATTCCCGAACTCTGGGCCGAGGGCTTCACGTCGCTGCGCGAGGCAGGCCTCGCAAACCCGCAGAACCCCGACCAGCTCTGGACCAACCGCTTCATCGACGAGGCGCTGAAGGCCTGACCCCGCGCAACCATGGCAGCCATGCCCCGTGCGTGGCTGCCGGCGAACGTGTCAGCCGGTGGGGGTCCACTTTGCGACCTGCCCCACACTCGTCCGGCTGAGCGTCATCCGGTATTCGAAGCGATCGGGAACATAAAGGCTTTCCTGATGCAGGATCGGCTGGCGATGTTCGTCCAGCATCAGTCGCCGCATGGCGATCAGCGGGCTGCCCTCCGGCACGAGAAGGTGCCTTGCGGCCAATGCTGGCGCTGCCACCGCGCTCAGAACCTGCTCGGCCGAGCGGGCGATCACGCCACACTGTTCGAGCAGCCTGATCACCGGGATGTTGCCGGCAGGCGGCAGCGTCACCAGCCCGGCATGGGCGCGCGGCAAGGTAATGGTCGTGAACGACACCGGCTTGTCGGCGAACGAGCGCACACGCACCAGCCTGAGGCAAGGCTCAAGGCCGAGCATCGGGCCGAGCGCCCGTGCTGCAGCCGCATCCGGCAAGGCCTCGGTGGACCATTCGAGGTTCTCGACCGTGGTCGCATCCTCAAACGAGATCAGGTTCTCCAGATGGCCGGTGATGTTGGTCCGGTCGGGCATGGCCTCGGTGATCGGGAAGGTGCCGACGCCGTGCACGCGGCGGATCAGCCCCTCCACCTCAAGCTGGGCCAGCGTCGCCCTGATGGTCACGCGGCTGACGCCGAAGCGTTTCGCAAGGCTCGGCTCGGACGGCAGTGGCCTGTCATCCGGCACAGGCCACGCCGCAATCATGTCACGCAGATGCAGGTAGACCTGATGGTAGAGCGGGATCAGGCGCGCGCCGCGCGATGTTCTGGTCGCCATGGTGGCTCTCGTTCTGGTCGGCGGCAGGCCCGGTCTGCGGCGAGTCGCGCCCAATCCGCCTGCCATGTTCCACATGCCGGCGGCGGGGCGCAACACAGCCATGTGCCAGGCGCCGGCGTGACCGGCTTGCTGGCAAGGGTCAAAACAATTATCAGCCAAGGCGTGTGTGTTCTATCTTGCGGAAGATGATGCGTGCGCACACTTGACAGATGCACTGCGAGGGCGATGCGCCGCGCGCCAGATGGAAGAAAGCCATGAGCCAGATCATCGTGAAGACACCGATGCAGTATCTCGACAAGGCCGCCGGCGCATTGCGCGACCTTGGTCTGATGCCGGTCAAGGTCGACCCTGCCCCGATCAACGGGCTTCTGGAACGGATTTCCGACCTCGAGCCTGAGAAGATTGCCCTGATCGCGCGCACACTCGGACAGTCGGAAGTGTTCAACGAGGTTGTGCGCGAGCAGACCGGCAAGATGGAAATCGGCGAACGCTACAAGGCGATCACCGAGGGCTTCGACTCGATCCGCGATGACGCCAAGCGCATGGTCGACCAGATCGGCGATGGCAAGATCGACCTCTTGGAGCGCGCCTCCAATGTCTGGATGAAGATCTCGCGCGGCGATGTGGCGGACCGCTTCGACAAGGTGAAGGCGGTCTACCTGGACGTGACGAAGGAGACCAAGAACCAGATCGAGCGCGAAGCGACGATCCTGGAAGCCTACCGCGACTATCGCGGCGCGCTGAAGCAGGCCGAGGTGATGGCGCTGGAAGTGCTGAACGCAGCCAATGCCAAACTGGAAGCCGCCCGCAAGGCGCTGGGCGAGGCCTCTGCCAGCGTGTCCGGCTTTGCCGGCAACAACGCCGCCGAGCGCGCCCGCCTCGAACTCACCCGCGATGAGCACCTGCGCCTCACCCAGGATGCCGACAAGCGCTATCAGGTCGCCAAGGACCTGTCCGACAACCTGACCATCTCCTACAACACCTCCGAAGTGGTGATGGCCCGCCTGATGCAGACCACCTCTGCCAAGGAGCGCGTCTATCAGCAGTCGGTCTCGTTCTTTGCCACCAATGACAGCGTGCTGACCGCACTCAAGGCGTCATTCACCGGCATGTTCGGCCTGCACGAATCCACCGAGACGTTGAAGGCAATGAAGGAAGGCATGTCGAAGAGCCTCGAAACCCTGGGCGAAATGGGCAACAAGATCGGCGAGGAAGCGATCAAGGCTGGCTATGGCCCCACCATCCGCGCCGACGCCGTGAAGAAGCTGGTCGACAGCGTGGTCAACTTCCAGGAGCGTTCCACCGAGATCATCGCCGAGATGCGCACGCTCTCGACCCAGAACTCGGCGGAAATCCGCGATGCCGTCGAGGATGGCAAGCGCCGGGTGGCGCGCCTGATCGAAGCCGGCGAAAGCCTGCCATTGCCCCTGAAATGAGCCGGCGCTCCCCGCGTTTGCCATCCTGACGCCAAGCCGACGGGACCTTCATGTCGAACATAGCCGACATCGCTGCCGCTGCGCCAACCGGGCGCGGCAAGCTCGACGAGTTGATGCTGGCCATGGATGTGGTCGACACGCTGCGTCACCGTGAGGATCTGGTCGAGCGCGAACTCGATGATGCCGGCAAGCAGGAAACGCTGCTGGAGAACCTCCGGCGCATCTATCGCGAACAGGGCATCGAGGTCCCGGACCGCATCCTGAAGGATGGCGTCGCCGCCCTGCGCGACAGCCGCTTCACCTATACCCCGCCCGGCCCCGGCCTGAAGCGCACACTTGCCACGCTCTACGTGCGGCGCGGGGCGCTCGGCCGGCGTCTGTTCGGCATCCTGGCTGCGCTCGGCATCGGCTGGGGTGCCTACCAGTTCCTGGTTGTGCAGCCCGAACGGCAGGCCGCGACCGAGGCAGCGACCGAACTGTCCAGCACCCTGCCCGCGCGGCTGGCCAACGCGGTGAACGACGTCAACGCGGTCGCAACCGACGCGGAGGCGCGCACCCGGGCCGCCACCCTCAAGGCAGATGCCGAACGGGCCTTGCGCAATGGCGACAGGGCCGCCGCGACCGAGGCCATTGCCGGCCTGACCGCGCTGCGGGCTGATCTGGTGCGCGAATACGTTCTGACCATCGTCTCGCGCCCCGGCACTGACACCGGGGTCTGGCGCAGGCCACCGCGCAACCCGCAGGGCCGCAACCACTACCTGATCGTCGAGGCCATCGCGCCTGGCGGCCAGAAGCTCGCCCTGCCGATCCGCAACGAGGAAACCGGCGCCACCGAGACCGTGACCACGTTCGGCGTGCGCGTGCCGGAAGTGATGTTCGACGCCGTCGTGCGCGACAAGCAGCAGGATGGCATCGTGCAGCACAACCGCTTTGCCGTAAAACGCCGCGGCACGCTGACACCCGAATACCTGATGCCCTTCGAGGGCGGCATGATCACGAAGTGGTAGCGGCGGATGTGGTCTGGACGCGACACTCTCGGCTCGATCAATCAGGCCATTTCCAAGCTTCACCGCGAGGAAAGCAGCCTCGACCGTGCCCTGCAATCGGCCATGGCCGAAGGCGAGCGCCTGAGGCAGGAGCGTGGCCGGCTGATGCGCGAACTGGCCCGCGTCAAGCTCGACGAGATCGCCGGCGGCCGGCTGGTCTCGGGGCTCGATGCCGGAGAAAGGCGCGCCGCAACCCTGCTCGACGGACGCCGCACCCGCATCGCCCGCGCGGCGGAAGCCCGCGATGAGGCCGCAGCCAGACTGCCCGCCGCCGAAGCCGCGCAGGCCAGTGCGGCACAAGCCGTCGAGCAGGCGCTGGCCCGGCTTGACGCCCTCCGCCATGAGACGGAGGCAGCCCTCGCCTCCGATCCGGCCAGCCGCGCGGCACAGGCCGCGGTGGACGAGAGCCTTGCCGTTGCTGCAACAGCCCGGCGCAAGGCTGAACAGAACGCGGAGGAACTGGCCCTCAAGAAGAAGCCCTACGACGAGGACAAGCTGTTCCAGTATCTCTGGCAGCGCGGTTTCGGCACATCGAGCTATGCCCATTCCGGCCTGACGCGCTTTCTCGACCGGATGGTGGCGAACTTCATCGGCTACACCGAGGTGCGTGCCAACTACCACATGCTCAGCGAGATCCCGCTCAGGCTGGCCGAGCATGCCGAGGCGCGCGAGGCCGCCGTCACCGAAGCCCGCGCCAGGCAGGCGAGCCTCGAGGCCGAGGCGCTGCGCCGCGCCGGCGTCGAGGACCTCGAAAAGGCCCTCGCAAGCGCTCGCGCGCATCTCGCCGGCAAGGACGCCGCACTTGACGCCGCGCGCAAGACGCTGGCCCTTGCCGACAACCAGCGCGATCAGCTGATCAGCGGCGCCGGCGATCCTGCCTATATCGAGGCGCTGGCCACGATCGCGGCGGCCGATGCCAAGGACGACCTCGCCACGCTCTACGCCGAGGCACGGCGCACCCCGACCAGGGCCGACGAGACGATCGTGGGCCGGATCGAGGCCATCGACAAGCAGATCACCAGCGCCGACAGCGAATTGCAGGGCTTGCGCGAGACAGCCCGCAGCCTCGCCAAACGCCGCACCGACGTGGAGCGCACCCGCGAGCGCTTCCAGCGCTCCGGTTATGACCACCCCAATGCCACGTTCGGCAACGAGCGCGTGATTGCCGAAGTTCTCGGCGGCATCCTGACCGGGGCGCTGAAGGGCTCGGTGCTGTGGGACACGCTGCGTGGCGGCTACTCGAGCCAGCCACCCCAGTCCCGCCCGGATTTTGGTGGCGGCTTCCCCTTCCCGCTTCCCGGACCCTGGAACCAGGGGAACGAGTCCGGCAACGTCTGGGGTGATGGCTGGCGCAATCCCGGCTCGGCTGGACCCTGGGCCCCGCACTCGGGCGATGACAACGACGATTTCAGCACCGGCGGGCGGTTCTGAGCCCCTGCCCGGAGGCTATCCGGCGCCCCTACGAACGTCCGCCATCGACCGACAGGATCTGACCGCTGATCCATGATGCCTGTTCGCTGGCGAGGAACAGCACCGCATGGGCGATGTCCTCGGCTGTGCCAAGCCGGCGCGTATGGATGCCGGCGATCAGCCGCGCCTGCCCGTCCTCACCATAGGATTGCCACTGCCGCTCGGTTGTCGGGTTCGACCGCACGAAGCCGGGTGCAATCGCGTTGCAGGTGATGCCGATGGCTGAGTTGCCTGGTCACGCCCACCAGCGCGTGCTTGGCAGCGGTATAGGCCTGGATGCCGGTCAGGCTCGGGCGCAGCCCGGCGCCTGACGCGATGTTGACGATGCGTCCCCGTCTACGGGCCTGCATCGGCCCGGATGCCGCCTGCGACAGCCAGAACGCCCCATCGACATTGGCGGCGAAGATGGCGCGCCAGCCCTCTTCGGTCACGGCGCTCACCGGCCCGCCCGTTTGCCCGCGCACACCGCCGGCAGCGTTGACGAGGATGTCTGGTCCTTTGCCAGCGCCTGCAAGTCCGGCAACCAGTGCGTGGCAGGCAGCCCTGTCACCGATGTCGAGGCTGTGCGGCACCAGATCATGCGCCAGGGCAAAGGCATCGAGGCGGGTACGGTCAAGATCGGCGACATGCACCTGGGCCCCGGCCTGCTTCAAGGCAAGCG
>JAPLOV010000090.1 GCA_026400565.1 Hyphomicrobiales bacterium | reverse complement strand
GCCAGCGTCAGCCGCTGGCGCAAGCTTGAACGCGAACAGGGAAATCCAAAGCCGAAGGCACTGGGCGGCGATCGGCGTTCAGGGCGGATCGAGGCCCATGGCGCGACGATCCTGGCGATGCTGGACGAGACGACAGACATCACGCTTGAGGAGTTGCGGCGCCAGCTGGCCGCGCAGGGTCTGGTCTTCGGCGATGGTACGATCCGCCGCTTCCTCAAGCGCCACAAGATCACGCGCAAAAAAAGACCGCGCACGCCTCCGAGCAGGATCGCCCCGATATCCTGACGCGTCGCGAACAATGGTTCGAGGATCAGCTCGATCTCGATCCCGAGCGGCTGGTCTTCATCGACGAGACATGGGCTTCCACCAACATGGCGCGCCGCTACGGGCGCTGTCGGCGCGGCGAGCGGCTGCGGGTCGGCATCCCGCATGGACACTGGAAGACGACGACCTTCGTCGGCGCGCTCACCACGCGGGGCTTCATCGCGCCATGGGTGCTCTATGGACCCATCAACCGGGACGCCTTCGAGACCTATATCGGGAAGGTGCTGGCTCCGGAACTCCGGCACGGCGACGTCGTCATCATGGACAACCTCTCCAGCCACAAGGGCGTCAGGGTCCGCGAAATGATCGAGGCAGCTGGCGCAGAGCTGCGCTACCTACCGCCCTACAGTCCCGACTTCAACCCCATCGAGATGGCCTTCTCGAAGCTGAAGGCGCTCCTGCGCAAGGCCTCGGCGCGAACCATCGGCGGGTTGTGGGACGCCATCGGCCGCTTCCTCGATCTCTTCCCGCCGCAGGAATGCCGAAACTACTTCAACGCAGCTGGATATGATCCAACATGATCGGCGAACGCTCTAAGCAGGGGTTACACCCCGGGGCCGACGGATTTCCGACAGAGAAATCGTTGTCGGATGAGCGGTGGCCTCCCACAGCAACCGGGCAGCGATGGTCAGTTTCCGCGCGAAGGTCATGTTTGCGAAGAAATCAAACCTGAACAGGGCTGTTCTCTGAAGGCTTACCTCGCCGCAACCGACAGGTTGGAGAAGAACGCCTCAGTGCCGTCATCCACCCACAGGCCGATGCGGCCCTTGCGGCCCGGATAGCTGAGGTCCGCCACCTGCAGCACCTCTGCATCATCCACGAATGCGTGCCATGAACCACCGCCCCTATTCTCCGCTTCTCGCACGGTGGTGAAGCTTGGATTAAGCTTGCCCTTTGCGGTGAATGATGGCTGTTATCTCCGCACATAATGCGGTGATTGAGCATGTTGATCTACGAACGCGAGGGCTGGCCCAAATTCAGGTGGAGCGATGAAGCGCTCAGCGCGCCCCTTGCGGCTGTCCGGCATCGGCAGGGACGGTTGATCGGGCGGATGGAAGCGCTTGGCTTCCCGCTCCAATCCGAAGCCCTCCTCCAGACCCTGACTGAAGATGTGCTCAAGTCCAGCGATATCGAAGGCGAGACGCTGGATAAGGAACAGGTGCGCTCCTCCATCGCCCGTCGCCTTGGGCTCGACATCGGCGCGCTGGCACCCGTTGATCGCGATGTCGAAGGCGTCGTCGAGATGATGCTCGACGCCACGCAGCATTACGACAACCCGCTGAACAAGGAACGGCTGTTGGACTGGCACGCGGCGCTGTTTCCGACGGGGCGCAGCGGCATGACGCGGATCAAGGTCGGCGCATGGCGGGAGGGCAGCCTCGGGCCGATGCAGGTTGTTTCCGGCCCGGTCGGGCGCGAGCGGGTTCACTTCGAAGCGCCAGCCGCTGACAGGCTGGACGCGGAGATGGCGCGCTTTCTGGCTTGGCTCGCAGCACCAACGGAGATCGATCCGGTCATCAAGGCAGCACTCGCCCATCTCTGGTTCGTCACCATTCATCCCTTCGATGATGGCAACGGCCGCATTGCTCGCGCGATCGCAGATATGGCCTTGGCGCGCTCGGAGGGCTCGCCGCAACGGTTCTACAGCATGTCAGCGCAGATCCGCGTTGAGCGGAAGACCTATTACGACATGCTGGAAGCGACGCAGAAGGGCGACATGGACGTCACGCCTTGGCTGGCATGGTTCCTCGCCTGTCTTGGTCGCGCCTTCGAAGGGGCAGAAGCAACGCTCGCCTCAGTCATGGCCAAGGCGCGGTTCTGGGAGCGGCACCGGGATGCACCGTTCAACGATCGCCAGCGCGCGATCATCAACCGGCTGCTGAACGGCTTCGAGGGCAAGCTCACATCGTCGAAGTGGGCGCTGCTGGCGAAGTGCTCGCAGGACACAGCCTTGCGCGATATCGACGATCTCATGGCAAGGGGCGTTTTGGCCAAGGATGCTGCGGGCGGCAGGAGCACGAGCTATTCGCTGGTGATCGCGTAACGTCCCAATGGAGGTTTTGTGCAGCTTCCCGACATTCAGGAGCGCGGCACGGGCTGACTGCCCTCGCAGTATGCACCCACTCGTCCATCAACTTCCGGCGCTTCTCGAACAGGTCACCCCGGCGCTAGGCCGCTTGAGCCTTGTTGTTGATGACGTGGGCCAGCGCCGCCTCACAAACCTCGTTCGGAAACTCGGTGCATTCCGCCGTCCAGTCGCGGAAGGCAGACCGCAAGCCGTGGACCGTGATGTCAGTCAGCTGCATGCGGCGGAGCAACATGGTCATCACCATGCCGGAGACAGGCTGGTTCGCCTTCATGCCGGGGACAACGAAATCACTGAGCCGAACCTCGGCAAGCTTGCGAAGGATGGCGACGGCGCAGGCACTGAGCGGAACACGATGCTCTCGACCGGCCTTCATCCATGCGGCGGGAATGGTCCAGACGGCCCTGTCGAGGTCGAACTCCTTCCATTCTGCCTTCAACACCTCGCTTGTGCGGGACGCCGTGAGGATCGTGAATTCGAGCGCCAGAGCACCGAGCGTTTCAATCTCCCGGACTTTCGCAACGAAGCCAGGAACCTCGTCGAACGGCATCGCCGCGTGATGGCCGCGCGTGAGCTTCGCCCGCTTGGGCAGAACATGATCGAGATGGCCGCGCCAGCGCGCCGGGTTCTCACCGCTCCGCCAGCCGCGCACCTTGGCGGAGTCCAGCACGCGTTCGATCCGGCCTCGGAGACGAGAGGCTGTTCACTTGAGGACCCGGTCAACCTCCACAATGGCGACGAGGACATGATAGAGGGAGCTGGCTGGCATTCGATCCGAGAGAATGGCACCTGAAGGATCCAGTTGATCAACCCGACCACCTTTAGGGGCTGGATCGAGATAAAACCGTTTCAGAGCTTGAAGTGCCCGCAGCG
>JAPLOV010000085.1 GCA_026400565.1 Hyphomicrobiales bacterium | reverse complement strand
GTGCAGGGACGGTCTGCGCCAGCGAGGCATGACGCAACGATTGCAACACGCTAGAGCAAATCGCATCGTGGCGGAAATGCCAAAGTGCGGGCCAGCGCGGCCCGCGCCCGCATATCACGCGCCGCAGCAAGGGTCAGGCACAGGCATGGCAAGCATCCATCCGGCAGACGGGCACAAGGCCTCGCTCGTGCAGCGTGCGTGGGCGAACCCCTATCTGCTGCTGGCGATCACCACGCTGCTGTGGGGCGGCAATGCCATTGCCAGCCGGGTCGCCATCGACAACATCTCGCCCATGGCGCTGACATCGCTGCGCTGGATCGGTGTGGCGCTGGTCTTCCCGGTAGTCTTTCGCAAGGAACTGGTGGCGCACTGGCCCACCATCCGCGCCGCCTGGGTGCAGATCGCACTGATGGGGTGCCTCGGGTTCACCGTCTTCAATGCCCTGATGTATGTGGCCGGCCATTCCACCACTGCCATCAACATGGGCATCATCCAGGGTTCGATCCCTGTCATGGTGCTGGCCGGCTCGGTGCTGATCTTCCGCACCCGCCTGCGCCTGATGCAGGTGGTGGGGGTTCTGACCACGATGCTCGGCGTGGCGCTGACGGCGGCGCGCGGCGATCTGTCAGTCCTGTCCCAGCTGGCGTTCGCGCGCGGCGACATCCTGATGATCTTCGCCTGCGCGCTCTATGCCGGCTATACGCTGGGCCTCCGCAGGCGCCCCGATCTGCCGGGCCTGGTGTTCTTCACCGCAATGGCGGTGGTGGCCTGCGTGCTCTCGGCCGGGTTGTTCGGGGTCGAGATCGCCCTCGGCCAGCATCTTTGGCCGAACTGGAAGGGCTGGCTCCTCGTGCTCTATGTCACGCTCGGCCCTTCGATCATTTCGCAGTTGATGTTCATGCGCGGCGTCGAACTGATTGGCCCGGCCCGCGCCGGGCTGTTCGTCAATCTCGTGCCGATCTGGGCGGCCATCCTCGCTGTGGTGCTGATCGGCGAGCCCTTTGCGCTCTACCACGCCATCGCGCTGGTGCTGGTGCTCGGCGGCATCTGGCTGGCCGAGCGTAACCGGGCCTGACGAAGCGCTCAGCGCCAGAGGGGCCGGATCTTGAGGAACAATCCGTAGCCGCGCTCCAGCAGCCATGGCAGAGGCGGAAGGGAGCACGCCCGCCCCAGCAGCCTGAACCGCGGGGTTGCCCGCCACAGGGCGATGAACGCCGCGGCGCCGGAGACCACCTCGCCGCTGCCGAGCCTGACGTGGAAACGCGCCAGCGCCGCCTCGCGACTGACGCCTTCGGGCAGGCGGGCTTGCTCCACGGCGATGTTCTCAAAGGCCGGGCGATCGGCAGCGCCATGGCTCAGGCGTTGATACAATGCGATCTCGCGCGAGCACACCGGGCAGCCTCCGTCATAGTAGACGGCACAGGCGGCGGCGGGGTCGATCGCGGTGCTCTGATTTCCCATCACGTCAATGTGGAGGAACACCGCAACGGAACAACTGCGCCCAATCGCCTCAGAAGGCCTTGGGCAGGCCAGCGTCCCCCATGATGTTGTCGGCGGGTTTGCCGTGTCTTGACCTTGGCCTCAACCGTGACGCGCTTGCCCTTCTCGGCATGCCGCCAGATTTCATGATCGCTCTTGCCTGTCCGAAACCCGACAAAGCCGTTTTTCTTCAGGATGTCGCGGATTGCCGGGCTCAGGTTGTTCATGCGCCAGGATGACCACAACGGCCAGACTGGATCGTTTGGAACGCATCCTCGTTCAGATCAGGCCACCGTCGCCACACGTTCATGCGTGTGGGCGATCAGGTCGATCTCGATGTGCTCCGGGACGTCTTCCACACCCTCAGGCGGATCAGGAATGATGTCCCGGATAGTTGCATCAAGGCTTCAAGCGTGTCGGCTTCGGCTGCAAGGCCCGGTCTGTCGCACTCCTCCCCATACCAGACCTTGGCCTCACCATCCCAGGCGGCGCGGACAAAAGCGTGACGGCGCATGATCGCTGTCTCCGCATCAGTGAGAGGCGGGATCATGCCTGATGATCCCACCTCCGCCAGCCTGTTTCAACTGCCCGTTTCGACGGCCTCAGAACGTCAGCCGCCGTGCCCGCTTGACCTGCGGGATCGCCTCGATCCGCGCCAGCAGGGCATCATCCACGCGGCTGTCGACGGCGACATAGCAGATCGCATCGCCGCCGGGCGTGTCGCGGCCGAGGTTGAAGGTCGCCACATTGACGCCGGCATCACCCAGCAGCGAACCGAACGCGCCGATGAAGCCGGGTTTGTCGGCATTGCGGATGTAAACCATGTGTGGTGCGAAGGCGGCATCGACCTTGATGTCGCGGATTTCCACAATCCGCGGCACACCGTCCGACAGCACGGTCCCGACGGCATGGCGCGGCATGTCCTCGGCCTCGACGATGATCTTGATCGAGCTTTCGAGGTTGCCGGGAGCCTCGCGCTTGACCTCGTCGACGGTGATGCCCTTGTCCTTGGCGATGGCGGCGGCGTTGACCATGTTGATGCCCGGCATGAAGGGCCGGAGTACGCCGGCAAT
This sequence comes from Hyphomicrobiales bacterium, assembly GCA_026400565.1. GTDB lineage: Bacteria > Pseudomonadota > Alphaproteobacteria > Rhizobiales > Beijerinckiaceae > Allobosea. The sequence goes on along the minus strand of JAPLOV010000085.1, from coordinate 25,363 downwards.
GGCCGCCGAGGTCATCGGCTTGACGTTCAGTTCCGCGACCTTGCCTGCATAGACGACGCGGATGGCCTTCACTGAGGTTTCGGTGAGCTGGCCGAGGAACGAGCCGAGCTTCTCCGCCAGCGCCACGAATGGCTTGACGCGCGGGGCTTCCTCCGCCGAAATCGAGGGGAAGTTGACGGCATTGGTGATCGCGCCCTTGAGCAGGTAATCGCTCATCTGCTCGGCCACCTGAAGCGCCACGTTTTCCTGCGCCTCGGAGGTCGAGGCACCAAGATGCGGCGTGCAGATCACGTTCTCCAGTCCGAACAGCGGGTTGGTTTCCGCCGGCTCCTCCGAGAACACGTCGAACGCTGCGCCTGCGACATGGCCTGCCTTGATCGCATCCGCCAGCGCCTGCTCGTCCACAAGCCCGCCCCGCGCGCAATTGACGATCCGGACGCCCTTCTTCGTCTTGGCCAGCGCGTCACGCGACAGGATGTTCTTCGTCTGCTCGGTCAGCGGCACATGCAGCGTGATGACCTCGGCGCGGGCGAGCAGTGCATCGAGTTCCACCTTCTCGACGCCGAGGGCCACCGCCCGCTCCGGTGTCAGATAGGGGTCATAGGCCACGACCTTCATGCCGATGCCCAGCGCCTTGCGCGCCACGATCGAGCCGATGTTGCCGGCACCGATCAGGCCAAGCGTCTTGGCTTCGAGTTCGACGCCCATGAAGCGGTTCTTTTCCCACTTTCCGGCCTGGGTCGAAATGTCGGCAGCCGGGATCTGGCGGGCCAGCGCGAACATCAGCGCGATGGCATGCTCGGCGGTGGTGATCGAATTGCCGAAGGGCGTGTTCATCACAATGATGCCGCGCTGGGTGGCGGCCGGGATGTCGACATTGTCGACCCCGATGCCGGCCCGGCCGATCACCTTCAGCTTCGTGGCGCTTTCGAGCAGCTTGGCGGTGGCCTTGGAGGCCGAGCGGATGGCAAGCCCGTCATAGTCGCCGATCATGGCGGCAAGCTTGTCCTTGTCCTTGCCGAGGCCGGGATCGAAAGTCACATCGATGCCGCGATCCTTGAAGATCTGCACGGCAGCGGGAGAGAGGGCGTCTGAAATCAGAACCTTGGGAGCGGGCATGGGAGCACCTTGTGATGAGGCCGTGGGATGTGGGCCGTCGGCACCCGGCATCGCCATCTGCGACTGCCGACTGCCTGCTGCCGATTGCCGGAAGGAAAGCCGCTCAGGCGGCTTTCTGAAGCTTTGCCTTTTCGGCGGCAAATGCGCGTTCGATCCACGGCAGCAGCGCCTTCACGTCACGCGTCTGCACGGTGGCGCCGCACCAGATCCGCAGGCCGGGAGGCGCATCGCGGTAGTGGCCAAGATCGAGCCCGACACCTTCCTTTTCGAGGAAGGCGACGATGCCCTTAGCGAAGTTGGCCTGCGCGTCGGCAGGCAAGGCCGCCACGGCAGGATCGCTGAAGGTCAGGCAGACCGAGGTGTTCGAGCGGGTTTTCGGCTTGACTGCCAGGAAATCGACCCATGGCGTGGCCTTGACCCATGTCGCGATGGCACGGGCATTGGCGTCGGCCCGCTTGATCAGCCCTGTCAGGCCGCCAACCTTCTTCGCCCAGGTGAGCGCATCGATGTAGTCCTCGACGCAGAGCATCGATGGCGTGTTGATGGTTTCGCCTTCGAAGATACCCTTGATCAGCTTGCCGCCCGAGGTCAGCCGGAAGATTTTCGGCAGCGGCCACGCAGGCTTATGGCTTTCAAGCCGGGCCACGGCGCGCGGGCTGAGGATCAGCATGCCATGGGCCGCCTCTCCGCCGAGCGCCTTCTGCCAGGAGAAGGTCGTCACATCGAGCTTGGACCAGTCCATCCGCTGCGCGAAGGCCGACGAGGTGGCATCACAGAAGGTCAGGCCCTGACGGTCGGCGGCGATCCAGTTGGCATCGGGGACACGCACGCCGGAGGTCGTGCCATTCCAGGTGAAGCAGACATCCCGGTTGCGGGTGTCGATCTTCTTGAGGTTGGGCAGCGCCCCGTAAGGAGCGGTCATCGTCTCGATGTCGGTCAGCTTGAGCTGCTTGACAGCGTCGGTCACCCAGCCTTCGCCGAAACTCTCCCAGGCCGCCATGGTCACGGGGCGGGCACCGAGCATGGTCCACATGGCCATCTCGTAGGCCCCGGTGTCGGACGCGGGCACGATGCCGATCAGATAATCGGCAGGCACTTCCAGCACCTCGCGCGTCAGATCGATGGCCTGCCTGAGCTTGGCCTTGCCGATCTTGGCACGATGCGAGCGACCGAGTGCCGCGTCATTCAGCGATTTGAGGGACCAGCCCGGCCTTTTGGCGCAGGGACCGGAAGAAAAGTTCGGCACACGTGGGCGTGCCGGTTCGCCGCGCACGGCGTTCGGTGTCGTAGCCATCAATGTCTCCATCCTCACAGATGGGTGTCTCCCGGTGGGGGGAGATGACCCGCAGAGGGGGATAGGGGACAAGCCGGTGCCCGTCAATCAGATTGTTCCGCAAGCCGGACAATCGCTGGACGAAGGCCGAAAGCCAAACGGCGCGCCCCTCCCGGGCGCGCCGTAAGCTTGTCTGCCGTGCGGCTGGATCAGAACTTGCGAACCATGGGAGCGGGCGCAAACACCGCCTCGGGAGCTGGCAAGCCGCAGCAATCGCCGCTGCCGAGCGCCCAGCGCATGCCGAGGCGGAAGTCATGGCTGTCGATGTTGTTCAGCTTCACCGAAGCCAGCGTGTTGCCGGGCACGAACGGGTTCACGAGAACGCCCGATTCGGCCTTGCCAAGGTTGAGGTAGCGGTAGCTGGCTTCCAGCGTCAGGTTCTGGTTGATCTGGTAGCCGACACCGGCATGCAGCGCCCAGGCGAAGTCGGTCTTGGTGCGGTCAGGCGCATAGGCGAAGCTCGGGGCAACGCCGCCGCCACCGCCGATCTCCACCACGCCCTGGTCTGTGAAGCCGCTGATCATGTTCTGCGACACGCCGACGCCGGCGCCGAGGAACGGGGTCAGGCAGCCGAGCGCGCAGAAGGTGCCGAGATCGACATAGGCATTGGCCATGAACACCCGCGACGAGAGTTGGCCGTTATAGGTGTTGGCCAGGGTCAGGCCCGGCGCTGCGGGAAGCGTCAGGAAGTCGGAGTAGCCGATCTGGCCACCGCCACGAAGTTCGGCAGTCATGTCGGCACGGAACCACCTGTTGAACTTGTAGCCGACGCCGAGGCCCACGAAGGACGGCGTGGGATGCTTCTGGCCGAACAGACTGGCGGAGCCGATGGCAGGGATCGCATAGATGTCGGAGGTATACTTGCCGATCTTGGTGGATCCGACACCGATATCGCCGCGCAGATAGACGCCGCCTGCTGAAACCGTGCCGCGCAGCGGCGCATCGAAGTGCGGGGGCGGCGGCGGGACAGGCAGATCGCCTGCCTGGGCCACATTTGCGACGCCGACAACCACGGCGCCTGCAACAGCGAGAACTTTCAGGCTGCTCATGATCTCATCCTCAACGGTTTGGCATGGTGCGAACACGCATGCAAAATACCAACGAGGCTGACGATGGCACCGAACCGTTAAAGGGAACTTAACCCTAACGCTTAACCATGGTTTCGAAGCATAGCCGAGCATGCCGCAGGAAAGCCTGCCAGATCACCGCAGGCCGGCGCATGCAGGCGGCATCGCATTCTAAGGGTGTTAAGCGCGCAAGACGCCTTCAGGCTGCAGCCTTGGAGACGGCATCGACGACCTCGTCGACCACGCGCTCCACCAGGTCGCGGTCATCGCCTTCGGCCATGACCCGGATGACCGGCTCTGTGCCGGAGGGCCGGATCACCAGCCGTCCGCCATTGCCGAGCTTCTTGCGCGCATCGTCGATGGCGGAGACCACGACCCCGTCCTGCAAGGGCTGGCCCGACTTGTAGCGCACGTTCTTAAGGATCTGCGGCAGCGGCTCGAAGCAGTGGCAGACCTCGCTGACCGGCTTGCCGAGACGCTGCACGACCGCCATGAGCTGGAGTGCCGCCACGAGTCCGTCGCCGGTGGTCGAATAATCGGACAGGATGATGTGGCCGGACTGCTCGCCACCCAGATTGTAGCCATGCTCGCGCATGTGCTCCAGCACGTAGCGGTCCCCCACAGCGGTGCGCGCCAGCGTCAGGCCGATGCCGGCCAGGTAGCGCTCAAGCCCGAGGTTGGACATGATCGTGGCCACGATGCCCGGCGCTGTCAGCTGGCCCTCTTCATGCCAGCTTGTGGCGATCACGCCCATAAGCTGGTCACCATCCACGACCTGCCCGCGCTCATCCACGATCAGCACGCGGTCCGCGTCGCCATCGAGTGCGACGCCGATGTCGGCCCTGAGTTCGCGCACCTTGCGGATCAGCGCATCCGGCGCAGTCGAACCGACATCGTGGTTGATGTTGAAGCCATCCGGCTCGATGCCGATGGCGATGACCTCGGCACCCAGCTCCCACAGGGCTTCCGGCGCCACCTTGTAGCCGGCCCCGTTGGCGCAATCGACGACGATGCGCAGGCCTTCGAGCGACATGTTGCGCGGCAAGGTGCGCTTCGCAAACTCGATGTAGCGGGCGTGCACGCTTTCCACGCGTTTGGCCCGGCCGATCGAGGTGGACTTGGCCAGCTGCGACGACAGGTCCGAATCGATCAGGGCCTCGATCTCGAGTTCGACGTCGTCAGACAGCTTGTAGCCGTCAGGCCCGAACAACTTGATGCCATTGTCCTCGAACGGGTTGTGCGAGGCCGAGATCATCACGCCGAGGTCGGCCCGCATCGAGCGCGTCAGCATCGCAACAGCCGGCGTCGGGATCGGGCCGAGCGGCAGCACGTCGATGCCGACCGACAGAAAACCGGCCTGAAGCGCCGTCTCGATCATGTAGCAGGACAGCCGCGTGTCCTTGCCGATCACCACTCGGTGGCGGTGGTCGCCGCGGCGAAAGGCGAGCCCGGCCGCCTGCCCGACCTTCATGGCCAGTTCCGGCGTGATCACCTTGTTGGCGCGGCCACGCACGCCATCGGTGCCGAAATACTTGCGAGCCATGGGTTCCATCCCGTCAGAAAGGCGCCGCAAGGCAGCGCGGCCGTGCCGAACATACGGCTGTTGTCTAGCCCGGAACAGTGCGCCGGAGTTCTTCAAAAATTGTAATCGACTGTTGCAGCACCCGCTTCATGGTTCACAGGCCATGACAGGGCCTAAGGCACAATGCCTGCCGGAAACGAGAAAGCCCGGACCTGGCAGGGTCCGGGCTTGATCTGTGTTGCGGTTCCGCGCGCCCTCAGACCTGAGGCTGCGGCTCCATGCCGGCATCCGGATTGGGATTGCGCTTGCCCCGGCCTGCCGTCGGCACGGCGGAGCCGCGCGTCGGGGGCGTGGGGTCGACATCGCGCACCGGAGGCTTGCCGTCGAGCAGGTCCTTGATCTCGTCGCCGGACAAGGTCTCGTAGGTCAGCAGGCCCTGCGCCAGCGTTTCCAGATCGTCGGCACGCTCCTTGAGCAGGCGGCGGGCATCTTCCAGGCCGCCCTCGACAAGGCGGCGCACTTCGGAATCGATGGTGCGGGCTGTCGCCTCGGACACGCTCTGCTGGCGGCCCATCGACATGCCAAGGAAAACCTCGTCCTGATTCTCGCCATAGGCCACCGTGCCAAGCTCGGGCGAGAAGCCCCAGCGCGTCACCATCATCTTGGCAAGGCGCGTGGCCTGGTCGATGTCCGACTGTGCACCCGACGTGACCTTCTCCTTGCCGAAGATCATCTCCTCGGCGATGCGGCCACCCATCAGGATCGCAAGGCGCGAGGTCATCTGCTCAAAGCTCATCGACAGCTTGTCGCGCTCCGGAAGCTGCATCACCATGCCCAGCGCGCGGCCACGCGGAATGATCGTCGCCTTGTGCACCGGGTCTGTCGCCGGAACATTGAAGGCCACGATGGCGTGACCGGCTTCGTGATAGGCGGTCAGGCGGCGCTCGTCCTCGGTCATGACCAGCGTCTTGCGCTCGGCGCCCATCATCACCTTGTCCTTGGCGTCCTCGAACTCGGCCTGGGTGACGATGCGCTTGTTGCGGCGCGCAGCCAGCAGGGCCGCCTCGTTGACGAGGTTCATCAGGTCCGCGCCGGAGAAGCCGGGCGTGCCGCGGGCCAGCACCTTGAGATCGACATCGGGGCCGAGCGGAACCTTGCGCACATGCACGCGCAGGATCTTCTCGCGGCCGACCACATCCGGGTTGGAGACCACGATCTGCCTGTCGAAACGGCCCGGACGCAGCAGCGCCGGATCGAGCACGTCAGGCCGGTTGGTGGCGGCGATGATGATGATGCCTTCGTTGGGCTCGAAGCCATCCATCTCCACCAGGAGCTGGTTGAGGGTCTGCTCGCGCTCGTCGTTACCACCGCCAAGGCCAGCCCCGCGATGGCGGCCGACAGCGTCGATTTCATCGATGAAGATGATGCAGGGCGCGTTCTTCTTGGCCTGCTCGAACATGTCGCGCACGCGGCTCGCGCCAACGCCGACGAACATCTCGACGAAGTCCGAACCCGAAATCGTGAAGAACGGCACGTTGGCTTCGCCTGCCACGGCCTTCGCCGTCAGCGTCTTGCCGGTGCCGGGAGGGCCGACCAGCAGAACGCCGCGCGGAATGCGCCCGCCGAGCCGCTGGAACTTCTGCGGATCCTTGAGGAATTCGACGATTTCCTGAAGGTCTTCCTTGGCCTCATCAATGCCTGCGACGTCATCGAAAGTGACGCGGCCATGGGCCTCGGTCAGCAACTTGGCCTTCGACTTGCCAAAGCCCATGGCCCGGCCCGCGCCGCTCTGCATCTGCCGTGACAGGAAAATCCATGCCCCGATCAGCAGCGCGATCGGCAAGAGATTGATGAGCAGCGTCATCAGCCAGTTGGTTTCGGTGCTCTGCGGGCGGGCGGTGATCTGCACGCCCTTGGCCTGCAGCTTGGTCACGAGGCCCGGATCGAACGGCGCAAAGGTCGTGAAGGTGCGCCCGTCGGTGTAGGTGCCGCTGATCTCCTGACCGGCGATCGTCACCGTGGTGATCCGGCCCGATTCTGCGTCGCTCAGCAACTGGCTGTAGGCAATGTTCGAATCGGCGGTTCGCGAGCTGGGGCCCTGGAACAGGGTCACCAGGGCCAGAACCAGCAGGAAAATCACCAGCCAGACAGCGAAATTGCGAAAGTTGGGGTTCATATCCGCATCCGTTCTGCGCGGGCTCGGGTCAGGGACAGGAGAGCCGCATCGTTGACACCATACTTAGTCCTCGCCATGGCCCTTGCCAAGGCTCCGGCTTGGAACAGGGTTGACGCAGGTTGCGGTCCGTGAAGCATCAGCGCGGGACGGGCCGGGGATGCTGGCCGTCAGGGTGTGTGACGCCGTCAGGCACGCCATCGCCGCCCGTGCATTTGCCCGCATGCGCCCGGCCGCGCTGGCGTGGACCTTCGGGCCGGCCACCGAGCAGCCCGTCCCGGTTGAGCGCAAGAACCTGTCCGCCAAGCGTGCGCCTGACCACCCTGCCTGCCCGGAGCGCCTCCAGCAGCGCCTCGGTGCAGGCTTCCAGCCGCTGCAAGCGCAGGCCTGCCTCAGCCGTGATGGCATCCTCGCTGCCAGCGCCATGCCCGCCAGGCGGCGACAGCATGCGGCCCAGCGCGCGCATCACGATGGCAGAGGGATAGCCTGCCAGCCGCCTGAAATCGATTTGCCAGCCTAAATCGGTCCCGTTGCTGCGGCAGGCCTCAAGCGCCCGCTGCGCAATCTCGTCCAGCGCCTCATCGGCTGCGGCCAGCCGGCGTGCCAGCACGCCGAGACGGCCCGCATCCAGCCCCTCAGCCGCCAGAACGGGCAGGATGTCGCGCCAGCGCACGCGTGCGAACCGCTGATCGGCATTGGAAGGGTCATTGGTCCAGCCCCAGCCATGCTGCCGGCACGTCGCGATCAGGCTGGCCTTGCTCCAGCCCAGGGCCGGTCGGGCATGGGCCATGCCGGCGCTGCGCGTCTGCTGCCGCATGCCGGCCAGCCCCGTCAGGCCCGAGCCGCTGGCCAGTCGCATCATCAGTGTTTCCGCCTGGTCATCCTCGGTATGGGCCGTCACCAGCATGTCGGCCCCGATCGCACGGGCATGCGCCGCGAGCAATCGGTAACGGGCCCGGCGCGCATTGTCCTGCAGCGCGCTGGCGGGTTTCGGTCCCGTCCAGGGCAGGATGGCAGCGGCAAGGCCCAGCGCTTCGGCGCTGGCGACGACAAAGGCTGCTTCATCGGCGGAGGCGGGGCGAAGACCATGATCGACCACGGCGACTGTTGGCAATGTTTGTCTGTGCCGCCGCGCCCAGCCCGTGATGAGTCCCATGAGCGCCACCGAATCGGGACCACCCGAGACACCCAGCAGCATCCTTCGGCCCGCCAGCATGGTGAAGGCCGCGTCGGCCTCGTCCGGTGAAACCGGCACGGCAGGCTGCGGCGTGTGCCCGTCCATCAGCCGTCGCAACGGGCGCGCTTCTGTTCGCGCTCAACGCCCTGCCGCACATTCTGCGAGGCTTCGGGATATTTGACGAACAATTGCGCATAGGTCGCGCAGGCCTGATCACGCGCGCCGAGCGCATTGAGCGACATGCCCAGCCTGAGCATGGCATCCGGTGCGATTGACGCGCGGCCATGCTCGGTGGTGACCTTCAGATACTGCTCGGCGGCATCCTTGTGACGGTTACGCCGGAAATAGCTCTCGCCCAGCCAATAGGTCGCGGCAGGCACCAGCCGGTCACGCGGGTTCGACTGCAGGAACTGGCGAAAGCCCATCTCCGCATCCTCATACTGGCGTGCATTGATGGCTGCAAAGGCGGCATCGTAGGTGGCGCGCGGTGTGCCGGTGACTGTTGCCGCCGCACTCTGGGCAGGCCTTGGCGCGGCCGGCAAGGGACCTTGCGGCACGCGCGCACCAGACACGTCGAGGGGTTGGCCGGAACCCGGCCCGCCCGTATCCAGCACGCCGCCGCCCAGCGGACGGGGGACGCCGGCAGCACCGGGCTGGGAGCTGGGATCGAACGCATCATTGCGCCGTGGCCGTGCCGGCTGGCCGGGCGCCGCGCCCGGAGCGGCAGCGGGCGCGCCTGCAGGAGCTGCACCACCCGGCGCACGGGCCCCGCCCCGTTCATTGAGGCGGAAGTCGACATCTTCCTGAAATCGCTTGAGCTGGTCGGTGAGGCGGCGGTTCTCGAACTGGAGTTGCTCGATCTGCCCGGAGAGCTGGCGGATCTGGTTCTCCATCCGGTTCACGCGCACGCTGAGTTCGGCAGCATCCTGCGCCTGAACCGGCGCGGCCATGACCAGCCAGAACCCGAGCAGCGCAGCAAGGCCTGCGCCTGTGCGCCAGGTCGGAACCGCTGCAAAACGCATCACTGCTCCAGAAATCATCTTGCCAAGTCCCATCTTGCCAAGTCCCATCCTGCCAAGTCCCATCCTGCCAGGTCCCATCCTGCCAGGTCCCATCCTGCCAGGTCCCATCCTGCCAGGTCCCATCCTGACCAGAACCGTTTCACCCGAATACGGTGTCAAAAGGGCAAACATCATGCCGCAAACGCGACAACCGGCGCAGTCTGACGCCGGTTGTCATGAACACAGGTTCAATGCCGCCGATGTGGCACCATCTTTCAGAGCCCCGCCGTATCCAGCAGGGTCACGGCGCGCCGGTTCTGCGACCAGCACGAGATGTCGTTGCAGACCGCCACGGGGCGCTCCTTGCCATAAGAGACGATGCGCATCCGGTTGGCCGGAATCCCGCGCGAGGCGAGATAGTCGCGCACGGCCTGGGCCCGGCGGGCACCGAGCGAGAAGTTGTATTCGCGGGTGCCGCGCTCGTCGGCATGGCCTTCGATGGTGAAGGTGTAGCGCGGGTAGCGGCCGAGCCAGGTCGCCTGCTTGTCGAGGGTCGCGGTGGCGGTGGAGGTCAGGTCGGTCGAGTCCGACTCGAAGAACACGCGGTCGCCGACATTGACGACGAAATCCTGCGCGCTGCCGGGCGTGGCAGCGCCGCCAGCCCCGAAGCCGGCATTGGGATCGGTGGTGGGCGTGCTCGAACAGGCACCCAGCGCAAGGCCGCCCAGCACGATCAAGGCAAGCTTGGCGGCGCGGGCGCTGGCGAGAAAGGACATCAACATGGACATGTCTCCGGAAGCGGCAAGAAAGGCAGGCATCTGTGATCAAGACGCCACATGCCTCATCAATGTCGCGTCAACCTAAACGAGACCTTGCCAGATCAAGTCAAAATGGCGGCATCGGGGCGGATGGTTAACCGATCCTCACCGTCCGTCCCGCCCCTGATGGCTCAGGAACGGACCTCGGTCAGCAGCGGCGACCATGTCGGATCAGAGGCAAAGGCCGGTGTCGGAACCGGCTGCTCAACCCGTCCCGTGATGTCGACCATGTAGAGTTTTCCGCCCGATTGCCCGCCCGGATCGCGGAAAAACATCAGATACTGGCCATTGGGCGCGAAGGTCGGCGCCTCGTTATGGAAGCCTTCCGTCAAGAGCCGCTCGCCCGAACCGTCAGGCCGCATCACCCCGATGGCGAAACCGCTGCCGGTGCGCTTGGTGAAGGCGATCAGATCACCTTTTGGTGACCAGGCCGGCTGCGAGTATGATCCTTGCGCAAACGAGATGCGCTTGGCGACCCCGCCGCCCGAATCCATCAGGTAAAGCTGCTGCGAGCCGCCCCGGTCGCTCTCGAACACGATCTGGGTGCCATCCGGCGAATAGGACGGCGATGTGTCGATCGCCGCCGTGTCGGTCAGGCGCGTGGTTGAGCGCGAGCCCAGGTTCATGGCGTAAAGGTTCGAGTTGCCACCGGTCTGGAGCGACAGCGCGATGGTCTGGCCATTGGGTGAGAAGCGCGGGCTCGAGGTCATGTCGGGGAAGTTGCCGACAACCTGCCGCGCGCCGCTCTCGATGTTGATGACATGCACGCGCGGCTGCTCGCCTTGCCGCTGCGCCATGTAGGTCACGTCCTGCGAGACCGGCGAATAGCGTGGCGTCACCACGCTGACATCGCCCGTGGTGAGGAAGCGCACGTTCGCACCGTCCTGATCCATGATGGCGAGCCGCTTGCGGCGGTTCTCCTTGGGGCCAGCCTCGTCGACGAACACCACGCGCGTGTCGAAAAAGCCGCCCACGCCGGTGATCCTCGAATAGACGGCATCGGAGATGATGTGCGCCACCCGGCGCATGTTGTTGGGATCGGTGACATATTGCTGGCCGGCGAGTTGCTGGCCGCTGGCAACATCCCACAGGCGGAATTCCGAGCGCAGGCGCGCGCCATCGCGCACCACGCGGCCGACGACGAGGCCCTGCACGCCGGTCGGCTTCCACTGCTCGAAGTTGGGGATGCCGTCGAAGGGCGGGGTCCGCTCCGCATGCCGTTCGCGCGGCAGCGGCACGAAATAGCCGGACCGGCGCAGGTTGTTGGTGATGATGCCGGAGACGCGCGGGCCCATGTCGCCCTCTCCGCCGAAATCGGCGATGGCGATGGGCATGGGCTGGAACGTGCCCTTGCGCAGGTCGATCACCAGTTGCGCCATGGCGGTGGAGGTTCCCAGCGCCTGGGCGGCGATCAAGGCCCCTGATCCGGCCAGCAGCCCGCGGCGGCTGATCGATGCGAGGCGGGTATGGCCGAAGCCGGGAGGCGCAAGCTCATGGGTGGTCATCGTCATGCTCGAACCTTGTCGGTGGTCACAGGATATCGCGCGCATCGAAGTTCACCACGACATCGCGCCAGTCATTGTAGAAGGGCGCGAATTGCGCCGGAATGCGCAGCGGCGTGCAGCGCCGCGTTGCGGTGAGGGCAGAATCGGCTGCCACCCGGAACAACGGGTCCACCGAGGTGTTGACCACCGAGGGCTGGCTGGCCAGCGTGCCGTCCTGCTTCAGAGCCACCCTGACGGACGGCACCGGCGGACGTTGCGAACCTTGAAGCGCCACGGGCACCACCCAGCAGCGCTCAAGCTGCTCCTTGATGATGCCGATCAGCTGCGAGCGCATGTTCGGGTTCATGCGTTGCGCGGTGCCGGTCTGCGTGCCGAGGGAGGCAACGCGGTTGACCTCACGCCCGGTCGAGCCGGATGACTGGGCCTGCTCCTTCGCGTTGAGCAGTTTGGAAATGTCGTTCGGGTTGAACTGCGCCGCCAGTTGCGCATCGCGGCGCGCCTTGGCCTCTGCCGCAGCTTTCGCCTTCGCGTCGGCAGCAGCCTTGGCCTTTGCCAGCGCCTCGGCCCTGGCCTTGTTCTCCGCCTCGGCCTTCTCCTTGGCTTCGGCGAGGGCTTCTGCCTTGGCATCGGCCTCGGCCTTCGCAGCCGCTTCGGCGTTGGCTTTTGCGGCGGCCTCCGCCCGGACCCGGGCACGGGCTTCAGCCTCGGCGCGGGCCTTGGCGGCAGCGCGGGCTTCCTCGGCGGCCTGCTCGCGGCGGGCCTGGAGTTCGGCCTGCTCGGCGAGGGCGGCAAGCTGGTCCCGGCGCATCTCCGGCCTGGGCTCGGGCCTGGTCGCTTCGCGCGGCTTCGGGTCTGGCTTGGCCTCCTGTGCCTGCGTCTCGGGCCGTGCGGCCTGCTGGGCGGGCGCAGGGGCCGGGCGTGAGGGCAGCGGCGGAGGCGCGACCTCGTCACGCTCGGCAGTTTTCAGGTCGGCAGGGCGCGTCGGCGGGGTCGGGGCATCGCGCTTGTTCTCGCCCGGATCCTTCTGCTCGGTGATCTCGCTCTGCCGCTCGGCACGCGGGCGCGGCGTGTCCTGAACGGCCTGGGCGCTGCGCTCGCCGCGCGTCACCTCGTTGAGAGCGGAAGGATCGACCACTTCAACGGCAATGGCCTCGTCGGCGTCCTTGAAGGGCGGGGGCGAACTGCCAAACGCGACCAGGCCCGCAACCACCACGGCTGCGTGCCCGAACGCCGAAACGGCGACGCCCGGCTCCTGCTTCGAGAACAGCTTTGCGAAACGCAACTGCCCTACCTCTTCTGTTCCGTATCCGTCACCAGCGCGATCTTCTTGAAGCCCGCCGCCGTAACGGCTCCCATGACCTGCGCCACGCGACCATAATCCACCTGCCGGTGGCCGCGGACATAGATGCGCTCGTCAACGCCGGCCCTGGCTGCCGCCGTCAACCGCGCCACCAGTTCGCCCTCCGGCACCTCCTGATCCTGCACATAGATACGACCCTTGTCGTCGATGGCCACGGTCACGGGCTTTTGATCGATGTTGATCGGTTTGGCCGCCGTCTGCGGCAGGTCGATCGGCACGCCGACCGCCAGCAGCGGCGCAGCCACCATGAAGATGATCAGCAGCACCAGCATGACATCGATGAACGGCGTCATGTTGATCTCGTTCATCGGTGCGTGCCTGCGGCCACGGCTGCGCCGGCGCCGCCCGCCACCTCCACCCGCCGCCGCGCCTGCCGACATGCCCATCGCGCCGGCCCTCAGGCTGCCATGTCGCGCGCGTCGCGCGGAGCCATGCGCTCGTCGATCTGGCGCTGGAGAATGGCGGAGAACTCGTCGGCGAAGGTTTCAAGCCGGCTGGTCGCCCTGGCGGCATCGGCCTGGAGCTTGTTGTAGGCGATCACCGCTGGAATGGCCGCGAACAGGCCGATGGCGGTAGCCAGCAAGGCCTCGGCGATGCCCGGCGCGACCACGGCCAGCGAGGTGTTCTTGGACACGGCAATGGCCTGGAACGCGGTCATGATGCCCCAGACCGTGCCGAACAGGCCGATGAACGGCGATGACGATCCGATCGTGGCGAGGATCAGCAGCTTGGATTCCAGCCGCTCCGATTCGCGCTGGATGGTCACGTCCACCACGCGATCGATGCGCTGTGACAGCGAGGCGACCGAACGGCCGCCATTCTCGAACGAGCGCTTCCACTCGCGCATGGCCGAGACAAACACCGCCGCCATGTCGCTGACAGGCTTGGCCGAGAGCGTGCGGTAAAGCTCGTCCAGCGACTGGCCTGACCAGAAGGTTTCCTCGAAGCTATCCATCGCGGCCTGCGTGCGGCGATACAGCAGCATCTTGTCGATGATGATGCCCCAGCACCAGACCGAGGCTGCGATCAGGCCGATCATGACCAGCTTGACCACGAGGTGGGCATGCATGAACAGCGCCCAGAACGACATGTCGATGGGGGCCTGTGCAATCTCGACGGGTGTCATCTGCTCATGTCCTTTGGCCGCGGCGGCAGGCATCGTGGCTGCCAGCGCGGCGATCGGGTTTCTCACATGCCGGGAAAGGTGGGCCTTTCCCATCGCGCCCGAATCCGGCGAAAGAAGGGCGCATGAACGCGTCAGGAACGTGGCTCTCCCGTGTTCCTGCCAAGTTAAACCGCCAATAGGGTTAATGTCCGGTTATGATTGCGGGCAATGCAGCAAGTCCGGCGGCGCGGCATGATGCCCTGTCAGGGCCCATCGAGCCTGAGCCGCCGCCGCAGGGCCTCCGGTATCCGGCGCGCCTTGCCAGCCCCGACGCAGGCCACCGTGACCTCGGCCGTGACCAGTTCCTCGGAGCCGCGCAGCACGCGCTGGGCGATCTGCATCGTCGCCCCGCGCGCCACGACCGCAATGGTCTCGATGGTCAGGAGGTCGTCCATCAGCGCGGGCTTCAGGAACTCGATGGCCATGCGGCGCACCGCGAAGGCCAGAGCCACCTCCGTGCCGCCCTCGCTGGCGAACAGCTCACGCTGCTCGACGCCGAGCGCCCGGATCAGTTCCGTCCGCCCCCGCTCCATGAAGCGCAGATAGGAGGCATGGTAGACCACGCCCGAAAAGTCGGTGTCCTCGTAGTAGACGCGAATGGGCAGAAGGTGTGGTTCAGCGCTCACGCGTCCCCCTCATCCCCGAACAGCCCGAACTGCGCGCCCTCACGCTTCGGCTCGGGCATGCCCAGATGCCGGAAGGCGGCGCCGGTCAGCAGCCGGCCGCGCGGCGTGCGCTGGAGGAAGCCCTGCTGGAGCAGGAACGGCTCGATGATGTCCTCGATTGCATCGCGCGGCTCGGAGAGGGCCGCCGCGATGGTCTCGATGCCGACCGGCCCGCCGCCGAACTTCTCGGCAACCATCAACAGGTAACGCCGGTCCATCAGGTCGAGCCCGATCGCGTCGACATCGAGCAGGCGCAAGGCCTTGTCGGCGACACTCCGCGTGATCTGGTCAGCGCCATCCACAATGGCAAAATCGCGCACCCGGCGCAGCAGCCTGCCCGCGATGCGCGGTGTCCCGCGCGAGCGCTTCGCCAGCTCGTTGGCGCCATCCGCGCTCATGCCGATGCCCATGACCCGCGCGCCCCGCGCCACGATCTTCTCCAGTTCCTCGACCGTGTAGAAGTTGAGCCGGATCGGAATGCCGAAGCGGTCCCGCAGCGGGGTGGTCAGCAGGCCGGCCCGCGTGGTGGCACCGACCAGCGTGAACTTCGGCAGATCGATCTTGACCGAACGCGCGGCAGGCCCCTCGCCGATGATCAGGTCGAGCTGGTAGTCCTCCATCGCCGGATAGAGAATTTCCTCGACCGCCGGATTGAGCCGGTGGATCTCGTCGATGAAGAGCACGTCGCGCTCTTCGAGGTTGGTGAGCTGCGCTGCCAGATCGCCGGCCTTGGCGATCACCGGGCCGGAGGTCGAGCGGAAGTTGACGCCCATCTCGCGCGCCACGATCTGCGCCAGCGTGGTCTTGCCCAGCCCCGGCGGGCCGACGAACAGCACGTGGTCGAGCGCGTCGCCCCGCGTCCGCGCCGCCTGGATGAAGACCTTGAGATTGTCCTGCGCCTGCTGCTGGCCGATGAACTCGCCCAGCGCCAGCGGACGGATCGACTGGTCGATGTCATCCTCGCGCTTGGCGCCATCGAGCAGGCCTGGGCGGTTCTTGTCGCTCATCAGCGCTGTTTGGCGCTATTTGCGCGAGCGCGCAAGCCGGTGTCCGGATCCGGGCCGTCTCACAGATCGAGTTCGAGCTCGAACACGTTGCGGCAGACGATGCCGGGCAAGCCGAACTCCTTCAGCCCCGGCTTGAAGGCCCGGGAGGCATCGACCCCGCCGGGAGACATCGACATGACGCGCATGCGGCGTCTGGAAGAAGGCCATGGCCTCGAAATCGCCGGTCGTGATGGCTCGGAGCCGCTTCACTTTCTGCGCGCGCGCTTCGTCGGCACCGGCGTTGAACAGCGCCGTTCCCATGCCGCGCCCGCCATCCGTCACCATGATGGCCCCAGCAGGGCAACCATCCCACTCATGGGCAATAGGCGACGCCGCCGAGCTTGCCGTCCGGCAAGAAGGCAGCCTTCAACGTCATCTCGCTGGCCGTGTACGCCTTGCCACCGATCAGCAGCGCATCGTCACCCCACTGATTGATCAGCAGGCCACGAGCCGTTTCGTCATCGAGGTAGGGCATGACGCTGATCGGTTCAGCCTCAGCGGGGTTCAGTCGGGCGGTCATTTCGCCAGTTCCTTCAGTCCTTGCCGGATCAGTTGTCCGGTTTCCGCGCCGTCTCCGAGCGCCGTCATGGCCGCTGCGATAGCCGATTGGGCCTGCGCCTGCGGATAACCCAGATTGGTCAGCGCGGAGATCGCATCGCTGACCGGACGCGGCAGGGCTTTCGCCTCGATCGCACCTGACAACTGCATCAGGGCTGGATCGACCATGCCGAAAGCCGGCGCCTTGTCCTTCAATTCCACACAGATACGCTGGGCGAGCTTCGGGCCGACACCATTGGCCCGCGCCACCTGCGCCCTGTCCCCTGTGGCGATGGCCGTTGCCAGTGCACCGGGTTCGAGCGTCGACTGGATCGCCAGCGCCACCCTGGCCCCGACCCCCTGCACGCTCTGCAACAGACGAAACCAGTTCTGCTCGGCCTCGCTGCGAAAGCCGAACAGGCGGATGGCATCCTCGCGGACCTGGGTCTCGATCCAGACGGTCACAGCCTCGCCGACCGGCGGCAGGGCCTGCAGAGTCCTGGACGAGCAGAACACCACGTAGCCCACGCCATGCACGTCGACGATGACGAAATCCTCGCCGTATGAATCAATGTGGCCCTTGAGCTTGCCGATCATGCTGCCATCCAAAAGCGAAAGGCCCGCCCTATGACGTAAGCGGAAGATAATTCACGGTAACACGCGTTGACGAAGTGCGCGAGCACCCCGGTGCTGCGCGTGCGTTATGGCAATTGCAAGAGCATCAGCCGCATCTGATGTCTTCGGATCTGACTTTGGCAGAAGAACCTTGATCATCATACCGATCTGCTTCTTGTCAGCATGACCATTGCCGACCACGGTTTTCTTGACAAGATTGGCCGCATATTCAGCAACGGCAAGCCCGCTCAGCGCCGGCACCAGCAACGCCACGCCCCGCGCATGGCCAAGTTTCAGTGTCGCCTGTGCGTCCTTGTTGACGAAGGTCTCCTCGACCGCGACCTCGTCAGGCCGATACTGGCCCAACACCTCCGACAACCCGTCATGCAGTTGCCTGAGACGCCCGGCGGTGGAGAGGGTGTTGTCGCTTGTCACCGTGCCACAAGCGACAAAGCTCAGGCGCGTGCCCTCCTGCACGATGATTCCCCAGCCCGTCTTGCTCAGCCCGGGATCAATCCCGAGGATCCGAATCGTGTTCGCCATGCCAGAGCGTATAGCCTGACGCACTGATCCTGAATGTGCCTTGCGCGCAACGGGTCGGCCTGACAGGACATGGCCGAGGACATGGCCATGGAAGAGATGTTCGAGGCGCTCGCCCCGGAAGGCTTCGACCGCACCTTGACGGTGCTTGGTCTTGCGGCGCTGATGGGCGGGCTGGTGCGCGGCTTCACCGGCTTCGGCTTTGCGATGATCTTCATGCCGCTGGCCGGGCTGGTGGTGCCGCTGCCGCTGGCATCGGCCCTGATCTGGGCACTGGATGCCCCCTTTGCCCTGCCACTCGCGGCGCGCTCGCTGAAGCATGCTGCGTGGCGCGAGGTGCTGCCCCTGCTGATCGGGGCAACCGTGACCCTGCCGCTGGGCCTGTGGCTGCTGCTCACCCTGCCCTCGTCATTGATGCGCTGGCTGATCGCCGGCCTGATCATCGCGGCAGTGCTGGCGCTGGCGGCCGGCTGGCGCTGGCGTGGCAAACCCGGCCTGAAGCTGTCCTTCGGCGTGGGCAGCCTGTCGGGGCTCGGCGCCGGCCTTGCCCAACTCGGAGGCATGCCGCTGGCGATCTTCTGGCTGAGCGCGCAGAACAAGTCCGCCCAGCAGATGCGGCACGATCTGGTGACCTACTTCGCGTGCGCCACGCTGGTTTCCGGCCTGCTGCTCAGCTGGAACGGCATCCTGACTGCGGCTGCGCTCTGGAAGGCTGTGCCGCTGCTTCTGCCGTACGGCCTCGGCATCGTGGTGGGCTCCAGCCTCTACCGTTTCGCCAGCGAAGACACCTTCCGCCGCATTGCCTATGGCGTGATAGCGCTGGCAGCGCTGATCAGCCTGCCGCTCTGGGACGGCTGGCTGGGGCGTGGTTGAGCGGGTCAGGAGGTCAGGCGCGCCATGACCTCGTCGGAGACCTCGAAGTTCGAGAAGATGTTCTGAACATCATCATCGTTCTCCATGATGTCGAGCAGCTTCATCACCGATTGCGCCTTCTCCTCGTCGAGCATCACAAGGTTCTGCGGCTTCCACACGGATTTGGCCGTGGCCGGCGGGCCGAGCCGCGCTTCGAGCGCCTTGGAGACCTCGGACAGGTCGGCAAAGCCGCAGGTGATGGTGTGGCCATTCTCGTCGGATTGCACATCGTCGGCTCCGGCCTCGATCGCGGCTTCCATCACCGCGTCGGCGTCGCCCGCCTGTGCCGCATAGGTGATCTCGCCGAGCCGGTCGAACATGAACGTGGCCGAGCCGGTGGCCCCCAGTTCGCCGCCTGCCTTGGAGAAATACGAGCGCACGTTCGAGCCGGTGCGGTTGCGGTTGTCAGTCAGCGCCTCGACGATCATCATCACGCCGCCGGGGCCGCGCCCCTCATAGCGCACCTCGTCGTAGTTCTCGCCATCGTTGCCGGCGGCCTTCTTGATGGCGCGCTCGATGTTGTCCTTGGGCATGTTCTCGGCGCGCGCGGCCAGCACAGCCATGCGCAGGCGCGGGTTCATGGCAGGGTCAGGCATCCCGAGCTTCGCAGCGACGGTGATTTCACGACCGAGCTTGCCAAAGATCTTCGAGCGGACTTTGTCCTGCTTGCCCTTGCGGTGCATGATGTTCTTGAATTGCGAATGCCCGGCCAACGGAGCCTCCCTGTCGACAGCGCGGCACGGCACCGAACGGCGCCTCTGCTGCGTGTGGATGATCTGTTCTTGGCCGGCTTATAGCAAAGCTCAGGCGATTGAGAAGCACGGCAACGGGGCTCAGATGCCGATGACGCGCATCAGTGCGAACCAGCCGGCAAAGGCCAGGCCGCCGATCACGACAGTCGTGTAGGTCACACCGGCAATCGCGATCACCGCGCCCAAACCCAGATAAAGCCCGTCTTCCTGGGCGACCGCCAGGGAGATCAGGATCAAGGCGAGCGCAGGCGGGAAATTGCTTCCCGGGAGCGGGATGATGATCGAGATCGCGCAGAGCATGGCCAGAACGCCGATGGCCTTGTCCATGATCGGCGAAAACAGGAAGATCCAGCGCGGTTTCAAGGCCTCCTCGATGCGCCGCATGCGCGGCTCGACGACATTCACCATCTTCACCAGCGAGGCATGCTGGATGGACCTGGTTTCGATGAAGTGCGGCAACCATGGTTTTGGCCGCCCCATTGCCATCTGCAGAGCAATCAGCAGCAAGGGAATGCCGAAAAGGGCACCAATGGCCGGCACCGGCACCATGTTCGGCAGGCAGAACACGATCATCAGGATGCCGAAGGCACGCTCGCCGAACGCCTCCGTCATCTGCCCGATGCTGATCGTCTTGGCCTCATGCGTGTCGGCGAGATGGCGCAGGATGGTGCTGGCGCGGGCATGCTCGAGCGGTCGCGGGTCGGATGGCGGGCTCTGATCGCCGTCGTCCACCGGTCAGTTCTCCCAGAACAGGGGCATTTGCTCGACCAGCGCAGGGCCGATGCGCACCGGCGAGACCTTGACCGCCAGCCCCGTACGGTCATCGGTCTCCACCGCCACGCCGCACAGCGTGCCCATGCCGCTCGCGGCCTCCCAGCGTTGCAGCGGCGTTTTCTGGATCAGCCGGCGAACGGGCTCGTGCCGGTCGAAGCCGATGACGGAATGGTAGTCGCCGCACATGCCGGCATCGGTCTGGAAGGCCGATCCGCCGGGCAGGATGCGGGTGTCTGCCGTCGGCACATGGGTGTGCGTGCCGACCGTAAGCGAGACCCGGCCATCGAAGTTCCAGCCGAAGGCTTGCTTCTCGCTGGTCGCCTCGGCATGGATGTCGAGCACGATGGCATCGACCACCTCGCGCAGCGGGGCCTGCCCGATGGCCTCCTCGACGGCGCGGAACGGGCAATCGAGCGGCTCCATCTCGACACGCCCCATGGCGTTGACCACCAGCACACGCTGGCCCTTGGCCGTCTCGACCATGGCAGCGCCACGCCCTGGCGTTCCAGGCGGGTAGTTGGCGGGACGCACAAGGCGCGGCTGACGTTCGATGAACACCAGGGCCTCGCGCTGGTCCCATGAATGGTTGCCCAGCGTCACCGCATCGGCCCCGGCATCGAGGATTTCCTGACAGTTCGCCTCCGTGATGCCATAGCCGGCCGCGGCATTCTCGCCATTGACCACCACGCAATCGAGGCCCCAGCGCGCCCTGAGTTGCGGAAGCCTCTCGGTCAGCGCAATCCGGCCGGGCCGGCCGACAACATCACCAAGAAACAGAAGGCGCATGCGGCAGGGCTCGGCTCGGGACGGGACGGGATGCAGGGCGCAGTCGTCGGGACAGCGAGCGACTTGTGCCGGAAACCTGCGAAAGGTCAACTCATCACGCAGCAGCACAGATTCTCGGCTCATCGCACGGGCATGCCTTTCCCGGTGCGCCTCACGCTCACGCCACGCTCGGTGACGATGACGTCAAGCGCCTTGTCATGCGGCTCGGTCGGCACCTCGGCCACCTCCTGCGCCGCGTAGGCCACGCCAATGGTCAGAACACTCCCCCTGGCTTGCAGCCGCGCGATGGCACGGTCGTAGTGGCCTTTGCCATAGCCCAGACGCCGGCCCTGCACGTCGAAAGCCAGCAGCGGCACGAGCAGCACCGCGGGCTCGACGGCACCGGTCTCGGACATGGGCACAAGGGTGCCGAAACCGCCGGGCACGAGCGGCTCCCACGGCATCCACGGGCGGAACAGCACCTCGCTGGAGAAGGCCACGCCAGGCTTGTGCATCGCCGGTCTGTGCATCGCCGGCAGGGCCAGCGACACGCCCTGCTCCTTCAGAGCCACCATGATGGGGCGCGGGTCAGCCTCCGAGCGCATCGGCCAGTAGCCGGCCACCACCCCGCGCACCGGGGCGAGCAGGCCGGATGCGAACAGTCTGTCGCTGATCTGCTTGTCCCATTCCAGCCGGTCGTCGAGGTCGAGCCCGTCGCGCCTGTGAACGGCGTCAAGGCGCATCGCGGCCTTCAGGGCATGGTCGGCCATCGCAGGACTGTCCGGCATTGCTCGGGAACGGAAAGGGTTGCGGAGCCACCATGGCCGTTGGGTTTTCGATCCCGGGACACCTACAATGTAGGTGGGCGCCGTTTGTCCTGGCCCACGGGCCAGGTCAGGAACAGCTCCCGGACGGATCAATAAGGGCCCGGGGATACATTTCCCTGACGAACCGGGCAGCCCCGCCCATTGCATGTAGGGCCTTGCGAGCCGGCTGTGAAGGGCGGCCACGCCTTGAAGGGGGATGGGCTCTCCCGATCCAGGCTCAGCCCACGGGCCGTTCGTCGGCAATCACCTTGCCATCGCGTGGCAGCGAGCCTTGCGGCACGATCTCGACCAGCCCCTTGAGCTTGGTCATGGCCTGCAGGGAGGCAGCCAGCACATCGACGAAACCTGGCGGCTCGGCATAGAGCTCGGCCTTCAGCAGCATCGTGTCGAGTTCGTTGGCGCGGCCGATGACCAGCCTGAGCTTCGCCACCTCCGAATGTCGGCGCGCGATCTCCGCCACCTGCTCGGGCCTGACGAACATGCCCTTGATTTTCGCGGTCTGGTCGGCGCGGCCCATCCAGCCTCTGATGCGCATATTGGTGCGGCCACAGGCGCTGACACCGGGCATCGTGGAGGTGAGATCGCCCACAGCAAGCCTGATCAGCGGATGCTCCGGATCAAGGCTGGTGATCACGATCTCGCCGACCTCGCCTTCCCTGACCGGGTCACCCGTGCCCGGCGTGACGATCTCGACGATGATGTTCTCATTGACGACCATACCGGAGCGCGCCGCCGTCTCGTAGGCGATGATGCCGAAATCAGCCGTGGCATAGGACTGGTAGGCATCGATGCCAGCCTCCTTGACCCAAGCCTGCAGGCTGGGCGGAAAGGCCGCGCCCGATACCACAGCCCTCGTCATGCTGACAGGCCGCCCGGCCGCGCGACCGGCCTCGATCAGGATCTTCAGGAAATCCGGCGTGCCGGCATAGGCACCGGGCCGGAAAGCGTCGATCACATCCAGTTGCTGCTCGGTGTTGCCCGGTCCGGATGGAATCACGGCACAGCCTGCGGCGCGCGCGCCCGAATCGAAGATGAAACCACCCGGCGTCAGATGATAGCTGAAGGTGTTGAGCACGACCTCGCCGCAGGTCAGACCAGCGGCGAAGCAAGCCCGCCCCGCCCCCCATGGATCGGGCCTCGCAGCCTCCGGCTCGAAGATCGGGCCGGGCGAGGTGAACAGCCGTCCGAACCGGCCCGGATGGCCGGGAACGAAACCGCCGAAAGGCGGGTTCGCCTTGTGCAGCGCCGGCAGGTCCGATTTCCGCAGGATCGGCAACTGCGCCAGCGCCGTCCGGCTCTTGATGTCATGCGGGTCCACCCCGGCAAGATGGGCGGCATAGGCCGGCGCCTGCATGGCAGCGGCGATCACGCCTTCGAGCCGCCCCAGCAGCTCGGCCTCCCGCGCCTCGGGCGGGCGCGTCTCCAGCGCATCGAAATGGGTGGCCATGGCATTCCCTCCTTGATCAGAACCGAAGTATCCTCAACCAGCGCATCACGTCCAGCAAGGTCGCCAGCGCGGAAGCCACATAGGTCCAAGCCGCCGCCGTCAACACCTGCCGGGCGGCAGGCATGTCAGCCTCGCCGAGATAGCCTCGTGCTTCGAGGATCGGCAGCGCCTTGCGGAAGCTCGCATCATATTCGATCGGCAATGTCACCAGATGGACCAGCACGCGCACCAGCAGCAGAACCACACCAAGCCCGACCTGGAGCAGGATCAGCACAGGGGCTTTGATCAGCACGCCCAGCAGCGGCGCGGTCAGCAGCACCACCGTGGCGACACGGTCGATCCAGATCACATTGCCAACGACGGCCATGCGCCGCATGCAGCCGGGTTCCTCGCGGGCATGCTCGATGGCGTGGCCGCCCCCGTGGGTCGCCACGGCCACCGCCGCCACCGACCTGCCAGCAAAGTGGCCCTCGCTCAGCCGGACGATGCGGGCCTCCGGATCGTAGTGATCGCCAGCCTCGGTGGCTTCGACCGAGACATCCTCAAGCCCGGCCTCGTCGAGCAGGTGCCGGGCCAGTTCCCCGCCCGTGCCAGGCAAATCGGAACGCTCCGCACCATGCTTCTTGAGCGCCCATTGCACCCAGAACTGCGGCCCGAAGATCAGCAGCAGGAGGCCAAGGACAGCAAGACCGATCAGAATGGGCATGGGTGGGACATGGCCAATCGGCCCACGTCAATCAAGAGCAAGTCAATCAAGAGCACGTCAATCAGGGGGCAAGAAACGTGGGCTTCAGCGCCCGCACAAAGGCCGCGCTGTCGGGGAACACCTCATAGGCCACAACCAGCCCGTCGCGGAAGCTGAACAGGTTGGCAGCGCGCAGATGCAGCTCCTGCCCCGTGGCGCGCACCCGCCAGTGGCCGGCGAGCACCAGCAGGGCCTTGTCGGCGGCGAGCAGGCGCTCCACCGGCGCAACGCTCAGGATCTCCAGTGCCGCCCCGACCTTGCCGAAGAAGGCCAGCGCCGCCTCAAGGCCATGATGCTCGCCCGCCCATGGGATCAGGTCAGGCGGGCCATTCCAGCGCACCACGATGTCGGGTGCGGCCACGCCCCGAAACGCGACCATGTCGCCGCTCCTGAGGGCCGCATACCAGCGATCGAAGACCGCTTCAATGGCAGCGCTCATGCCAGCCAGCGCTTGCGGCGCTTGTAGCTCTTGACCTCGCGGAAGGATTTCTTCGCCCCTTCGGACACACCAAGATAGAACTCCTTGACGTCCTCGTTCTCGCGCAGCGACTTGGCCTCGCCATCCATGACGATGCGGCCGGTCTCCATGATGTAGCCATAGGTGGCGTATTTCAGAGCCATGTTTGTGTTCTGCTCGGCCACCAGGAACGACACGCCTTCTTCGGCGTTGAGGCGCTTCACGATCTCGAAGATCTCCTCGACCACCTGCGGCGCCAGCCCCATCGAGGGCTCGTCAAGCAGGATCATGCGCGGGTTCGACATCATGGCGCGGCCGACGGCGCACATCTGCTGCTCGCCGCCCGAGGTGTAGCCCGCTACCGACTGCCGGCGCTGCCGCAGGCGCGGAAAAAGCGTGTAGATCTTTTCAAGGTCGCGCTTGATGGCGGCGTTGCCGTCGCGCCGGGTGAAGGCACCGGTCAGCAGATTTTCCTCGATGGTCAGGTGGGCGAAGCAATGCCGCCCTTCCATCACCTGGATGCAGCCGCGCCGCACCAGTTCGTTGGGGCTCATCATGTCGACGCGCTCGCCCTCGAACTCGATCGAGCCCTTGGTGACTTCGCCGCGTTCGGCCTTGAGCAGGTTGGAGATCGCCTTCAGCGTCGTGGTCTTGCCAGCGCCATTCGCCCCCAGGATCGCGACAATGCCGCCGCGCGGCACCGTGAGCGACACCCCCTTCAGGACAAGGATGACGTGGTCATAGATGACCTCGATGTTGTTCACCGACAGGACCGTGTCGACGGCGGGCTGAACAACAGGGGCGGTTGTGGCAGTGGCGGACATGGGAACTCCTGTTCAGCACTGGGGTGTCATCCCCGGCGGCCCGCGGGCGGGCCGGGAAGGGGAATCCACGTCGCCGGAGCGCCCGGATCCCCTTCCCTTTCGTCGTGTGCCGGGGATGACACAAAGGTCATGCCCGGCATTGTTCAACTCACGAGTTGTTCTGGCAGGGCTCGGTGCGGGCTGGCCAGCCTGCATTCGAGGTGGCGAAGGCCTTGGC
>JAPLOV010000236.1 GCA_026400565.1 Hyphomicrobiales bacterium | reverse complement strand
CCCTTGGGGTTCGCGCGCAGACGCCCCCAAGGCGCGCCATGTCACGCGGGGGCAAAGAAGGACGCTCGGTGGGAGTCCATGTTCCTCGATCGGGGCCACCTTCCTACCCCTACAACGTCTGAACTTGAGAGGGTTTGACGTCTCCCTTGGCCGGTCAACGATGCTTCGTTCACTCACCTTCGCCCTCATCGCCGCCTTCCTGACAGGCGTGCACTTTGCTGAGGCTGCGCAAACCGACCTCACAGGCTCAACGTGGCTCGCCGAAGACATCATGGGAGCTGGCGTCGTGGATCGCGTGCAATCCACACTCCAGCCTCTGCCTGATGGGCAAGTGGCGGGATCGGGCGGCTGCAACCGGTTCACAGGCACGGGAAACGTCGCCGGTGGCAAGGTTGACATCGGATTACTTGCCGCTACCCGAAGGGCGTGTCCGCCCGCCGTCATGGCGCAGGAAGACAAGTTCTTGAAAGCGCTCTCGGCCTCCAAGCGCTATGAGATCAGTCCGCAGGGGCTGATGCGCTTTTTCGACCAAGCCGGAGCGGTGACGGTCCTTTTCTCGCGCATGAACTAGCATGCCTCTTGATCGCGGACTTGCCGCTCCGAGGTCTGCTAACCTCCTAACGGAGATGCGGCGGGGTCACGCTTCAGCGCCTATCCGGTTTCAAAATGGCGCGACGGTTCATGCGAATACTGGACAAGATCCTTTGCTCATGACTTCTGGGCATTGAGAATGCACGAGAATGCATTGGACCCGATGTTGAAGATCAGGCATCTGGACAATCGAGGTTATCTGTATCATGGGGTGGCAATGAAGACGCATCGTACTTTTCTGCTGGCGCGATCCAGCTGCTTGGTTCTGGTACTCGCCACGGCGATCTCGATCGGCTCGAGTGTGGCCGCGTCAGCGCAGGCCCAGCAGGCTGCCCCCGCCGCGGAGGCTGAGGCTTCCACCCAGCCGGCGGACGCTGTCTATACCTCCGAGGAAATCGAAAAGCTCGTCGCGCCCGTCGCACTCTATCCGGATGCGTTGCTGGCGCAGGCGCTTCCTGCATCTGCCTACCCCGTCGATATTGTGCAGGCACAACGCTGGCTTGACAAGAACAAGGCTGCTGTTGCCAAGCAGGATTACTCCGGCCTCGACGGTCAAACGTGGGATCCGACCGTGAAGGCGCTCGCGCGCTTTCCCGACGTCATCAAGAAGATGAACGATGATCTCGATTGGACGACCGATCTCGGCGATGCGTTCGTCAACCAGCCGAAGGATGTCGCCGACGCCATCCAGCGCATGCGTGCGAGGGCTGAGACGACCGGTTCGCTGCGCACGAACCAGCAGCAGAAAGTGGTCAAGCAAAAGACGAACAACCTCGACGTGATCGTCATCGAGAGCGCCAATCCAGAGGTCATCTACGTTCCCGTGTACGACCCGGTGCAGGTCTATGATCCAGTGCCGGGCATCGTCGCTACCAGCTTGCTGACGTTCGGAACGGCTGTGGCGATCGGCGCGGTATGGAACAACAACTACTGGAACTGGGGCTCGGGCGTTGTTTATCCGCCGCGCTGGCCCGGCTATCCCGGTTATCGCCCCGGCTGGGGCGGTAACAACAACATCAACATCGGCAACGACATCAACATTGGCAATAACAACATCGGCAACAACGTGCGCCCGTGGCGTCCTGACGGCGACCGCTATCGTCCGGGGCAGGGCAGCAAACCGGGCCTGCGGCCGGAGAACCGACTGGGCGCCCGTCCGGGAGAGGGCGGGTTTAACCGTCCAGGAGCGGGCAATCGCCCCGGGCAGGGCGGCGGGCTTGGCCAGGCGGGCATCGGTGCTGGTGTTGGCGCAGGCATCGGTGCTGGTATTGGCGCAGGCATCGGTGCTGGTATTGGCGCAGGCATAGGTGCCGGAATTGCCGGGGGTGAGCGGCCAGGCGCTGGCCTCGGTAACCGTCCAGGCGGTGATCGGCCAGGCGCTGGCCTCGCTAACCGTCCAGGCGCGGATCGGCCAGGCGTTGGCGCGCAGCGCCCGACGACCCGGCCCGCGCAGCTCCCGACGACCCGGCCCGCGCAGCTCCCGACGACCCGGCCCGCGCAGCGTCCGGCGGTCCGGCCCAGCGTGGCGAAACCCGGCGGCGCATTCGGTGGTGTCAGCGCCGGGCGTGGGCCTGCTCAAGCGTTCAGCAACCGCGGGGACCAGAGTTTCAATCGAGGGCCGGCAATGGGTGGTGGGCGGCCAGCCGTGGGGCGTCCCGCCGGCATGTCGCGTCCCTCCGGTGGAGGCGGCGGCCGCATGGGCGGCGGCGGCGGCCGTGGCCGGCGCTGATCAGGGAGGACAAAGCAATGAACAACATGTTGAATGGTGCTGTCGGCCTTGCAGCTCTTCTTGCGGCGTCGATCGCGACGGCCGCTCCCGCAATGGCGCAGAAGGTTTTCCCGAGTGCTCAGGCTGCGGCCGACGATCTCGTTGCGGCTGCAAAAGCGGGCCGCGCGGGCTTCGTCGCCGAATTGTTTGGGCCGCGCGGGCGCCAACTGGTCAGCACAGGCGACGCGGAACAGGACAAGCAGAACCTGGCGCAGTTCGTCGAAGCCGTTTCGACCAGATTCAAGCTCGAGGACAAGGACGCGAACACGAAGCTGCTTGTCATCGGTGAGCGTGAGTTTCCGTTCCCCATTCCGATCATAAAGCAGGGCGATGGCTGGGCGTTCGATCCGGTTGCCGGGCAGCGTGAAATCCGCGCGCGGGTCATCGGCCACAACGAGCTTGCGGCAATGTCCGCATGCGCAGCCTACATGGGCGCGCAGAAGGATTACATCCGAAACGATCGCGATGGCGACAGCGTGTTTGAATACGCGCAGCGGATCATCAGCAGCCCGGGCCGGAAGGACGGACTTTACTGGGAGCCTGAGTCACAGTCTGATATCAGCCCGCTCGAGGGCGCATTGGCGGACGCTGTTCGCGCTGCTGTTGCCGGCGCGCGTACCTACGAGGGCTACGTGTTCCGGATCCTTAAGGCGCAAGGGCCTGCGGCGCCGGGCGGCGCCTATCGTTACGTCATCAACGGCAACATGATCGGCGGACATGCTCTGATTGCCTACCCGGCCAAATGGGGCGAAACCGGCGTGTTGACTTTCATGTGCAGCCATCATGGCGAGGTGTATGAGAAAAATCTCGGCGCTCGCACGACGGCCGCTGCGACGCGCATCATGAGTTACAACCCCGACCGAAGCTGGCAGCTCGTCGACTGAGGTCGAGCCGCAGTATCAGGTGTGTTTTGAAGCTCATACGAAACATCGGGATCATCCTGCTTGTCGCAGCCGCGGCGGTGCTGGCGTTTCAATACGCCCTTACATGGGCGACCCTGCGCGCGGCCGTGCCGCCGCTCGGCCCCATCGGGCAGCGGGTGCTGCAGGATCTGGCGCGGGAGGGTGCAAAGGAAAGCAAGTGGCTGTCGATGCAGCGTGTCGCGGTCAGCGACATGGCCGCCGCATCTGCGGCTATCGAGAAGCGCGAAGTCGATGTAGCGCTTGTGCGCTCTGACGTGGCCCTACCGCGGAACGGGCGTTCGATCGCGGTCTTTCAGACAATGTACGCTTTTCTGATCGTACCTCCGCGCTCGCAGATCGAGGACTTCAAGGGATTGAAGGATCGGGTCGTTGCGATCGTGCCCGGCGACGCCGCAAACGAGAAGCTGCTCGATCTCGTGCTTGATCACTACGGCGTGCCTCGTGCTTCGGTCCTGCGCCAGTCGATGACCGCGGAGGACGTGGGCCCCGCCATGCAGCAGCGCAAGGTGTCGGCCGCTTTTGTCATTGGCCCATTGGGCGGCGTTTCATTCCAGACGTTCCAGTCAATCCAGAAGTCGATGAAAGGGGTTCCGACTGTGCTTGGTGTCGAGGACGCCGAGGCGGTTCGCCGGCTCTCGACCGGTATCGACGCGGCGGAAGTCTCAAAAGGTGTTTTCGGTGGTACCCCTGCGCAGCCCGAAGAGGATCTGACGACGATCGGCGTAACCATTCGCATGGTTGTTCCAGCCAGCCAGTCGAGCATAATCACGGGGGAACTGACGCGGGTCTTGTTTGAGGGCAAGGCGAAGGCGCTTGCAGGCAATCCGCAAATGCGTGAGCTGCAGCAGCCGAACGCCGAGGAAAAGGATTACCCGATCCACCCTGCCGCGCAGACATACTTCGAAGGCGAAACGCCCACGTTCATGGAGCGCCTTGAGACGCTCTTCTGGATCGGTTCTGCGGTGCTGGGCCTGCTCGCCTCCCTGTTCGGCTGGCTTCTCGCGAAGGTTCGCGTCAAGCCGCGCTCCGAACTCGAGACGCAGCTTGATAATCTGACGGCCTTCGTCGCAGACCTTCGCAAGGCCGACCCTCAGCAACTGGATGATCTTCAGCAGCGTCTGGACGCTGTGGTCGTCACATTGTTCGACCAGCGCGAAAGCGGGGAGATGAGCGCCGACGCTGTCACGATTTATTCGGTCGCCATCAACTACGCGCGCAGTGCCATTGCCGACCGGCGCGCCCAGTTAGAGCAAAAGCCGGTCGCCGCCTGAACTTCAGTTCGGCGCAAGCTTGCTCAAATGCAAGTCCAGCACAGCGCCCGCGTTGACAAGCCGCCGGCACCGGAGGACTTTGTACCCGCCATGGACGCGCGGACCGCTGAGCAACCCCATCCGTCGACAAGCCGACCATTGCCCGCGCTGGCGTCGAGGCCGTCAATGCACTGAAAATCCATCCGGACCAGTCAGTGGGGGCTGATCAATACGCCTCGTCGGCGAGATCCTGCTTGAGCAAAACGACGAATGGGCTGTCCAGCGAACCCGCTACATGACACTGGAAACTCTGGCCGCAAGGGGCGATGATCCCCTCGTCAGCCTGCCCGCTGTGGCCGCCTGACATCAACCGCCCGGGCCAATCCCGATAGCGGTCAGGGGTCAGAAGCTGAACCACGCATTGGGACACCACCCATGTTCACGCTCAGACACGCGGCATGAGGGAAGATTCAGGCCAAAACAGGCATGGCGGGCAGAGCGCGCACACGGCGCTCCTGATACGAACTCAACCATGCCGCCCGGAACAACCGGCGAAGCCACGCCGCCGCAAGCCCGGATTTTGAGTTCAGTCCGACACAGGCTGCTAGGGCTCCTCACGAGGCGTGTGGAGCGGCTCTCGATCAGAAGGCGCGTGCTTCGCTTCTGTCGGAGATCCCGTCCGTGTCAAAGAACTGAACCGGGCCTTCACCGTTTCTCGCAGCCACTGGAACACGACATAGAGGCCCGGGATCAGCAGCAGGCCGAAAATCGCCGAAGCCAGCATGCCGCCAAACACCGCCGTTCCAACCGCGCGCTGGGTCGCCGCCCCGGCCCCGCTGGCCAGGACCAGCGGCAAGAGACCCAGAATGAAGGCGAAGGATGTCATCATCACCGCCCGGAAGCGCAGTTTCGCAGCCTCGATCGCCGATTCAACGATTCCCATGCCCCTGGCGCGGCATTCCATCGCAAATTCAACAATAAGAATGGCGTTCTTCGCTGCCAGTGCGATCAGGATCACCACGCCCACCTGCGCGAAGATATTGTTGTCAAGCCCGGTAATCTTGAGCGAGAGCATCGCGCCAAAGAGACCAGCAATGACCGAGAGCAGCACGGCGATGGGGATGCTCCAGCTCTCGTAGAGTCCGACGAGGCACAGATAGGCGAACACCAGCGCAAGAACGAGGACTATGCTTGTCTGACCGCCAGCCAGTTTTTCCTGGAAGGCCGTGCCGGTCCATTCGAAGTTGAATCCGCGCGGCAGCGTCTGCTTCGTCACCTGTTCCATAGCGGTGATGGCCGT
>JAPLOV010000265.1 GCA_026400565.1 Hyphomicrobiales bacterium | reverse complement strand
GGCGATCACGCGCAGCCTCGAGGCATCGCTTGGCGCAACCGTCATCGTCACATCCGATCCCGGCTTTCGGCCCGTCACGAAAAACCGCCTGAGCACTGGCGGGCTGCAGTACGAAGTCGACGCGCTCGCCGCGGCCATAGGCCTGGATTATGCGCAGGCGCTCGATGCCAGGCGGTTTACCGCCCGGCTCGTCATCGTCGATGTCGACATCTTCGCCTCCGGGCTGAACTTCATCTACGCCAGCGTGACCAAGGACGGCTCCAGCCTCATCAGCATCGACAGGTTCGCCGATGAGGATGAAGGGCTGGCGCGGATGCGGGCCACCAAGCAGGCCCTGACCAGCCTGCTCGATCAACTGGCCTTCGCGAGGCCGAGCCACAGCTCGTGCGTCAATGCCAACAGCGCCGGCCGCGTGTCGTTCGACGACAAGACAGACGTGATCTGCTCGGAGACGTTACTGACGATCTTCCGAAGGCAGCCCGCTACTGGCGGCGGCGCGCGGGTGCTGCTTCCGGAGGCTGCGTTATCGGTCAGCTCAGGCCCAGCTTCCGCGCCAGGATCTCGTTGACCGCTGCCGGGTTGGCCTTGCCGCCCGAGGCCTTCATCACCTGTCCGACAAACCAGCCGGCCATGGACGGCTTGGCCTTGGCCTGCTCGACCTTGTCGGGGTTGGCGGCGATGACCTCGTCAATGACCTTCTCGATCGCGCCGGTATCGGTGACCTGCTTCATGCCGCGCGCCTCGACCAGGGCACGCGGGTCGCCGCCTTCGTTCCAGACGATCTCGAAAAGGTCCTTGGCGATCTTGCCGGAGATCACGCCTTCGCCGATCAGGTCGACGATGCCGCCGAGCTGGTCTGCCGACATGGGCGAGGCGGTCACGTCCCGGCCCTCCTTGTTGAGGCGGCCGAACAGCTCGTTGATCACCCAGTTTGCCGCTGCCTTGCCGTCGCGGCCCTTGGCCACGGCCTCGAAGAAATCGGCCTGCTCGCGCTCCGCCACCAGCACGGCGGCGTCGTAGGGGCTCAGGCCGTATTGCGCGATCAGCCGGGCCTTCTTGGCGTCGGGCAGTTCGGGCAGTGCCACCTTCAGCGCATCGACGAGGGCCTGATCGAATTCGAGCGGCAGCAGGTCCGGATCGGGGAAATAGCGGTAATCGTGCGCCTCTTCCTTGGAGCGCATCGAGCGGGTCTCGCCCTTGGACGGATCATAGAGGCGGGTTTCCTGGTCGATCTTGCCGCCATCCTCCAGAATGCCGATCTGGCGGCGCGCCTCGACATCGACCGCCTGGCCGATGAAGCGGATCGAGTTGACGTTCTTGATCTCGCAGCGGGTGCCAAAGGGCGCGCCGGGCTTGCGCACCGAGACGTTGACGTCGGCGCGCAGGTTGCCCTTCTCCATGTCGCCATCGCAGGTGCCGAGATAGCGCAGGATGGTGCGCAGCTTGGTGACATAGGCCTTGGCCTCGTCCGCCGAGCGCAGGTCTGGCCGCGAGACGATTTCCATCAGCGCCACGCCGGAGCGGTTGAGGTCGACGAAGCTCATGGTCGGGTGCTGGTCATGCAGCGATTTGCCGGCATCCTGCTCCAGATGCAGGCGTTCGATGCCGACCTTGATCTGCTCGGTGGGCGAGACATCGACGATGATCTCGCCTTCGCCGACGATCGGGCTCTTGTACTGCGAGATCTGGTAGCCCTGCGGCAGGTCTGGATAGAAGTAATTCTTGCGGTCGAAGACCGAGCGCCGGTTGATCTGCGCGTTCAGACCCAGCCCGGTGCGCACGGCCTGGCGCACGCATTCCTCGTTGATTACTGGCAGCATGCCCGGCATGGCGGCGTCGACGAGGCTGACATGGCTGTTGGGCTCGGCCCCGAATGCGGTCGAGGAGCCGGAAAACAGCTTGGCCTGAGAGGTTACCTGGGCGTGGATTTCAAGCCCGATCACGATTTCCCAATCCCCGGTTGCGCCCTTGATGAGCTGCTTGGGGTCGGCATTGCGGACATGGGCGTTCATGGGTTCATCCGGGTCTGTGTTCCGGTTCTCCATAGAAGAGCCGGCAAGGTGGAACAAGTCTGTATGGCAAGGGGAAGGCGGCGGTGTGTTGGCGTGGCGCGCGTCAAGAAAAGCAGGGACCAGGCTCACTCTCACCGACAAGGCACCGCAGCCCCTCTACCCCTGCGGGAGAGGGAATGCGCGCGAATTGCTCGGTTGTCATGGTCGGGTCAAGCCCAACCATGACGAGGGTTGTTTGTGGGTTGGGCGTCGGGCACAGGTTCGCCCCTCAACGCCTCTTCCCCGGCCGTCCCCCGCCCTTCTTCCTCGCCTTCCCGCCCACGGGCACCTCGCGGTCGGTGCCGGGGCCCATGCTGTCGAGGTCTGGCTTTCTGGCGCGGGTGGCGGGCAGGTTGGCGGCGCGGCCGTAGCTGCGTTTGCCGGCGTAGCTGCCGGATGAGGCTTCGATCTCGCGCTGGCTGGCCATCGGGTCGGCGGCAATCGCCAGTTCTGTGGCCTGGAGGCGCTTGAGCTCGTCGCGCAGGCGGGCGGCGGTCTCGAATTCGAGGTTGGCGGCGGCCTCGCGCATGCGCTTTTTGAGATCGCCCATCACGGCCTTGAGGTTATGCCCGACGGTGGCCTTATCCGCCGAGATGCCGGCATCGACGGTGACGCGATCGCGCTCGTAGACGCTGTCGAGAATATCGGCGATGTCGCGCTTGATGGTCTGCGGCGTGATGCCGTGCAGCGTGTTGTAGGCCGTCTGCTTCTCGCGGCGACGGTTGGTTTCGGCGATGGCGCGCTCCATCGAGCCGGTGATCTGGTCGGCATAGAGGATGACCTTGCCGTCGACGTTGCGGGCGGCGCGGCCGATGGTCTGGATCAGCGAGGTCTCGGAGCGCAGGAAGCCCTCCTTGTCCGCATCAAGAATGCCGACGAAGGCGCATTCGGGAATGTCGAGGCCCTCGCGCAGCAGGTTGATGCCGACCAGCACATCGAAGGTGCCGAGGCGCAGGTCGCGCAGGATCTCGATGCGCTCGATGGTGTCGATGTCCGAGTGCATATAGCGCACACGCACGCCGTTCTCGTGCAGATACTCGGTCAGGTCCTCGGCCATGCGCTTGGTCAGCACCGTGACGAGGCTGCGATAGCCCTTCGCAGCGACCTCCTTGACCTCGTCCAGCAGGTGCGCGACCTGATGCTTGGCCGGATGGATTTCCACTGGCGGATCGATCAACCCGGTCGGGCGGATGACCTGTTCGGTGAAGACGCCGCCGGTCTGCTCCATTTCCCAGTGGCTCGGCGTAGCCGAGACATGCACCGACATGGGGCGCATCGCATCCCATTCCTCGAAGCGCAGCGGGCGGTTGTCCATGCAGGACGGCAGGCGGAAGCCATATTCGGCCAGCGTCGCCTTGCGCCGGAAGTCGCCTTTGTACATCGCGCCGATCTGCGGCACGGTGACGTGGCTCTCGTCGGTGAAGACCAGCGCGTTGTCGGGCAGGTATTCGAACAATGTTGGCGGCGGCTCACCGGGCTGGCGGCCGGTGATGTAGCGCGAGTAGTTCTCGATGCCGTTGCAGGCCCCTGTGGCCTCCATCATTTCGAGGTCGAATACGGTGCGCTGCTCCAGCCGCTGGGCTTCGAGCAGGCGGCCGGTGCGGATCAGCTCGTCGAGCCGCTGCTTCAGCTCGTCCTTGATGCTGCGGATGGCCTGCTGCAGGGTCGGACGCGGGGTCACATAGTGCGAGTTGGCATAGACCTTCACGGCGCTGAGGTCGGCGTTCTTCTCGCCGGTGAGTGGATCGAACTCGACGATGGTCTCGATCTCGTCGCCGAACATGGAGATGCGCCAGGCCCTGTCCTCAAGGTGGGCCGGGAAGATTTCCATGATGTCGCCGCGCACGCGGAAGGTGCCGCGCGAAAAATCGCCGGTCGTGCGCTTGTATTGCAGCGCCACCAGATCGGCGATGAGCTGGCGCTGCTCGACGCTTTCGCCGACCTTCATCGAGAAGGTCATGGCTGTGTAGGTCTCGACCGAACCGATGCCGTAGATGCACGAAACCGAGGCCACGATGATGACGTCATCGCGCTCCAGCAGCGCCCGCGTGGCCGAGTGGCGCATGCGGTCGATCTGTTCGTTGATCGTGCTTTCCTTCTCGATATAGGTGTCGGACCGCGGCACATAGGCCTCGGGCTGGTAGTAGTCGTAATACGAGACGAAATACTCGACCGCGTTGTCGGGAAAGAAGCTCTTGAACTCGCCATAGAGTTGGGCTGCCAGCGTCTTGTTGGGCGCGAGGATCAGCGCCGGGCGCTGCGTCGCCTCGATGACCTGCGCCATGGTGAAGGTCTTGCCCGAACCGGTGACGCCGAGCAGGACCTGATCCTTCTCGTTGCGGCGGATGCCATCGACAAGATCGGCGATCGCAGTCGGCTGGTCGCCCGCCGGCTTGTAGTCCGAGACGATGCGGAATGGGATGCCGCCTTCCGACTTCTCTGGCCGCTCGGGCCGGTGCGGCACCCAGGCCTTGCCCGGATCGATGAACGGCGAGCCGGCGCGCAGCCGCTCGGCCAGCGCCTCAGCGGTGATGCTGGCGCCGGTCAGCGCCGCCATCTCCTCTTCGGGGTCGGAAGAGACATTGCCCTGCCGGACGCGGCGCGGCGCATTGTTGACCACGTCGCTATAGCTCACCGAGGTGTCGTCGACGCCCCACTTGCGGCCCTTCTTCGCGGCCGGGTCGGGTGTCTCGGTCTTGTCGGTCTTGCCATAGACCGCCCCGTCGCCTTGCCTGTTGCCGGGTGGTCTGATGCGGCTGCGCTTTTCGCCGCCAGCGGTGGGCAGGCCGAGGCTCTTCGCGAGCTTGCCATCGACGCCGGTGACAGGGCCGGCCTCGAAATCCGCCTGCCGGCTTTCGCCAAAGCCGCTGCGGTCACTGGCAGATGCGCCGGGGCCTGCCGTGCCCCGGTTGATGCCGGGGTTGAGCAGGTCGGCGAGATAGCTCTCGAGCGGTCTTACCGCTGGCTTCGACGCCTTCGCAGCAGTGAGGCGCGCCGGATCTCGCGCGGGTTTGCTCGGTGATTTGGCCATAGGCCCAGTATGGGCCGAGTCTGCGACGGATGCGAGGCCTCAGTCGTCCATTTTGATGTCGTCGCCAAGCAGAAAGTGCCTCAACGAAGAGACAACAGGGAAGCCATAACCCCCACCCGGGCGCTCCCAATACAGTTTTCCGCTTTGATGATATAGGCTTGCGTCAATCTCCGCGCCAATCATTTGCAGGGCGATGGTGAGCGCTTGCATCGCATCGAAACCACCAGACTGCATCTGCCTGATACCGTGCGGCCAATCAATCTGATACCGGCATTGCCAGCCCGCCTCATCAAACTCGGGTCTGAACACGCGGACAACGACAGGGGTTGTTTCTGTCTTGTGCTCAAGAAACAAGGTCCGCTCTGCGAGCACAGTCATAGACAGCCTCAATCGTTCAACGGCGGGATTGGCAAACCTGCGAGGCAATTTGCATCGCGCAAACTGGCCTGCACCTAGCAACTCCGGAGCCCGACAATTTTGCATTGCGCTGGTCAATCATCGAAAGCCAAGTGCATCAACGCCCGCTTGTGCATCGGCCTGCCGGCCCGCTATGCAGGTGTGCAATTCCTGAATGGCACTTTCCCCTATGTCCCAGCTCCGCTCCCACGCCGTCCGGTTGACGCCGATCTCCCAGCCGCTCAGCGGGCGGCTTGCCCTGCCCGGCTCGAAGTCGATCACCAACCGCGCCTTGCTGCTGGCGGCGCTGGCGAAGGGCATGAGCCACCTCACAGGCGCGCTGAAGAGCGACGATACGGCCCGTATGGCCGAAGCCTTGATCGCGATCCTTGATCGCGATGGGTGTTGGCATCAGCGAGCCTGACGCGACCAGCTTCGTGGTCACGGCCACGGGCAGGCTGGCCGTTCCCGCCGCGCCGCTGTTCCTCGGCAATGCCGGCACGGCCACGCGCTTTCTCACGGCGGCTGTCGCGCTGGTCGATGGGCCGGTCGTGGTCGATGGCGACGCCAACATGCGCAAGCGTCCGATCGGGCCGCTGGGGAAGGCGCTGGCCGAACTGGGCGTGCGCGCCGAGGCGGCAACCGGCTGCCCGCCCGTGACAGTGCACGGAACGGGCGGAGTCACCGGCGGACGGATCAGCATCGATGCCGGGCTGTCCAGCCAGTATGTCTCGGCGCTGCTGATGCTCGCTGCCTGCGGGCGGGGACCGATCGAGGTCGCACTGACAGGCGACCACATCGGCGCGCGCGGCTACATCGACCTCACCGTGGCCGCCATGAAGGCCTTCGGGGCCAGGGTCGAACAGCCCTCCCCCGGCCTCTGGCGCGTGGCGGCGACCGGCTACCATGCCCACGATATGGCCATCGAACCCGACGCCTCGGCGGCCACCTACCTGTGGGCGGCGGAGCGGATCAGCGGCGGGGCCGTCGATCTGGGCACGCCGGCCTCGGCCTTCACCCAGCCGGATGCCAAGGCCCACGCCATGATCAGCGCCTGGCCGCAGATGCCCGCCGTGATCGAAGGCTCGCAGATGCAGGACGCGATCCCGACACTGGCGGTGATCGCCGCCTTCAACGCCACGCCGGTGCGCTTCACCGGCATCGCCAACCTGCGCGTCAAGGAATGCGACCGGATCCGCGCCTTGTCGGGCGGGCTCAACCGCATCAAGCCGGGGCTGGCACATGAGGATGGCGACGAACTCGTCATCAGTCCCGACCGCAGCCTGATCGGACAATCCAGACCGGCCGAGATCGAGACCTTCGATGACCACCGCATCGCCATGAGCTTCGCGCTGGCCGGTCTGCTGGTCGGCGGCATCACGATTCTCGATCCGGCTTGCGTTGCCAAGACGTATCCGGCCTATTGGGACGATCTGGCGAGCCTCGGGGTGGAGATGCACGTCAGCGGCTGACAAACAAGCCCA
>JAPLOV010000031.1 GCA_026400565.1 Hyphomicrobiales bacterium | reverse complement strand
CATAGAACTTGTTCAGTTCGAGCGACTTGTCGGTCTTGTCCCTCGCCCGACGGTATTCGAGTTCGTCGCCAGCGAGATCGGCTGGCGCAACATCCCGGCAGACTTCGGTAAAGGCCGCGCGATTGCCAGAGACGAAGTGGAACAGGATGACATTGGGATACTCGAGCCCTTTGGCCTCGTGGACCGTAAAGATCAGGGGGGTCCTGAACCATTCGCGCGCCGCCGCCTTGTCTTCATCCCGCAGTACGATGACCGCATAGCGCACGGAGGCCCGTGAGATGGCGTCGAGCGTCTGCAAGGCCTTCTCGCCGGACTTTAGCAGTTGCACCGCGCCCGGGACCCCAGATGCGCACCTGACGAGGAAATTGCTCTCGCGATCTACCGAACCGAAACGCGCCTGCTTGATCTTCAGCAGACGGTTGGCCACCCCGGTGACCGCCTGAGTGTTGCGGAAATTGGCCTGGAGGATGGCGATCTCGCGCTGGGCAGAGGTGTCCAGACTTTCTTCCACAGCCGACTGCCAGAAAAGCGCGCGTACAGCGGCCCACGAAAAGAAGTTGGGATGCACGATCTGGTGGGTGTCGCCGCACAGCAGGAAGTGGTCCCGGGCCTTCAATGCCGCGAGAACCAGCGCCAGCTGAGCGCCAGTCAGATCCTGCACCTCATCAATAACGACGAAATCATAGTGCGGCTCCACCTTCGCGCGCCACGCATGCGAGACGAGATTGAGGTCGAAGAGCTTTGCCTCCCTGAGCCAACCCCGGTATTTTTCGAACAGGTCGTGAACCGCTCTGCGTGGCTCTCCGGCCGGGTAGAGCGACTGCCTCACGCCCAGCGCCTGATACTCCGTCAGCGAAAGCGGGCCGCTTGCGGCAGCGCCGATCACGCCACGGAACTCCTCGAACACGGCATGTGCGTCGGCCTGCTTCAGTTCGCCACCCAGTCCGCCGCGTCGGCGCTCGAACCAGGACCGGAAGTCCGCAAAACCGACTTCTGCACCCTCCGGAACCTCAATCGTGTCGACGAACTCCCGGAAGCTCATGAACTCCAATTCCTGCTCCGGGTTCTCATAGCCGTGGGCGCCATAGAGCCGCCGCGCCGTCTGAGCGAGGTAGGACGAGAGCGTGACGTAGAGGACATTCCCGCTCATCTCGCGCAGTTTCGCCAGCACCACCGCCGTCTTCCCGGATCCGGCTGATCCCACGATGACCAGAGGGGGCGCGTGGCGGCGGACCCCTTCCTGCACATCGTCAAAGACGATTGGCTTGTCGAGAAGATCGAACTGAGCTGCTTCTGGCGGCAGCCATTTCAGCTGCCACCCCGAGCGGCTGCCGGTCTCTGGAGCCGGACCGGGATCGTCTGGCTCGGCCTCGATCTTGTCGCGGTCCACAGTTGCGCCGCGGAGAAACCTGGATTTCTCATAGGCGTGATCGGCGATCACCTCGAGAAACAGACAGACGGTTTCCCCATTGTAAAGCAGGAAGGTCAGCAGGAGCCTGGCCTCGTCACTCAGCTTGGCGCGCCAAAAATTTGTCGGTGACAGTTTCTTGAGGCCGGCGGCGGCGAAGTTGCCTTGGGATATGGCAATCCTCAGGCGGTCGAGCGCCTT
>JAPLOV010000112.1 GCA_026400565.1 Hyphomicrobiales bacterium | reverse complement strand
GTCTTTTCCACCTGCCGCAGCGTATTGCTCCAGATCGCGCCGACACGCCGCGCGGTCCGTGTCGCCAAAAGCGTGGACCCGCGCCAACCCCAGCCAAGCCTTGGCAAGGCCACGGGTCCCCGCCTGCAAATCGGGGTCATGCAGGTGAAGCCGGCGCCTTCCGCCTTGGCGCGCGTGGGCGAGCCGGCCTTCAGCGCAATCCGCACGTCCTTGACACCGGAATCGCGCAGGTTGAGCGCGTGGGCATGGCCCTGGCTGCCATAGCCGACGATGCAGACCTTCTTGCCCTTGATCAGGTTCAGGTCGGCATCACGATCATAATAAACGCGCATGGGCATGTCCTCTTGGGCAATTGGCGGCTTCAGGGCTGCCTCTGGAAGTCAGGCAGGTTCGACAGGTGCTTTAGTGGAGCACTCGCGCCTCGTAAAGCGCGGATCATGTGCTGACTGCATGGGCACCATCACAGCCACTCCCGCACCAGAGGCCACAGCGAGGCAACGAGCGCGAGTGCCATGGTGATGTTGAAGATGCGGCACAGTTTTGGATCGGCAAGAAAGCGGCGAAGACCGGCACCAAACACCGCCCATGTGCCCACCGAAGGGATGTTCACCGCGCCAAAGATCAGCGTCACCACCACCACAGTCACGAGATACTGGTTCGGATTCGGATAGGTTGCCATGGCAGTGACGGCCATGACCCAGGCCTTTGGATTGACCCACTGGAACGCAGCTGCACCAAGGAAGCTCAAGGGCGTCCCCGCATTCTGGGCAGGCTGATCAGCCATCGGGCCGCTGTTGGCGATCTTCCAGGCCAGCCACAGCATGTAGGCCGCGCCGACATACTTCAGCGTTGTGTAGATGACAGGGAAGCGCTCAAGCAGCTGCCCAAGCCCAAGGCCGGTCGCGAGCAGAAGCACCATGAAGCCGATGCCGATGCCCAGCATGTGCGGCACCGAACGGCGAAAGCCGAAGTTCACCCCCGAGGCCAGGAGCATCATGTTGTTCGGCCCCGGCGTGATCGAACTGACAAACGCAAAGACGACCAGTGCCATCAGGAGATCATGGCTCATCGCCTCACCCGCCCGCCTGCTGCGCCGCCAGCCGCTGGAACAGGAGCGCGAGGCAGATCAGCACGAAGCCGAGCCACCATTCGCGCGACTTGAGCTGCGAGCGCTCCTTCGCCTTCTGTGGCGTGTCCAGCCCGCGCACGCGCTGCACCATCGGCCACAGGAACAGGCCAAAGCCGATCGTGGCAAAGATCTTGGCAGCGAGGTCGAGATCAAACGTCACAGCGCTCACATCACCTCGGAACCACGGGCCATGGCCGCGATGCCGGTGCGGGACACCTCAGCCAGCCCGCAAGGCCCAAGCACCTTGATGAAGCGCTCGATGTCGTCGGTTGCGCCCGTGAGTTCGAACACGAACGAGGTCACGGTGGCGTCAATGGTGCGGGCCCCGAAGGCGGTGGCGAGCCGGAGCGCCTCCATGCGGTGGTCGCCCTTGCCCACCACCTTGAGCAAGGCCAGCTCGCGCTCGATCGATTCGCCCTGCAAGGTCAGGTCAACCACCCGGTGCACCGGCACCAGCCTGTCGAGATGGTTCTTGATCTGGTCGATGATCTTCTCGGACCCCGACGTCACGATGGTGATGCGCGAGATGTGCTTCTCCGCTTCCGTCTCCGAAACGGTCAGGCTCTCGATGTTGTAGCCGCGACCGGAGAACAGGCCGGCAATGCGGCTGAGCACGCCCGGTTCGTTGTCGACGATGACCGACAAGGTGTGCCGGCGCACGGTCTGGTCGAAACTGACGGCAGGGTAATGGGAGACGCTCATGACGGGTCTTTCTTCAGGGACGAACGAATTCAGGACGAACGGGAGGGCGGGCGCGCCCGGCGAAGATGGGGGCGATGATCGACCAGAACGGGCTCGTCGATCTCGTTCTCCTAGACGATCCAGGGTTGCGCCAGAGCAGCCCTGCGCCAGTTCCGGAAGCCGGCCGTGCCCTGCACAGCCGCGATATAGGCCTCGCCGACCGCATCGAGCCGGATGCCATAGGTGGTGAAGCGCGTCGTGACCGGCGCGAACATCGCATCCGCAGCACTGAACGCCCCGAACAGGAACGGCCTGCCGGAGGCATCCTTCTCGCCGAAGCGCTCGCGCGCATCACGCCAGATCCGGTTGATGCGCGCCACGTCGGCCGCGACCTTCTCGCCGCGGTCGCGCGGCGCATGCTCCCAGGCAAGGTTCATCGGGCAGGCATTGCGCAGCGCCTGGAAGCCCGCGTGCATTTCCGATGCGATCGACCGCGCCATCGCCCGCGCGGCAGGGTCCGATGGCCAGACATGTTTTTCCGGGAAGCGGTCCGCCACATATTCCATGATGGCGATGCTCTCCCAGACCTGCACCGGACCATCGACCAGCGCCGGCACCTTGCCCGCCGGCGTGAAGGCAAAGATTGTCCGCTTCCACTCCGGATCGTCGAAGGTCTCGCCAAACGGAACCAGCACCTCCTCGAAGGGAATGCCGAGTTCAGTCAGCAGCAGCCAGGGCCGAAGCGACCATGACGAGTGGTTCTTGTTGGCGATGATAAGCTTCATGAGATCTCTCCCGGTGAACGATGCTGCACGATGCCGTGTCCGCGTCCGTTTCACGGACTCAAAACCGCGGTGATGCACCCTCAGACCAGTTCGCGTCCCTTCGCATCAATCACCGTCTTGGTATCGCCGGTGAAGTCGTTGAGGATCATCTCGTTGTGGGCCTTGCCTGACGGAATCATCGGGAAGCAGTTCTCTTCCTTGGCGACCACGCAATCGAAGATCACCGCCCTCGGCGTCTCGATCATCTCCATGATCGCATCATCGAGCTTGGCCGGGTCGGAGCAGCGAATGCCGTGGCTGCCATAGGCCTCCGCCAGCTTGACGAAATCGGGCAGCGCTTCCGAATAGCTCGACGAATAGCGCCCGCCGTGCAGCAGTTCCTGCCACTGGCGCACCATGCCCATATACTCGTTGTTGAGGATGAAGATCTTCACCGGCAGGCGGTATTGCAGCGCGGTCGACATCTCCTGGATGTTCATCAGGATCGACGCCTCGCCGGCGATGTCGATGACCAGCGCCTTGGGATGGGCAAGCTGCACGCCGATCGCCGCCGGCAGGCCGTAGCCCATGGTGCCGAGCCCGCCCGATGTCATCCAGCGGTTCGGCTCCTCGAAGTGGAAATACTGCGCCGCCCACATCTGGTGCTGGCCAACCTCGGTCGTGACATAGGTGTCATGGCCCTTGGTCAGCTCATAAAGGCGTTGCACCGCATGCTGCGGCTTGATGATCGTCTCGGAGTTCTGAAAGCCAAGCGAGTTGCGCCCGCGCCATTCGTTGATCTGGCCCCACCATGATTTCAGCGCCGGCTTGTCAACCTGCGGACTGAGTTCGCGCCACAGCCTGACCATGTCCTCAAGCACATGGGCACAGTCGCCGACGATCGGGATCTCGACCTTGACGTTCTTGTTGATCGAACTGGGATCAATGTCGACGTGGATCTTGCGCGAGCCGGGCGAGAACGCATCGATCCGGCCGGTGATGCGGTCGTCAAAGCGCGCGCCGATGTTGATCATCACGTCGCAGCCATGCATCGCGAGATTGGCCTCGTAGGTGCCGTGCATGCCCAGCATGCCAAGCCACTGCTTGTCCGCCGCCGGAAAGGCTCCGAGCCCCATCAGCGTCGAGGTGCAGGGAAAGCCGGTCAGATGCACCAGTTCGCGCAGCAGTGCCGAGGCGTGCGGGCCTGCATTGATGACCCCGCCGCCGGTGTAGAACACCGGGCGCTTGGCCTTGGACATCAGCTCGACCGCCGCCTTGATCTTCGACAGATCGCCCTTCACCGTGGGCCGGTAGGTCTTGTGCTGGTTGTCCTTCGGGCGCGAATAGACGCCTCTGGCGAACTGGATGTCCTTGGGAATATCGATCACGACCGGGCCAGGCCGGCCATTCGAGGCGACATAGAACGCCTCGTGCAGGATGCGCGGCAGGTCCTCGATGCGCTTCACCAGATAGTTGTGCTTGGTGCACGACCGGGTGATGCCGACGGTGTCGCATTCCTGGAAAGCGTCCGAGCCGATCAGGTGCGTCGGCACCTGACCGGTGATGCAGACGAGCGGGATCGAATCCATCAGCGCGTCGGTGAGACCGGTGACGGCATTCGTGGCACCCGGCCCCGATGTCACCAGCACGACGCCGACCTTGCCGGACGAGCGCGCATAGCCCTCGGCGGAATGCACGGCCCCCCCTTCCTGCCGCACGAGGATGTGCTTGACGAAGTCCTGCTGGAACAGCGCGTCGTAGATCGGCAGGACAGCCCCGCCCGGATAGCCGAACAGATGTTCGACGTTCTGATCGCGGAGGGCGCGCACGACCATCTCGGCGCCGGTCATCATCTCGCTCATCGGCTTGGTCTCCTGGGTGGTGTCTGGGCTGGCAAGGTCCGGTGGCAGGTCGTCAGGGCCATGGCACCGAAAAGGCAATAAAAAAGGCCCCGGAAGGGACCTGCGGATATGCGCCGGGTATGAGGGTGACGGTCCTCAGACCGCCCTCGACCGGCGCACCATTACGATAATCTGCATGTTCATGAAAGGCTGGTTAGCGGAATGGCGCGGCAGCGTCAAGGAGTGGCGCCGGTGAAAGCGCCCGGCAAGGTCAGGCTGCCTCGCCGCCCA
The DNA here is from genome assembly GCA_026400565.1 of Hyphomicrobiales bacterium. GTDB lineage: Bacteria > Pseudomonadota > Alphaproteobacteria > Rhizobiales > Beijerinckiaceae > Allobosea. The sequence continues at coordinate 5,861 of JAPLOV010000112.1, read as the reverse complement.
TGCCAAGCTGGCTGAGCGCGTCGTGGCGCGCGAGCTCATCGTTCAGCCACCGCCACCCGTCCATCTGGTTCCGGAACCAGGTGAACTGGCGCTTCACATAGGCGCGCGTGTCGGCCTGTCCGCGCAAGATCGCATCATTCAGCGACATCTCGCCGCGCAAGCAGGCCATCAGCGCCGGCGCACCGTGGGCGCGCATCACCGGCAACAGCGGATCGAGACCGCGCGCCGCCAGTCCCTGCACCTCGTCGAGTGCCCCTTTGGCAATCATGTCCAGAAACCGGGCATTGATCCGCTCATGCAGGGCGCCGCGTTCCGGAGCGAGGAACAGCTTGAGCAGTCTCTTGCCGGCAAGCGGACCCGGCTCGCGCTCGCCATGGAAGCTCGACAGCGAGCGGCCCGTGGCCGCGAAGACCTCCAGCGCCCGCATCACGCGCAGCCTGTCGGTCGGCCGCAAGGTTGCAGCACCGGCCGGATCGCACAGCGCCAGCCTGGCGTGGAGATCGGCAGTGGACACGTCGGCAGCAGCGGCGCGCTCGCGCTCGCGCACCTCAGCCGGCAGGTCCGGAATGCGCGAGAGCCCGGCTTCAAGCGCCTGGAAGTAGAGCCCCGTGCCCCCGGTGAGGATCGGCAGCCGCCGGGCGGCATGCAGCGCCTCCAGTTCGGCATTCACAGCGCCCACGTAGCGCGCGACCGAGAAGTTCTCGGCCCCGTCGACAAAGCCATAGAGCCTGTGCTCGGTCGCCGCCTCGTCTTCCGGCGAGGGGCGCGCGGTGAGCAACCTGAGATCAGAATAGACCTGCATGGAATCGGCATTGAGCACCACTCCGCCGGTCAGGCGGGCCATCTCGATCGCGAAAGCCGACTTGCCGCTGGCGGTCGGACCTGCAATGAGCACCGCGTCATACCGTGTCACGAAAAGTCTCGCCCCCATGGCTCTTGTTGCTACGCTTGTCTCGAACCCCGCCGACAGGGCGCTGACGCCGGCCATGCTGGCCCGCGCCGCCGATCTTCTGCCCCATGCCGGCGCAACCGCCTGGCTGGCTCCCGGTATCGCGGCGGACATCCCGTTTGCAATCCCGGACACGTCCCTGGTCCACATGGCCAACCGCATCCGCGACGCCCTCGCCGCGCCCATCGACGTCATCGTGCAACCGCTGGCACACCGCCGCAAGCGCTTGTTCCTCGCCGACATGGATTCCACCATGATCGGGCAGGAATGCATCGACGAACTGGCAGACTTCGTCGGCCTCAAGGCCGAGGTCTCGGCCATCACCGAGCGCGCCATGCGCGGCGAACTGGCCTTCGAGCCGGCCCTGCGCGAACGCGTGGCGCTGCTCAAGGGCCTGTCGATCCATGTCGTCGACGAAATCATCCAAAGCCGCATCACGCTCACGCCCGGCGGGCGGTCGCTGGTCGGGACGATGCGGGCGCACGGCGCCTATACCGCCCTGGTCTCGGGCGGCTTCACCGTGTTCACCAGCCGCATCGGCGCGATGATCGGCTTTCACGAGGATCGCTCGAACTTGCTCGATGTCACCGGCGGATATCTGGCCGGCACGGTGCACGAGCCCATCCTCGGCAAGGAGGCCAAGCTCGCTTCGCTGGTGGAACTGCGCGGCCGGGCTGGCCTCGCCAATGCCGAAACCATGGCGGTCGGCGATGGCGCCAACGATCTGGCCATGCTGGCTGAAGCCGGCCTCGGCGTGGCATTCCATGCCAAGCCTGCCGTGGCTGCGGCAGCCCATGCCCGCATCGATCACGCCGATCTGACGGCGCTGCTCTATGCGCAGGGCTATCGCATCGACGAATTCGCTCCGGACTGACCACCCGCAGGCGCTGTCCGGAAGCGAGACCCCGAGGCGTGGCTGCCGGATCGCCCTCAGTTGATCGTCACAGCCACGAAGCGCACATCACCGGCTGCATTCTGGACCTGGAGCAGGGCAGCCCTGCGGCCATCCTTCTTCAGTTGCTCGACCCTGCGGCTGACATCGGCAGGCGTGCTGACCGGTTCTTGTCCGACTTCAAGGATCGTATCGCCAGCCACCAGCCGCTTGTCGGCAGCGTTGGAGTTGGCATCGACCTTGGTCACCACCACGCCGCGTGCATTGTCCTTGAGGCTGAAACGGCGCCGGACCACATCACTCATGCCGGTCAGTTCCATGCCCAGAACCGTCGTGACGGAGGGTGCAGCGCCTGGTGCCCCTGGCTGGGCTCCGAGCGCGGCTTGCTGCTGGCGCTCGCCATCCTCAAGCCGGCCGAGCACGACCTTGCGGGTTTCTTCCTTGCCCTTGCGCATGATGCGCACATCGACTTCCTTGCCCACCGGAGTGGCAGCGACGATGCGGGGCAGGTCGGACGACTCGCGCACATCCTTGCCGTCGAACTGGGTGATGACATCGCCCGTTTCGAGGCCAGCCGGCTTGGCCGGACCCTTCTCGTCGATACCGGCGACGAGCGCGCCGCGCGCCCGGCCGAGGTTCAGCGCCTCCGCCGTCGCGTCATCGACGTTCTGGATGCGGACGCCCAGCCAGCCGCGACGCGTCTCGCCGAATTCGCGCAACTGGCCGATCACCGGCACGGCCAGCGCCGATGGCACGGAAAAGCCGATGCCGACCGACCCGCCCGACGGCGACAGGATCGCGGTGTTGATGCCGATGACCTCGCCGGCCATATTGAACAGCGGCCCTCCCGAATTGCCGCGATTGATGGCGGCATCGGTCTGCAGGTAGCTGTCATAGGGGCCGCTCTCGATGCGGCGGTTCTTGGCGGAGACGATGCCGATCGAGACCGAGCCTCCGAGGCCGAAGGGGTTGCCAATCGCCATCACCCAGTCGCCGATCCGGGCCTTGTCGCTGTCGCCGAACTTGACGGCCTTCAGCGGCGTATCGGATTTCACGCGCAGGACAGCAATGTCGATTTTCGGATCCTTGCCCACCACCTCTGCCTTGAGGCGGCGGCCATCCGAGAAGATCACCGTGACATCGTTGGCCTCGCCGACGACGTGGTTGTTGGTGATCACGATGCCGGACGGATCGATGACGAAGCCGGACCCTGCCGACTGGCCACGGCGCTGCTCCGGCTGCTGGGGCGGGCGCTGGTTGTTGCGCGGCTGGTTTTCGCCCTGCTGGCCGGGAGGCTGGCCCGGCTGACCTTCACGGCGGCGGTTGAAGAACTCCTCGAACAGGTCGCCGAACGGCGTATCGGGACCGAGGCCCGGCACATTCGGCATCGTGCGGTTGCGCGTCTCGACCGTGGTCTGCGCCGAGATGTTGACAACCGACTCCATCACCTGCTCGGCGAGATCGGCGATCGACGGCAACTGCGAGGCGCGGCTGACCTGCGCCTCAGCCGCAGTGCTCGACATAAGGGCAGGTGGCAGGCCAAGCGGAAGCACCACGGTGGCCGCGAGAAGCGTGCGAGACACAACCGTGGCACAACGCCTGACGGTCAGGCGAGGAGCGCGGTTGTCAGCGGACTTGATCATCTTGATCCTCACAGGCTTGGGCCGGAACGGCGAGCATCGGGCCCGCCAAAAACCAGCAACTGCAAAATCCAGCAACTGGATGTAAAGAGAATGGGGCCAAACAGCGGCGTGGGGAAGGGCTAACCCGCAAAAAACCGACGTGCCGCCCAGATCACAATCACGCCAGCCACGGCCGACACCAACCCGACGATGCGCAGGATGTCAGCCGGCGTTTCGGCTGCCGAGCGCATCGCCTCCTGGGCCTTGCCAGGCAGCAAGGCAAACAGGACGCCCTCGATGACCAGAACCAGGCCGATGGCCGCAAGAAAGTCTGTCATCAGGGGCTTTCCGGAAAAGGCATCGGGCCACGCCCAATGCCGTTACCGCACGATCACGCCGCTGTCACTTCGCTGTCACTTCTTGCCATCTTGCCTGGCGCGACCCTGGGGGTCGTTGAAGAAGCGGAAGAAGTCGGAGTTCGGCGACAGCACCATCCGGGTCTCGCCCGCCCGCAGCCCGGTCTCGTAGGCCTGCATCGAACGGTAGAACGAGAAGAACTCCGGGTCCTTGTTGAACGCCGCCGCGAAGATGCGGTTGCGCTCGGCATCGCCCTGGCCACGCGTCTCGTCAGACTTGCGGCCTGCTTCGCCAAGCAACACCTGCACATCGCGGTCGGCGCGGGCGCGGATCTCCTGCGAGGTCTGCGAGCCATTGGCGCGCAGGTCAGCGGCCTCCCGCTGGCGCTCGGTCTGCATGCGCTGGAACACGGCCTGGCTGTTGGCAGCCGGCAGGTCCACCCGGGTCAGTCGCACATCAACGATCTCGATGCCGAAGGCGCGCGCCTGACGGTTCACGTCATCCTGGATGCGGTTCATCAAGGCGGCGCGGTCCGTCCGCACGATGGCGGTGTAGGTGGCGGCCGCCAGGATGTTGCGGATCGACGAGTTGGCGATGCGGTTCATCTGGGCATTGGCGCCGTTGATGTTGTTCACCGTCTGGAAGAACAGCAGCGCATTGGTGATGCGGTAGCGTGCGAAGGCATCGACCGACAACCGGTTCTGGTCCGAGGCCAGCACTTCCTGCACGGGCAGATCAAGATCAAGGACGCGCTTGTCGATGGTGATCACCGAGTCGATGAACGGCATCTTGAACTTCAGGCCCGGGTCCGTGATGACCCGGTTGATGGCGCCAAAGCGCAGCACGAGGGCCTGCTGGGTCTGCTGCACCACGAAGGCCGAAAGGAACGCAACCAGCGCGATCGCGCCAAGCACGACCATGGAAACGAGTTTCAGGGAGCTGTTCATCGTGTCGTTCCCTGCTGCGGGGTCTGAGCCGTCGGACGACGCTGGAGCTGGTCAAGCGGCAGGAACGGCACGACGCCGTTGCCAGCGCCACCGGTGTTCTGGTCGATGATGACCTTGTCCATGCCACCGAACACACGTTCCATCGTCTCGAGGAACAGGCGCTCGCGCGTCACGTCCGGTGCAAGCTTGTACTGCTCGTAGATCTGCGTGAAACGCGAGGCCTGACCTGTCGCTTCCGCAACGGAACGCTCCCGGTAGGCTTCCGCTTCCTGGACCAGGCGGGCTGCCTGTCCGCGGGCTTCCGGCACGACGCGGCTGGCATAGGTCTCAGCCTCGTTGCGCAGCCGGCTCTGGTCCTGCTGGGCGGCCTGGACATCGCGGAAGGCCTCGATGACCTGCGCCGGCGGGTCGGCCTTGAGCATCTGCAGGCCGCTGATCAGCACGCCGGCATTGTAGGAGTTCAGCGTGTCCTGAAGCAGGGTGCGCACCTCGGTCTCGATCGGCACGCGGTCCGTGGTCAGGATCGGCTGGATCGGGCGGCGGCCAATGGCCTCGCGCATCGAGCTTTCAGCCACGGCCCTGATGTTGCTCTCCGGGTTCTGGATGTTGAACACGAAGTTTTCCGGGCGGGCCGGGTCGATCTGCCACTGCACCTGGAAGGCGACATCGACGATGTTGCCGTCACCGGTCAGCATCAGGCTGTCTTCAGTGCCCTGGCGCTGGACCTGCTGCCCACGCTGGTTGACCAGCAGGGCCGAGCCGATTTCCATGCGGTTGATCTGGGTGACCCGCGGCTTGATCACGCCGCCAATCGGAGCCGGCCAGTTCCAGTCAAGGCCGGGCGCCGTCTTGGTCATGTACTTGCCGAACACCGTCTTGATGCCGATCTCGTCGGGGCGCACGGTGAAGAAGCCGGTCGCCAGCCAGCCAAACACGGCCAGAAGGCCGATCAGCACTGCGCCCTTGGCGCTCATGCCGCCGCCCGAACCGCCGGGCATGATGTTCTTCAGCCGGTCCTGGCCCTTGCGCAGGATCGCTTCAAGATCGGGCGGGCCGCCTTGAGGGCCCGAGGGACCGCCGCCGCCACCGCCGCC
>JAPLOV010000046.1 GCA_026400565.1 Hyphomicrobiales bacterium | reverse complement strand
CCAAAGCCACGGCCGATTGTGGCCTTGGTCCGGTATTCATCTGGGGAATGTCGGCTCATTCCAACGCTGCGAGCAGACAGCGCATCAAGCGCGAAACGCTCAAGACCAGACGCTTGCAGCATCACCTGCAGGCCACTTAAACCCTAACCCAGATGAGCCAGAGCCTCACTTCGAAAACTGCCTGAACTGTCTCGAATTATCTGCCGACGGACAAATCGTAAATAATATCAATATCTTTGTTCCATGACAAAGCTTATGCAGATCTACATCTGCCACAACAGCGATACTGGTGCTGCGCGGATCTTCTCGCTGTAGGGCGTGACCCGGTCATGGTCATGCAAAAGAATGCCCTGCACGAACTTGCCGCCAGCCGCCTCCTCCAGCTTTCTCAGGCCGGAGAAGTCCTTCGGCCGGAGCGTCGCCGCCGACTTGACCTCGATCCCAACAATTCGTCCGCGCATATCTTCGAGGACCAGATCAACCTCATCCTGATCTTTCGTCCGAAAGTGCGAGACATGGGCGCGCACGTCGCTCCACGTCAGGGACTTGAGAACCTCCGCGAAGACGAAGCTCTCGAGCAAAGGTCCGAGATGTGTCCGGTCCTCGGCAATCCTGGTGGCTGTAGCACCGCGCAAGGTGGCGAGCAGGCCGCTGTCGAGCATGTGAAGCTTTGGTGATTTGATCAGCCGGGAAAGCCGGTTCGAGAACCATGGGCGCACCTGCTGGAGCAGTAACAGCCGTTCCAGAACGGTGATGTATTTCTGGACGGTCGGGATGGAGAGCCCCAGCGCCACGGCGGACGCATTGGCGTTCACGAGCTGCCCGGCTTGCTCGCCAAGCATCTGCATCAAGGCAGGCAGCTTCGCCATCTGTTCGAGTGCAGCGATGTCGCGTGCATCACGATCCAGAACGAGCGCAAGATAGTCCCGATGCCAAAGCGCGCGCCGACGCTCCGAAGTGCGCCTGAGCGCCTCCGGATATCCGCCCCGAAGAACCAACTGCACCAGCGGATCGCCGAAGACCGGCACCCCTTGCAGCTGCGCAGGCTCACCGGCAAAGACGCGTTCAATGAATCTGCCCGGCGCAGCGGTGATCTCGGCTTGCGCCAACGGCAGCAAGGTCACGATTTCGATGCGCCCCGCCAGCGAGTCCCCGACTGTCGGTAAAGCCATGACATTGGCGGATCCGGTGAGCAGAAAACGGCCAGGCCTGGTGTCGAGGTCGACACTCTGCTTGATGGCCATCATCAACTCAGGAGCGCGCTGGATTTCGTCGATAACGACGCGGTCGAGGCCTCGGATGAAGGCGACGGGATCGGACCTGGCGCGAGCGCATGTGGCAATGTCGTCGAGCGACAGATAGGGCCGCTCATCGGACACGAACTGGCGGACCAACGTCGTCTTGCCCGCCTGACGTGGTCCGACCACAAGCACGACGCGCGTATCGTCGAGAGCCTCCTGGATCTGGCTCTCGACGAAGCGACGGAAAGTGGGCGTATTATCAAGGTCGACAGACATCGACCATTCTTATATCAAAAACCGTCCAGAATAAAGTCAGTAGATCGCCAATCTCAATTCCAGCGGCGGGGTTCATGAAGTTCCACCCGCTGTTTGCCGGACGCTTGGCCATGGGGCTCACGCAACTGGACGAGAACGCGCCAGGCATCATCGCCACGCAATCAGCGCACAAGCAGTTGGCGAGCTTCTGCGCAGCCTGAAGGCCCGCGGGCTGAACGGGCTGAAGCTGGTGATCTCGGACGCTCATACCGGGCTAAAGGCGGCGATCCGGCGCGTCTTCGATGCCACCTGGCAGCGCTGCCGCGTTCACTGGATGCGCAACGCGCTGGCCCATGTGCCGAAGGGCCAGCACACCGTCGTG
>JAPLOV010000248.1 GCA_026400565.1 Hyphomicrobiales bacterium | reverse complement strand
GCTGATGCCCTATGCCACCATCGAGCCGGTCCGCGACCTGCTGCTGGAAAGCTTCATGGGGGAAAAGATCGGGCGCGACCCGATCTGGGAAAACCACCTCGCGACCGAAATCTATCAGGCAAAGGTGCCGGTCGAAGCCGTGCTCCATCAGGAAATGATGCCGCTATCCCGCATCATGAGCCTCGATATCGGCGACACCCTGATCTTTGACGCCAAGCCGGACCGTTTCGTCACGCTCCGCTGCGGCGATTTCGGCGTCACGGAAGGCCGCGTCGGGCGTGTCGATGACAAGATCGCGGTACAGACCGTCGCTGCTCTGCGCCGGTCGCGCACCACGATCGGGGTGTTCGATGCATCCGTGTCGTCGCGCAGCGAGCGCAACTGACATGGCTGGACAGGCGGGCCAGGCAGCGGCGCAGGGGAAGGAACAGCGACCATGAGCTTCACGATTGCCCTGATTGCCGACCTTCTGGTGGCGATGCTGCTGGTTGCCACGATTTCCACCTGCGTCGTGCTGTCGCGGCGGATCGAGCGGCTCAAGGCCGACGAAGGCGCCATGCGGCGCACGATCGGCGAATTGCTGGCTGCGACCGACAGTGCCGAGCGGGCGATTTCCGGTCTCAAGCTGACCCTCAACGACTGCGACAAGACCCTTGCCGAACGCCTGCGCACCGCCGAGCGCTATGCCGCCGACCTTTCGGCGCAGATCGAGGCCGGCGAGCATGTCATGTCGCGCATTTCCAAAATTGTCGAAGCCTCGCGCCTTGTTGCGCCGGCAGCCGCCAACACCGAAGAAGAAACGGCTTCCGCCACCACACGCAAACTCTCGGATGCAGCCGACATGGCGGCAGCCATCACCCAGCGCGCCGTTCGCCGGCTGGATGGTAACGCGGCATGAACGGTTTTGCGGTCAGATCGCCGCTGTCATGATGGATCGGCAACGCCTTATTCCTGCTGTCATTCTCGGCGCCGTCGGCTTACTGGCGCTGAAGGCGATCTCGTGGACGGTTGGTAGCGGCGTGTCGTTTGTCCCGCTGGCTGATCAGGTGGCACCGCGCACGGCAGTTGTGCATCCCGATGGCAGTTACAACCCCAATGATTTCAGAGGCATGGTGCAGATGCTGGCCCGCGCCCGCGAGCCCTACATCATCACGTCGCCAGAGGTGACGGGCTCGGTGCCGGCCAAGGATGCTGACAAAAAGGATGCCAAGGCACCGGATGGCAAGGCACCGGATGGCAAGACACCCGATGGCAAGACACCCGATGGCAAGATCGCGGAGGTCCCAAGCCAGCCAATGCCCACCGGCCCAAACCCGAAGGACCGCGCCTCGGTGATGAACCAGGGTGAGCGCACGCCATCGACCGCAGAGCGCGAGCTGATCGAACGCCTTGGCGAGCGCCGGGAACAGATCGATGCCCGCCAGCGCGAACTCGACATGCGCGAGAAGCTGCTGGAGACCGCCGAGCGCAAGCTTGATGGCCGTGTCGGCGAACTGAAGGCCGTCGAGGACAAGCTCGAAGGCAAGAAGGATGACAAGGACAGCGGCGAGACCCAGGGCCTGAAGAAGCTCGTCATCATGTACGAGAACATGAAGCCGAAGGACGCAGCGCGGGTCTTCGACCGCCTGCCATCCGACGTGCTGGTGCCGATGGTGCTCCAGATGAACCCGCGCAAGATGTCCGAGGTCATGGCCTCCATGTCGGCGGAAGCGGCGGAGAAGCTCACGGTGGCCCTCGCCGTGCGCGCCCGCGCCCGGTCAGAAGGCGGCGCTGGCCCGGCACTGGCTGCACCTGCCGGACCCAACGAGCTTCAGGCCATCACACCGGCCCAGCCAGCCAGACGTCCCTGATCGCCGTCTGACCATCCGGTCGTTCCGGTGCCGTCAGCCCAGATAACGGCCGCTTGCGCCATCATTAGTCCCCGCCCATCATCACCGCCAGGACCAATGCCATGATCGTTGACAGCCTGGATCGCCCCTCAGCGGGCGAGCTTGGCCAGTTCGACGGCCACGCGGAGTTCGATGTGGCCAATCAGATCCTCCAGCCGGGGATCGTCGGTGTTCTCGCGGCGCTGTTCGAGCTGGATCTTGAGCTGGGTGAGCTGCGAGGTCGGCACGATGCCACAAAGAAGGGCGGCCTTCAGCTTGTCGAGCCCATCCAGCAGATCATGGCCACGCTTGACCTGGCGTTTCTTGCGCTCTGTCGCATCTTCGTTCGCCTGGAGCGAGAACAGTGCATCCATCGGCATCGCACCGCTGACGCCGGCCATGCGTGCTGCTTCCGGCTGGGCGCTGCCGCCGAGCGTGAAGCGGGCGCCAGTGCCTTGCGCCGGTCGCGAGCCTGAGGCGGCGGTGCGCTGGATGGCCTGTCGAGGATCGATCGGGAACATGACTGAACCTTGCGGCGAACATGGTTAACGATGCGTTTCAGACCCGGCAAATCCTGCCTCATGCGGCAGGAAACGCCGGGTCTGAAAGAGGCGATATTAGACCAAAACGCAGACAAGTCAATGATTTCATTGAATGATTATTAAACTCTTCAGTTGGCACAACCTTCGCTAGCAAATCTGGACGGGCTACCCTGCCCCCATTCAAACCCGGAACGAACCAGACCGTGAGCCCCATGACCCGCAACCCTTTCAGAGCGTTTGCCGCAGCGGCCCTGGCCCTTGCGCTCGGGCTGGCGCTGACTGACCCGGCATCGGCAACATCACGCATCAAGGATCTGGCGGCCGTCGAAGGCATACGTCAGAACCAGTTGGTGGGTTATGGCATCGTGGTCGGTCTCAATGGCACCGGCGACACGCTCAACAACGCGCCCTTCACCCGCCAATCGGCACAGGCGATGCTGGAACGGCTTGGCGTCAACACGCGCGGGGCCAACATGCGCACCGCCAACATGGCCGCCGTGATCGTCACAGCCACCCTGCCCGCCTTCGCCACGCAGGGCACCAAGGTCGATGTCACCGTCTCCTCGCTTGGGGATGCCAAGTCCTTGCAGGGTGGCACATTGCTGGTCACACCGCTGCTGGGAGCCGATGGCGAGGTCTACGCGGTCAGCCAGGGTGCCGTCTCGATTTCCGGCTTCGCGGCCGGTGGCGATGCCGCCAGCATCACGCGAGGCGTTCCCACGGTCGGCCGCATCGCCAACGGGGCAATGGTCGAACGCGAGATCGATTTCGCCCTCAACAAGCTCAAGAGCCTGCGCCTTGCGCTGCGCAACCCGGACTTTACCACTGCGCGCCGTATGGCAGCAGCCATCAACGATTTCATGGGGTCAGCCACCGCCGAGCCGACCGATCCCTCAACCGTCGTGATCCAGATCCCGCAGCGCTATCAGGGCAACATGATCCGCCTGCTGACGGAGATCGAACAGCTGCGGGTCGAACCTGACCAGACGGCGCGCATCGTCATCGATGAACGCTCCGGCATCATCGTCATGGGCCGCGACGTGAAGGTGTCGACCGTGGCCGTGGCGCAAGGCAACCTCACGGTGACAATCTCCGAGCAGCCCCAGGTGTCGCAGCCCAACGCGCTGGCCGGCGGACAGACCGCCGTCGTGCCGCGCACGGCCGTGAAGGTCGACACCGAAGGCGGCAACAAGCTGGCCATTGTCCGCGAAAGTGTCTCCCTGCGCGATCTTGTCGACGGGCTCAATGCCCTTGGCATCGGCCCGCGCGACATGATCTCCATTCTGCAGGCCATCAAGGCCGCAGGTGCCCTGCAAGCCGAAATCGAGGTGATGTGATGACCCTTGCCCTGCCAGGCCTGACCCTGCCCGCCGCCAAGCTTGCGCTTGGTGCCGCCTCAAGCGCTCTCAGCGCAGTCAACAAGGCTCTCAATCCCGCCGAGCAGAAAATCCGCAAGACCGCCGACGACTTCGAGACCATGTTTCTCGAGAACATGATGTCGCAGGTCTTCCCGCAGGATGCCGGCGAGGGCCCGGTCGGCGACAACGGGACGGGCGCGCAGGTCTATCGCGGCATGCTTGTCAACGAATATGCCAAGCAGATGGCGAAATCCGGCGGCATCGGCATTTCCGACACGATCTACCGGCAGATGCTGCAGATGCAGGAGAAGTCCAATGGCGCCTGAGGCAGGCAGCAACGCGGGCCGCGTGCGTGTCGGCTCAGCTGGCGAGGCGCGCGAACTGGTCGAGACCGTGATGGCAACGCTGATGAGCCTCGCCCATGTCATCGGCGAGGAGACCCAGCTGATGCGCGATGGCCAGATCGCCGCGGCGCTCGACCGCGAAGCCCGCAAGTCAGAGCTGGCCGGCTCCTATATGCGCGGGCTCGAAGTGATCAAGGCCAATGCCGTGGCGCTCGCCCGTTTCGTTCCTGAGGATGTGCAGCGCCTCAAGGGTGCCCACAGCGAGTTCAGCGAACTGCTCGAGACCAACCAGGCCGTGCTGGCCACAGCCCGTGCCGTGTCGGAAACCATCGTCAGGGACCTGGCCCGCGATGCTGGCCGCACAGCGCAGCCCCAGGGCTATGCCCGCGGTGGCTATGGCGCGGTGACGCCGCCGGCCCCGCGCAATGGCACAGGCCCGATCATGGTTAGCAAGTCGCTTTGAGCAGTCGTTAAATAGCGCGCCTTCCTCCACATTAACGACTCACCAATCTTTCTCACCCCGCGTTAACATCTCCGTGTCATCCTGAAATCGTGTCCGATC
>JAPLOV010000242.1 GCA_026400565.1 Hyphomicrobiales bacterium | reverse complement strand
TGTCTAGCAGGTGCCTACACTTTGTCAGCTTTGGCGTTGCCGCAAGTCCCGAAGGGTGCTGAACAGGAATACAGCTGAACGTGTCGGCGGCGCTGCCTTAACGGGCGTGCTTTCGCGGTAAGGTTGACAATCGATGAGCGGCGCCAGGCTGCCGGTTTGCGTTGCCTCACAGGGCGGACTCACCCTAGGGTCCATCCAACGACGGCGCACAAGGTCGCGCCGCAGAGCCGCCCCCGGATGCTCAGGTCCGCCGCATCTCCTGGGACTTCGAGGGCTCGGCCGGTTGGTTGCGGGAGTTTCTGGCCTCCTCAGATCCGCAGCAAGCCGGCCACTTCCCATCCGGCGCGGCAAACCACGTCCTTTTCAAATCGACCCTTGTTGACCTTACGGGTCGCAAATGAAAAAGGCGCTCTGAAGAACGCCTTTTGTCGTGCCTCACGAGGCGCTTGAAGCGCCGAGCTAAAACATCACTTGATCTTGGATTCCTTGAACTCGACGTGCTTGCGCGCGACCGGGTCATACTTTTTCTTGGTCATCTTTTCGGTCATCGTGCGCGAGTTCTTCTTCGTCACATAGAAATAACCGGTGTCGGCTGTCGACACGAGCCTGATCTTGATCGTAACGGCCTTGGCCATGGGGCACCTGCTTGTCTGGTGGTGCGGCCTGCTCCGGACGCACAACAAAAAACGCCGGGTTCCACCCGGCTGAAATCATGGTGCTGTTTGACGGTGGCAGGCGTCGAAGTCAAGTGGTTTTGGGCAACCACACAGGACGTTACCCCACCCGTGCGGCACCCATCGCCTGCAGCGGATCAAACCCCGATGTTATCGATGAGCCGCGTCGTGCCGATGCTTGCTGCAACCAGCAGGCGCAAAGGCCTCGTCGCAAGGCTCGCAAAACCCGATTTTGTATTGACTGGTGCCAATGTGCCCGCATCGCGCAGTTCGAGGTAGTCGAGCGCAAAACCGGCTCCGGCAATCGCAAACCTCGCTGCCGACAATGCGGTTTCGGGTTCGGTACCGGCGCGGATGGCGGTGGCTGCGCCTTGCATCTGCCGGTGCAGAACCAGCGCCGTCTGGCGCTCGACAGGCGTCAGGAACCGGTTGCGCGACGACATCGCGAGGCCATCGGGCTCCCTGACGGTCGGCACGCCTATGATCCTCACCCCCAGATCGAGATCGCGCGCCATGTGCGTCACGACCTGCAATTGCTGGTAGTCCTTCTCGCCGAAGAGCGCGAGGTCGGGCCGGCACTGGGTGAACAGCTTGCAGACCACAGTGGCAACCCCGGGAAAATGCGTGGGCCGGAACGCGTCCTCCAGACCCGCCGCAGCCGGTCCGGTCAGTGAGACGGTGGTGGCGAAGCCGTCCGGATACATCTCGGGCACGGTGGGCGCGAAGATCAGGTCAGCTCTCGCATCGGTCAACTTCGCACGATCGGCTGCAAAGGTGCGAGGGTATCGCGACAGATCTTCCGATGGCGCGAACTGGGTCGGATTGACGAAGATCGAGACAACAATGCGCTGCGCATGCCTCCGCCCGGCCATCACCAGCGCGATGTGGCCGGCATGCAGCGCACCCATGGTGGGCACCAGCGCCACGCGCTCGCCGGCGGACTGCCAGCCGCTGACGCGGGCGCGCAGCGCCTTGACGGTGCGGACGATCGGCACCTGTGGCATGCGGCTTGTCTCCCTTGATTGCTTCGGGGCGTAGCAAATCCGGCGGCCTGCGCCAATATCAGGCAAGGGCAAGGTTGCCCTTCTGGCTGATGCAGCCGATTGTGGAGTTCATCATGGCCGACCTGCCGAAAACTCCGGACAAGACACATATCGCCCCGGGGAGCAGTGCGCCCTCGGGCAAGGCCGAGATCGAAAGCTTCCTCAAAACCGCGAAGACCGTCGCATCGACAGCGCCCCAGCCCGGTGCAGGCCGGCTCGTGTTCGGCATGGATGCGACCATGAGCCGGCAGCCGACCTGGGACATGGCGTGCAGCCTGCAAGGCCGGATGTTCGACGCCTGCGCCGACCTGGGCGGGCTTGGCGTGCAGCTGATCTATTTTCGCGGCTTCAACGAATGCCGCGCGTCAGGCTGGGTCGGCGATCCGCGCCGGCTGACCGAACTCATGGGCCGGATCGATTGCCGCGGCGGGCACACCCAGATCGGACGCATTCTGGCCCATGTCCGCGACGAGGCAAAACGCCAGCCCGTCCGCGCCTTTGTCTTCGTCGGCGACGCCATGGAGGAGCAGGCCGATGATCTTTGTGCGCTCGCAGGCGAACTCGGCCTGCTCGGCATCAAGGGCTTTCTGTTTCAGGAGGGACATGACCACGCGGCTGCTGCGGTGTTCCGCGAGATTGCGCGCCTCACCGGCGGCGCCTATGCACGCTTCGACGCAGGTTCCGCGGCGCAACTGCTCGATCTGCTCAAGGCTGCCGCAAGCTATGCGGCCGGGGGGCGCACAGCCCTGGTAAGGCTGGCCGAACGCGAGGCCGGCGCTAGAGGATTGCTGACCCAGATGGGGAAAAAGGGCTGATGGGTCTGCTTTACGGTCTTGCCGCGCTGGTTGCCATCTGGTGGGTGGCAAAGCTGTTTGCGGGTTCAAATCCGGCGTTGCTTGCTGCCTGGCTGAAGAAGCTTGGCGGAGGCGCGGCGATGGCGCTAGCGGCCTTCTTCTTCATGCGCGGGCGCATCGACATGGCCATGCTGGTTGGCGGCTTTGGTGCCTGGCTGCTGGGCTGGGCCTACAGCCATCCTTTCGCGCAATGGACGAAGAGCTGGAAAACCTCCGAGGGCAAGATCTCGAAGGTGTCATCCCGCAGCATCGAGATGCAGCTGGATCATGACAGCGGCACGATGACCGGAACGGTGCTGCAAGGCACTTTCGCCGGTCGGGAGCTCGACAGCCTCGCTCCGGCAGAGTTGCAGGCCCTGTCTGCCGAGGTCCAGGCCTCGGACCCGGACGCGGCGCGGCTGCTAGAGGCTTATCTGGACCGCCGGTTTGCCGGAGGGCGTGAGCACGCTCAGGCGGATGGTGACGCGGGGCTGAATCGCCCGGGCAAGCCGGGCGCGATGACCAAACAGGAGGCCTACGACATCCTTGGGCTTCAGCCTGGGGCGGGCGAGGAGACGATCCGCCAGGCCCACAGGGCGCTGATCAAGCGGCTGCACCCGGATGCCGGCGGAACCAGTGCGCTGGCGGCCCGTGTCAACGAAGCCAAGGACGTTCTCTTGAAGTGACATTGGGGCAAGTCCTTGGGTACGCGGGAACTGGTCAGCTGCGGGTGGCGAAGCAGGAGAAGCCGCTGCGCTTGAGATCGCGGCAGGCGTTGTTGGCCTCAGTCTGGTCATCGAAGCCGGCGAAGCGGGCGCGGAACAGGGTCGAGCCGCCTCGTTCCACCGGCTGGGTGAAGCCCTTGGCCTCGGCCAGCGTGCGGGATCTGGCGCGGGCGTTGCTGATGATGCCCTTGGCCTTGCCCTCGTCATCGGTGGCACCGAGCTGGATCATCCAGCCACTGGCGAGCGTGGCTTTCGGAGCCGGCATCTCGGCGCGCGTGTCAGGCTTTTCAGGCTGCTTGGCGACAGACGAGGTGAACTGGACATTGGCCGGCGGGCGGATCTGGCCCGCGCGGGACGCCGACGCCGGCTGCACGGGCTGGGGCTTGATGCGCTCCGGCATGGCCGCGGGGGCTTCAGACACCGCGACTGACGGGCGCGGTGCGGGTGCTGGCTGGGCCGGCACAGGTGCTGCCGGTCGCACGGCAGGCTGCGGGCTGTTGCGGGTATCAGCTTGCGCAACAGCAGCGGGCGGACGGATCTCGCGGGCTCCAGCGGGAGGAGCGCCAGTGGCCCAGCGCATGGCCTGCGCCGAGGTGGATGTCGGCGTCGGTGCAGCGAATGCGTTGGCCGCTGCCGACGCAGAGATCGGACGAGCCGATGCCAGATCGATTGGTCGTGCGACAGGGCGGGCCACCGCAACGGTCTGCGGGGCAGGGGCAGCCGCGGGCTCTGCTGCGCGGACCGGTTCGGCAACAGCGACGCGGACACGCTCAAGGCCCCGCTCGGCAGTGCGCTGCACGTCGGGCTGGCGCTCGATCTCCGGAAGCTGTGCGACCAGTGAGGTGCGGGGGCCAGCCGAGGCGCGGGGCAGATGGGCCACGACAAGGCCGGCCATGATGTTGTCGCGTACGCGGCCCGAGCGACCGCCAAGCACGATCGAGACGATGTGGCGGCCATCTGCCTTGGCGGAGGTCATGAGGTTGAAACCGGACATCCGGGTGTAGCCGGTCTTGATTCCGTCAACGCCTTCGACACGGCCGAGAAGTTTGTTGTGGTTGCGGTAGCTGCGGCCCGCATAGGCGAAGTTCCGGGTCTGGAACATCTGATAATGGCGCGGGAAACGCTCCTGGATGGCGCGCGCCAGAATGGTCAGGTCGCGGGCTGTCGTGACCTGCTCGGCATCAGGCAGCCCGGAAGCGTTCTTGAACACCGTGCGGGTCATGCCGAGCGACCTGGCGCGGCGGGTCATCTGTTCGGCGAAAGTGTCCTCATCGCCTGCAATGTTCTCGGCAACCACCACGGCAACATCGTTGGCCGATTTGGTGATCAGCGCCTTGATGGCATCCTCGACCTCGATGGTATCGCCCGCATCAACACCGATCTTCGACGGCGGACGCGAGGCGGCATAGGACGAGACACGAAGCGGCGAATCCATCCGGAAGCGACCGCGCTCCATTTGCTCGAACAGCATGTAGAGCGTCATGACCTTGGTGATGGATGCCGGATGACGCAGGGCGTTCTCGTTGACGCCGTGCAGCATGCGCCCCGTCTTGGCGTCGATGACCATCGCCGCATAAGGGGGATTGTAGCCGCCGCCACGCTTCTTGCGGGCCGCCTCTGCCGGAGCGATGCCTGCCGCTAGGGCCAGCGCAAGGCCTGCAATGGCCCCGATTGCGGCACGAAACCGCCCGAAACGCCCGACAACGCTCAACAACGCCATAAAACAACCCACCCGAACGCGAACCACGCCGTGTATCCGGGCCAACGTGGCAATTCGAACACACAAGTTGACCTTAGTCGGACGAGGTTACTTGCCGGTTAAGGGGCGATTGAAAGGCGGATGGTGCGGTGCAACAATCCACTTGACATGAATGGTGCGATGCACAATATAAAAGCCATCAGGTTGCGGTGCAGCATCGCTATCTGGACAGATGAAACCGGGGCGTGCGCCCCAGAGCAAGAGGCGGCCTCAGGCCGTGGGAATTGTGATGATGCAGCAGTTTGAAGCATTCCAGAAGGTCGGCAAGGAAAACGTCGACGCCGCTCTCAAGTCGTTCGGCGTTGCCTCCAAGGGCCTGCAGACCATTGCCGTCGAATCGTCCGACTTCACCAAGAAGTCGTTCGAACAAGGCACCGCCGTCGTCGAGAAGCTCGTCGCCGTCAAGACCATCGACAAGGCTTTCGAAATCCAGGCTGACTACGCCAAGTCCGCCTACGAAGGTCTCGTGGCCCAGGCCACCAAGATGGGAGAACTCTACACCGCCATGGCCAAGGATGCTTTCAAGCCGTTCGAAGCCGTGATCGCCAAGGCTACACCTGTCGCCAAGTGAGGACACGCGGTCCGGCAAGGACCGCGCCTCGCCCGGCCAATGTGCGCCTGGCCATGTCGTTTGTGGGAACCCGGTCCTTGTGGCCGGGTTTCTGCTTTTTCGGGACATGCTTCGGACGTTGCGCCCGTTCGTCCTTGTGCACGGCAGATCCTGCATGTTTGCGCCGGCAGGAGAGGGCATATGTCATCCTCACGGGGAATGTGATGGGTTACGCTATTCCCCGCACTGGCGAAGCAGGCATGGCGACTATACATTCGCCATGAAGCAGATTGATCCTCGCATGGATGGCCGCAGCGAACTGATGATGGATGACGCCGACAAGGCTGGAGTGCGCAAGGCTGGTGACCGTGAGGCGGTCGCCAGCGGTCTTCGGCTGGCACGTGCGCCGCGTGACGGCAAGGAGGGCAGCGGCAATTCGGGAACCGCGGTCATCACGCGCACCAAGACGCAGACGAAAAAGCCCAATCTCTACCGCGTGCTGCTGCTGAACGACGACTACACGCCCATGGAATTCGTGATTCACGTGCTCGAACGCTTCTTCAACAAGACGCGTGACGAGGCGACGCAAATCATGTTGCATGTCCACCATAACGGCGTGGGCGAGTGCGGCGTGTTTACCTATGAGGTGGCCGAAACGAAGGTCACCAACGTGATGGATTTCGCCCGCAAGCACTCTCATCCGCTGCAATGCGTCATGGAAAAGAACTAGGAGCGTCTGATGCCGAGCTTTTCGCGCAGTCTTGAACAGGCGCTGCACCGGGCGTTGGCGCTCGCCAACGAACGACGCCACGAATATGCCACGCTGGAGCACCTGCTGCTGGCGCTGGTCGATGATCAGGATGCCGCCGCCGTGATGCGGGCCTGCAGCGTCGATCTCGACCTGCTGAAGCGCAATCTCGTCGAGTATGTCGAGAACGAGTTGAACAACCTCGTCCATGACGGGCGCGACGATGCCAAGCCGACAGCCGGGTTCCAGCGCGTCATCCAGCGCGCGGTGATCCATGTGCAGTCCTCAGGCCGGGAGGAGGTGACCGGGGCGAATGTGCTGGTCGCGATCTTCGCCGAGCGCGAAAGCCATGCTGCCTACTTCCTGCAGGAGCAGGACATGACCCGCTATGATGCGGTCAACTACATCAGCCATGGCATTGCCAAGCGTCCGGGCTCTTCGGAGCCGCGTCCTGTGCGCGGGGTCGACGAAGAGAATGAAAGCCGCGACAAGCGCGACGAGCCGGGCCAGGACAACGGCGAAGAGAAAAAGAAGAAAAAGGAGGGCGCACTCGAGAGTTACTGCGTCAACCTCAACATCAAGGCGAGGGACGGGCGCATCGATCCGCTGATCGGGCGCGAGCAGGAGGTGCAGCGTACCATTCAGATCCTGTGCCGCCGCCAGAAGAACAATCCGCTTCTGGTCGGCGATCCGGGTGTTGGCAAGACGGCGATCGCCGAAGGTCTGGCCCGCAAGATCATCATGGGCGAAGTGCCCGAGGTGCTGGCCGATGCAACGGTCTTCTCGCTCGACATGGGCACCTTGCTGGCCGGTACGCGCTATCGCGGCGATTTCGAGGAGCGGCTGAAGCAGGTCATCAAGGAAATCGAAGCCCATCCCAATGCCATCATGTTCATCGACGAGATCCACACGGTCATCGGTGCCGGCGCGACCTCGGGCGGCGCCATGGATGCATCGAACCTGCTCAAGCCCGCGCTGTCGGGCGGGACACTGCGGTGCATCGGCTCCACGACCTACAAGGAATACCGCCAGGATTTCGAGAAGGACCGGGCGTTGGTGCGCCGGTTCCAGAAGATCGACGTCAACGAGCCGTCCGTGCCGGACGCCATCGAGATCCTGAAGGGGCTCAAACCTTACTTCGAGGAGTTCCACAAGCTGCGCTATACCGCCGATGCGATCAAGGCCGCGGTGGAATTGTCGGCGCGCTACATCAACGATCGCAAGCTGCCGGACAAGGCCATCGATGTGATCGACGAGACCGGCGCGTCGCAGATGCTGCTGCCGGAAAGCCGCCGCAAGAAGACCATAGGGGTCAAGGAAATCGAGACGACGATCTCGACGATGGCGCGGATTCCGCCTAAAACCGTTTCCAAGAACGATGCAGAGGTGCTGGAGCACATGGAGACCACGCTGCGGCGGGTCGTCTATGGCCAAGAGGCCGCGATCTCCTCGCTGTCGGCGTCGATCAAGCTGGCGCGGGCCGGTCTGCGCGAGCCTGAAAAGCCGATCGGCTGCTATCTGTTCGCTGGGCCGACGGGCGTCGGCAAGACCGAGGTAGCCAAGCAACTGGCCAAGGTGCTCGGCGTGGAAATGCTGCGCTTCGACATGTCGGAATACATGGAGCGGCATACGATCAGCCGGCTGATCGGTGCGCCTCCGGGTTATGTCGGCTTCGACCAGGGCGGCCTGCTCACTGACGGGATCGACCAGAACCCATATTGCGTGCTGCTGCTCGACGAAATCGAGAAGGCGCATCCCGACCTGTTCAACATCCTGTTGCAGATCATGGATCACGGCAAACTGACCGATCACAATGGCAAGCAGGTCGATTTCCGGAACGTGATCCTGATCATGACCTCCAATGCCGGGGCTGCCGACATGGCGCGACCCGCCTATGGATTCACCCGCTCCAAGCGCGAGGGTGATGACATGGAGGCGATCAGCCGCATGTTCGCGCCCGAGTTCCGCAACAGGCTGGATGCGGTGATCTCGTTCGGCCATCTGCCGCGTACCGTCATCCGTCAGGTTGTCGACAAGTTCATCGCGCAACTCGAAGCGCAACTTGCCGACCGGGCTGTTACCATCGAACTGACCGACGAGG
Organism: Hyphomicrobiales bacterium; assembly: GCA_026400565.1. Lineage (GTDB taxonomy): Bacteria > Pseudomonadota > Alphaproteobacteria > Rhizobiales > Beijerinckiaceae > Allobosea. Next base: position 6,528 of record JAPLOV010000242.1, on the reverse strand, counting down.
CGCGCGAGTGGCTGGCCGACAACGGTTATGATGAGGCGATGGGTGCGCGGCCGATGGGCCGGCTGATCCAGCAGACGATCAAGACGCCGCTGGCGGACGAAGTCCTGTTCGGCCGCCTCAAGCATGGTGGGGCGGTGCGCGTCGTGGTTGTGGCGTCCGAGACGACAGGTCTTAAGGTGCTTGGCTTCGAGTTTCCGGAAGGTCCGATCACGCCAAAGCCGGAGAAGGACGTGCGCGATGCCGCCAAGTCGCGGGCTCGCACCGGCAAGGCTCGCAGCGCCAAGACAGCAACCGCCCGGGCCAAGCCGTCGGGCCGATCGTCCGGATCGTCGCCGGACAAGCCTTCCGGCAAGTCCGGGACCTCGGGCAAGAAAACCCCGGCGTCGGACATGTCGAAGTTCTTGCCAGGTTTTGAAAACCCTGACACACCACGCGGCGGTACTGTCCGGACCGTGCCGAAGGTGCCGTTGAACAAGGGCTGAGCCCTCACTGTGCAATAGGGGGCTTGCGTGAGCCAGGATATGGCCGACCAGAACTTGGCCAACCAGCCGCAGACACCTGCGCCTGCCAAACAGAAGCTGACCTGGGGCGAGAAGCGTGATCGCCGCCGCCGCCGCCGCAAGGTTTTCGAGGAAGTGCTGGGCTGGATTGTGGTGCCTGCGTTGATCTACAGCGCTTACCTGATCTTTCAGGCCGTTGGCGGTATCCCGAAGGAATTGCAGGACTTTGCCGTCGAGGTTTTCAACACCGTGACACGTGGACGGCTCTGAGCACCATGCCGGCGAGTTCCACGCAGTGATGCGGCTGGCTGGCCAGCCGGAGGCCAACGGCGCCATGTTCTGGTTTCCGTTTCGGGCAGGTGTCCGGCAAGCCGCTGGTCTGCCGTCGCTCGTGCTGATGGCGTCCCTGATCGGTGTCGGCGGACTGACACGCGATATCGGCTACCCGATCTGGGCGGGTGTGCTGTCGACCCTGCTGCTCTGGGCTGGCCCGGCACAGGTGCTTCTGTTCGGCTCGCTGGCTGCCGGGGCCTCGCTGCCAGCCATCGCGGTCGCAGTCTCGCTCTCTTCGATCCGCTTCTTTCCAATGGTCGTCTCGATCCTTCCGCTGCTCCGGGGTCCGGGGGTTGGCACAGGCAGATTGTTGTTCGGAGCTCATTTCGTGGCGGTGACGGCTTGGACCGAGGGCCGCCGCCTGCTGCCTAGCCTGCCGGTGGAGCAGCGCTATCCGTTCTTCATTGGCTTTTCGATCACGGTGATGGCCGCGGCAACGTTCGCGACGGGGGCCGGCTATTACCTCATAGCTGCCTTGCCCGCTGCCTTCGCGGCCGCTTTGCTGTTCACCACGCCGATGTTCTTCACCTTGTCGCTCGTGGCGGGGTCGCGCACGCTGGCCGACTGGGCCGCGCTCGGCCTCGGCTTCGCCCTCGCGCCTCTCGCAACGGCGCTGGTCGGGCAGGATTTCGATCTGCTCGTGGTCGGACTGGTGGGCGGGACACTGGCCTATGGCATCCACCGCATGCGGGGAGTGCGCTGATGCTGGCTGAGCTGGAACAGGCCAGTGGTGGGCTCTGGCCCTATCTCGTGGTGATCGTCATCGGATTCCTGCCGACGGAGGTCTGGCGCGTGGCCGGCGTGCTGGCCGGGCGCAATCTCGACGAGAATTCGCAGGTGATGGTCTGGGTGCGCATGGTGGCGACAGCGCTGGTGGCGGGTGTCGTGGCCAAGTTGCTGATGTCGCCGTCCGGAGCTCTCGCTGTCGTGCCGCTCTGGGGCCGGCTGGGTGCGCTGGCTGCCGGCGTCGCTGTCTACTTTGTAGCGCGGCGCTCGGTTCTGGCCGGGCTTTTCGCCGGCGAGATGGTCCTGATCGGCGTCTGCCTCCGGGGCAGCCAGCTCTAGCCGGCAAGCGCTGCCTTGATCTTTTCGGCATGCAGCATCAACTGCTCGGCCGGGGCCATGCCCGCGCCGTGCGGGGCCATGATCTTGCCTTCCCAGCGCGGGATGATGTGAAAATGCAGGTGGAACACGACCTGCCCGCCGGCGCTTTCATTGAACTGCTGGATCGTGAGGCCATCCGCGACCATCGCGGTCTTGACCGCCCGCGCGACGGTCTGGACCGTCACCGCCAGCGCTGACAGGGCGGCTGGCTCGATATCAAAGATCGTGCGTGCCGGACTTCTGGGAATGACGAGTGTATGGCCTGGCGAGCGCGGCATAATGTCCATGAAGGCCAGACACTGCTCGTTCTCGAAGACGCGATGGCATGGCAGTTCCCCGCGCAGGATGCGTGCGAAGATGTTGTTTGGGGCATAGGTTGTCATCGTGCTGCTGTCCTGGTCGTTGCTGGCCGAGGCGGGGTTCTTCCCCCATCCCGCGACCTGATGGTTCATGCAAGGTTTGGATCAAGCTTGGCCACCGTCGCCTTCGGTCATGCCGGATACGGACGTCTGGGAAAAAGGTAGATCGGCCCGCATCGCCAGCACAAGCTGCTCGATCTGGGGCCGCTCGTGACTGAGGAAATCCGCCACCGCCCGGCGGAAACCGGGGTGGGCGATGGCGTGGCCCGATCGTGTCAACGCCGGTTCGTAGCCGCGTGCGATCTTGTGGTCTCCCTGCGCGCCGGCTTCGACCCGGTCAAGCCCGAGCGCGATCGCGTGGTCGATGGCCTGATGGTAGCAGACTTCGAAATGCAGAAACGGGTGCTCCTCGCGGCAGCCCCAATGGCGACCATAGAGCGTGTCAGCCCCGACAAAGTTGATCGCGCCGGCAACATAGCGCCCCGCCCGCCGCGCCATGACCAGCACGATACGGCCTGCCATGCGTTCGCCGATCAGCGAAAAAAACATGCGGTTGAGATAGGGGCGGCCCCACTTGCGGGAGCCTGTGTCCATGTAGAAGGCAAAGAAATCGTCCCAGATGGCCTCGGTCAGATCGCTGCCGGTGAGCCGTTCGATGCTGATCTCCTCGCCCAGCGCATCGCGACGTTCGCGCTTCAGCGCCTTGCGCTTGCGCGAGGCCAGAAGCCCGAGAAAATCGTCATAGGCCGCGTAGCCCCGGTTGAACCAGTGATACTGGACATCGAGCCGCTGGAGCCAATGCGCCGAGCCCAGTCTGCGCCACTCGCCTTCCGTCAGGAAGGTGATGTGCGCGGACGAGGCGTTCATCTGATCGCGCAAGGCCAGCAAGCCGTCAGCGAGCGCCTCTTCCACGGCCAGAGCATCCTGCCCCGGCGCGGCGAGAAGGCGGCGGCCGGTGGCCGGCGTGAAGGGTGAGGTCGTCTGGAGCTTGGGGTAGTAGCGCCCGCCCGCGCGCTGCAAGGCATCGGCCCAGCTGTGGTCGAAAACGTATTCACCCTGGCTGTGGGACTTCAGATAGGTCGGAGCGACGCCAAGGATGCGGCCATCCAACCCTTCTGCAACAAGATGGGCGCTGGTCCATCCGGTGCGGGCACCGACACAGCCGGAATCCTCCAGGGAACTGAGATAAGCGTATGAGATAAACGGGTTGGCGGCATCGACCCGAGACCCTGTATCAGGACCGTTGCTGCCTTTCGGCCCTGCCCATTGGCTGCACCTGTCCCAGTCATCAGCCGGGATGTCAGCCAGTGACAGCACGGTCTTCAGACGGATCGCCGCCTTGTCCACGTTCATGCCGGGACCGGCGCGGGCAGAACGGCAGATCGGGACCGAGCCCCTCTCATGGAACGAAACCCTCGAACACCATCTGGTCGGCATGAACCTCGGCGAGCGCGCGATCCTCGGCATTGCGCACAGTCCATGTCATCAGCGGCAGCCCGAGGGCCTGGCGGCACAGGAATGGCGCAGCGGATGGCAGGTCGCGCACCCGCCAGGACACGAAATCGGGTTGCGATTCGCCGAAATGCAGCAGGTTGGCCATGGCGTGCTTCTCGGTGGCGCTGCAGGTCTCGTAGTCCGGATAGCTGTAGTCGTTCATCGCGACGATTCCGCGGGCGTGGTTCGGCGTCAGGGTCTTGAGCGCCATCACGATGCGGGGATCGAAGGATTTCAGCACAATAGGGAAAGGACTCGCCTTGACGACATCGGCAACGCGTCGGGCGAGGCGCATGTCGCCGTCGAACCGGCTCTTGATTTCAAGAACCAGCGGAACATTGCCGGCGATGACATCGAGAAAGGCTGGCAGCGTCAGGATCCGTTCATCGCTGCCGCGCATCTCAACAGTGTCTAGCGCGGCTGTGCTGTGGGCATCGACACGGCCGGAGGCCGTGGTCAGCCGGTCGAGGACGAAGTCGTGGAACACCACCGCCTCGCCATCGGCAGTGAGTTGCACGTCACACTCGATGCCGAAATTGCCGGCGACGGCAGCGCGGGCCGCCGAAGGGCTGTTCTCGTTCACCCCCTGCGCCGCATCATGCAGGCCGCGATGGGCGATCGGGCGCGCCGTCATCCATCCGGGAGCCGTCATCCGGCGATCTCGAACATGCCCTCAACCTCGACGGCAGCGGCCATCGGCACGATCACGCCGACCGTGCTGCGGGCGTGACGGCCTTTGTCACCGAGTGCCTCGACCATCAGATCTGACGCGCCATTCATCACCTGGGCCAGCGGCTCGTAGTCCGGCATGGCATTGATGAAACCGCCGAGGCGGATGCAGCGTGCGATGTTGTCAAGATCGCCGATTGCAAGCTTGACCTGTGCCAGCACATTGACGGCGCACAGCCGCGCCGCAGCCTTGGCATCATCCATCGAAACGGTCCCGCCAACCTTGCCCTTGTGGGCCGCCGCCAGCTTGCCATCCGCCCCGAAGCAGAGCTGGCCCGAGATTACCAGCAGGCTGCCGCTGCGCACGAACGGAACGTAATTGGCCGCCGGTGCCACGGGCGAGGGCAAGGTGATGCCAAGGCTGGCAAGGCGTTGTTCGACGGCGCTCATGGGATCACTCCGGATCGGATTGCTGAGGTGGTGCGCGGTTGGTTCGAAGCTCGACGTTGCCCGCTGATGGCGCGCTTCGCAAGTGACAAAGCTGCACGGCAGACCAGGCTCGCATGTGCTGGCTCGCATGTGCTGGAGAGCGACCGCTATCCGTCCTGCATTCCTTCCGGAGGCGATCACGATGCAGAATGGTCGTTGTGTGGAAACGATGAACTCGTCCCTTACGCATTGCTAGGTTGCGCGCGCATACCTAGGTTAGGCGCGGATGCGCAGGGAGAGAGATGACATGACGTCGCGGTTGTTGGCTCGCCCGGTTCGTTCCGGTCCGGTTCTTTCTTTGCCGGCTGGTTGCAGCCTGGCGCTGGCCCTTGCCATGCTTTCGGCGGCGGGCGCGGCGGCCCAGCCCCAGCCCCAGCCCCAAGCCCAGCCGGCCAAGGAGCGCGTCGTGCTGCTGCCGCACCGGGCCGTGTATGATCTCAAGCTCGACACCAGCAAGCCGTCTCGCAGCGTCGATGGCGCGCGCGGGCGGATCGCCTTCGATTTCACCGGGGATGCCTGCGACGGCTATGCGCTTTCGTTCCGGCAGGTCACCGTCATCGAAGGTTCGGAAACCGGCCCGCGCAACATCGATGTGCGCACCACGAATTTCGAGGATGGCGACGGCAATCTGTTCCGCTTCAAGACCCAGAGCGCGGTGGGCGGGCGTCTGGATGACCGGGCCGACGGCGTCGCCGAGCGGAACGGACCGGGCTACCGCGTGCAGATCCGCCAGCCGAGGCCGGATCGCTTCAGCTTTGGCGGCGATGTGATCTTTCCCAGCGAGCATCTCAAGCGGGTTATCCAGGCCGCACGCGCAGGCCAGAGCACCTACAATGTGCAGGTCTATGACGGCTCCGATGATGGCAAGCAGATCTATGACACCTTCGCGGTGATCGGGCGCAAGGTGGGGCCCGGCCCGCTGGATGGGCTGGAAGAGGACATGCGTAAACCGGAGATGGAGCAGGCAGCGCGCTGGCCCGTATCCATCAGCTACTTCAAGGCCGCCTCCGGCGATGCCAGCGCCTCCTATGCGATCAGCTTCGATCTGTTCGAAAACGGCATCACGCGGGCGCTGGTGCTCGACTACCGGGATTTCCGCATGACGGGCGAACTGGTCAAGCTCGACATGATGAAGCCTAGCGCCTGCGCGAAGTAGGCGTCTCGCGTGCCGGGCTGGCAGCGGGTTCCCGTCCGAGCCCCACGCCCTTGATCACCGCATCGGTGCCGAACCGGTCACGCAGCTTCTCGATGGCGCGTTCCACGGCGGCGACGCGCGGGGTCTCGGTGTCGGCCAGATCGCCGCGGTCCGCACCCGATCCCTCTCCGAGATCGGAGACGCCGACGCCGAGCAGGCGATAACGGGTGCCCACCGGCTCGGCGAGCAGCAGGGCGCGGGCTTCGTCATAGAGGCGCTTGGCCAGTTGCGTCGGCTCGTGAAGCTGGCGCGAGCGCGTGATCAGGCGGAAGTCCGCCCCCTTGAGCTTGAGGATCACTGTGCGGCCGGCGAGGTCGGCTTTCCGCAGGCGGGCTGCGGTACGTTCCGCCATGCGCCACAGGATCGGTTCGAGCGCATCGTGATC
>JAPLOV010000074.1 GCA_026400565.1 Hyphomicrobiales bacterium | reverse complement strand
CATTATGATGGAGCCATTTGCCAATGTCCGTGTTCAAGCGTCGCCGGTTTCCCGCTAACGCGCAGATTTCTCCGGCTTCAGCAGGCGGCCAGTTGAAGCTTCACGCCGGGGTTGGCAGCACGCGTTCGGCCCTCGCCCTCACATCATGTCTTCAATGCCCCGATCTCGCGCAGACACCGCACCGCTCTAGGATTCAGCGGCGCGGTGGTGAGCCTGCCCTGGCTGTCGGAGGCAAGCAATGTCCTGCAATGTCCTGCAATGTCCTCAAGCTCAGATCGGTCATGGCTGCGCCGCACCGTGCGGTCATCGCGTGGCTTGTCACCAGATGCGCGACGGCTTGCTGCTCAGCAGCGGGCGTCGCAATTTCTGTCCCGGCAAATCGCCCAGCGTCACATTGTCGAGCATGGCGTCGGCCAGCATCTGCTTGAGCTTGTTGTTCTCGTCTTCCAGAGCCCGGAGCTGCTCGTCCTACAACACGTCCATGCCGCCGAACTTGGCTTTCCTTTGTAGATGCTTGCATCGCTGACACCGTGTTTGCGACAAAAGTCAGCGAACGTCACGTTGTCCTCGCGCGTTCACGACACTGCCGGGACCCATTTGTCTTCTGCGTCGACGGCGGATAGGTGTCAGCCCTTCAGGCGTATCGGCGGCGGATCAACAGGGTCGAGGCGATGGTCAGGACCAATGTCACCGTCATGAGGATGAACGAGACGGCGCCGCCGAATGGCCAGTTGTTCTGCTGCGCAAAGGTAGAGAAGACCAGCGGCCCCATGGTCTGGAACTTCGGGCCCCCCAGAAGCACCGGCGTCGCATAGGCGTTCATGGCCAGAATGAATGTCAGGATCACGCCGGCAAGGATGCCGGGCAGCGCCAACGGGAACAGAACGCGCACCGCCATCGTCATCGGCGGCGCACCGAGCGAGAAGGCAGCTTCCTCTACGTTGCGGTCGATGCCCTCAATCACGCTCTGCAGGGTCAGCACCATGAAGGGCATGTTCACCGCGATGATGCCGATGACCACGGCCGTCTCGGTGTACATGATCTCGATGGGCGTGGAGATCACGCCCATGCCCATCAGGCTCGCATTGACGAAGCACTTCGATCCAAAGGCGACCATCCAGCCGGCCGCGCGCACCGCATTGCCGACGAAGAGCGGCAGCACGATCGCCATGACCAGAAGATTCTTGTAGCGGGACTGCGTCCGCGCCAGCACGTAGGCAAGCGGAAATCCGAAGATCAGGCAGAAGAAGGTGCAGGCGACCGCAACACGGACGGTCCGCCACAGTACCTGCAGGTAAAACGGGTCAGTGAAGAACTTGACGTAGTTGGCAACGGTCAGCGCATCGACCATCAGCTTGCCTGGAACGAAGGCGTTCAGGCTGTAGCGGAAGAGGATCGCGATCGGGACCATGAGGCCGATCGCGACGAAGATGGTGGCGGGCACAAGCAGGCCCGCCGCCGTGAGGTTGCCGGGCTCGCCGACGGGTCTTTGTGAAACATGCGCCATGGCGAGCCGCCGTCCCGGATCAGGCCTTGAAGACCTTGTCCCACCACTCCTTCATCGCCGCGTCATTCTTCGCGAGGAAGTCGTAGTCGAGATCCTTCATCTTCCTGTTCTCCTCTTCGGTGAAGCCGATGCGCTTCTGGAGTTCGGGTGCGACGGAGGCGGTTGTCACGGTCGGATTGAAGCCCATGTCGATGGCGAAGTTTTCCTGCGCGCCCTTCTCCAGCATCGCGTCCATGTAGGCATAGGCGGCGGCCTTGTTTGGCGCATTCTTCGGGATCAGGAAGCCCGAGACATAGGCCATGGTGCCCTCGCTCGGAGCGACGGAATCCACCGGGATGCCAGCATTCTGCCACTGCACGGCGCGGGCCCTCCACATCATGCCGATGCTGATCTCCTCGGTCTTCAGCGCCTGGGCGAAGGCCTCGTTGGTCGGATAGATGCGGGCGCCGGCGCGCTTTGCGGCGAGCAACAGTTCCTTGCCCTTCTCCAGGCTCGTCATGTCGCCCGCGGCGGCGAGCCCCGCGGCCAGCATCACGAACTGGTACTGGATGTCGATGAAGCCAAGCTTGTTGCCATATTTTGGATCGAAGCAGTCCTTGTAGCCCGTGGGGGCGGGTGTCACGAGCTTCGGGTTGTAGACCACCACCTTGCCGGAGATGATGTGGCCGACGCCGAACGGATAACGCGCGATCGGGATGATGTTCGCGGCATTCTTGAGTTTGGAATAGTCGATCGGCTCAGCGACACCGGCCGCATCCATCTCGAACATTTGTGCCGCCGAAAGCCCCTGAATGTCGGTCGTTCCGCGCGGCAGGCGGCGTTCGGCAACCATCTTGGCCCGGCGCGGTGCATCTGAAGCCTGGTCCTGCACAACCTCGAAGCCCTTTGGCTTGAGGAAGGGCTCTTCGACGTTCTTGGAGAGAAGGCGGGCGTAATCACCGCCCCAGGTGCCGACGACGACGCGGCCTGCAGCCTGAGCCGTTGCTTCGCTTGAACCGACGCCCGGCAGGAGCGCTCCAGCGGCAGCCAGGCCAAGGCCCTTCAGCGTGGTGCGCCGGTCAATTCCCTTGGTGGACTTCGACATATCGACTTCTCCCTTTCCTATGGTTCAAATTGCGGCGGATGCCGCAGGGTCAGGCTGTCTCGCGTGAAAAGACGAGACAGGCCGAGGCCGGCCAGCCAACCTCGATGGTGTCGCCGACAGCCGGAGCGAGGCCATCAGCTTTGTTGGGAATCTGTACCACGACATGGTCCGTGCCGTTCAGGCGCACATGGACGTCGAGCATCGCGCCCAGATAGGACACGAAGCTCGCCGTGCCCGGCACATGATTGTCGAGGCCTCGGGCGGCGAGGCCCATCGTCAGCCGCTCGGGGCGCAGCGCGAGGGTGGCGGGGCCCAGCGGGGCCGGGGCCGGACAGCTCAGAACCAATCCTCCATCGGAGCGAAAGGTGCCGGGGGCCGTCACCGTGCCAGCGATCATGGTAGAGCGGCCGACAAAATCGGCGACGAACAGGTCAGCGGGACGCTCATACAGATCCGATTGCGTGCCGACTTGGCGGACCGCGCCGTCGCCGTGGTGAGGCCGGTCTGCTGCTGCAAAGCCCGGATCTCGAGGCGCACCTGCAGGCGCAGCTTGGCATCGAGGTTCGACAGCGGCTCATCGAGCAACAGGACATCCGGCCGGATGACGAGCGCGCGGGCAAGGGCCACGCGTTGCTGCTGGCCGCCGGACAACTGGCGAGGATAGCGTTCGCCATAGCCGTCCAGCCGGACGAGCCGGAGGGCCTCTGCAACCCTCGGGCCGACCTCGCTGCGCGCAGCCTTCCGCATCTCGAGTCCAAAGGCGACGTTCTGCGCCACCGTCATGTGGGGAAACAGCGCATAGCTCTGGAAGACGAGGCCAGCATTGCGCTTCCAGGGCGGCAGACGGGTGATGTCCTGGTCGCCAATGCGGATCGATCCGCCGCTCGGCGGCACGAAACCCGCAATCATGCGCAACGTGGTGGTCTTGCCGCAGCCGGACGGGCCGAGCAGCACGAGAAACTCGCCATCCCTGACCTCGAGCGAAACGGATTTGACCACGGCGACATCGCCGTAGCTCTTGGTCAGTCCGTCGAGGGTCAGTGAGGCCATGGATCAGACAACTCGGGCAAGTTTGACATAGCGATCGGTGATGATCATCGCTCCAGCGATGAGCAGTATCTGAAGAACGGAGACAGCCGCAACGGTCGGGTCGATCTTCCATTCCAGATACTGGAGGATGGCGATCGGCAGCGTGATGCGTCCCGGCCCCACGAGAAACAGGCTCATCTCGAGATTGCCGAAGGATGTCACGAAACCGAACAGGGCCCCTGCCACGACACCGGGCCTGATAGCTGGCAAGGTAACCCGGAAGAAGGTGGTCCAATGGTTGGCGCCGAGGCTCTGGGCCGCTTCCTCCGCCGCCGGGTCCAGCCCGGCGAGGCTTGCTGTCACGAGGCGGACCGTCCACGGGATGACAATGAGCGTATGGCCTGCGATGAGGCCGCCGAGGGAACCGAGGATCGGCAGGCCCGTGGCGATCTCCGTCTCGATCTGGAAGACATAGATGGCCGTGCCCATGACCACGCCGGGCACGACAAGTGGCAGCAGCAGGAACTGGCTCATCGCAGCATTGCCGGTGAACTGCCTGCGGGCCAGGATCAGGCTTGCCGGCACTGCCAGGACAAGGCCGATCATGGTCGCCGCGATAGCAACCTGCATGCTCGTCCAGAGCCCGGTCACAAAGTTGCGGTTGTTGGCGATGGCGCCAAACCATTTGAGCGAGTAGCCCTCCGGCGGGAAGGAGGGGATTTCCTGGGCAAAGAAGGCCAGCCAGGTGACGAAGACCAGCGGCATGAGGATGAAGCCGAGCGTCAGATAAGCGACGCCATGGAGCGCCACTCTCCCCGCAAACCGTCCATCCGCCATCATGCCGTCGATCCCCCCATGCGAACCCTGCCCTAGGAGAGCTGGTTCTTGTGCATGCGGCCGCCTTGCATGATCAGGGCCATGTGCGCGCCCTGCTTGGTCAGGAGCGACAGGTCCTTGAGCGGGTTCCCTTCGACCAGGACCGCGTCGGCATGGGCGCCGGCCCTGAGCGTGCCGATCTTGCCTTCTTTGCGGCAGAGCCGGGCGGCATGAACCGTCGTCGAGCGGATCACCTCGATGGCCGGCAAAACACGGCCCCGGATCACGAACTCCTCGGACTGGTGCCGATGCATCTCACCGAGAAGGTCGGAGCCATAGGCCATGGTGAGCTTGGCGTCACGCATGATCTCGAGCGACTTCATGCCAGCAACGCGCACCGTGTCGACCTTGCCAACCGAGATCGGGTCGAGCCCCAGTGCCGGTCCCTCAACGCCGAGATACTCGTAGGTCACAAGGGTAGGGCAGGCGATAGCGCCCATTTCGGCTGCGAAAGCCGCGGTCTTGGACTGGATGAGGTTGCAATGTTCGAGGCTGTGGACCCCGCACTCGACCGCGCGCCGGATCGCCTCGTCGGTGTAAAGGTGCGCGGCGACATAGGTGCCGGCATTGGCTGCTTCCTCGACGGCTGCGATGATCTCCTCGCGGGAGTAGCCCAGGAAGTGGATGGGATCATTTGGCGAGGCGACGCCGCCATTGGCCATGATCTTGATGAAATGAGCGCCCTGCTTGATCTCCTCGCGGCATGCCATCCTGACAGCATCAACGCCGTCCGCGAGCCGCCCGAGCGAGCCGAGCGACCGTGTCCATGTCTCGGGGTCACGACGGTCATAGCGCGACCGGCTGTCGCCATGGCCGCCCGTCTGGGACAGCGCCTTGCCGGGGATGATGAGGCGGGGTGCCTGGATCAGGCCCTGCTCCTGTGCCTCGACCAGCGGATAGGTCGCACCGCCAAGGTCGCGCACGGTGGTGAAGCCGCGATCCAGCATGCCCTTCATGATCCGCGCGGCGCGATAGGCGATGAGCGCGTCGGGCAAAAGCGCGTTCTGGCCGATGTTGACCATGGTGGCAATGACGTGGACATGGCAGTCGACGAGGCCCGGCATCAATGTGCGCTTGCCGCAATCCATAACGGCGGCGTTCGCAGCCTTGATGGGCTTGTCGGACAACTCCTTGATCGTGTCGCCCTCTACGAGCAACTCGTAGCCGCCGACGAGATCATCGCAGATCGCTGGATCGAGCAGGAGAAAATTGCGGAAGAGGGTCAGGCTCATGGTGCTGTCCTTGGGCGGCAATGATGACCGGTCGCCGTAGCGGTCTACAATAGCCTATCGGGCCACACATCTTGCACAGGCACAAGATGGCCTCACGGAATGATCGCCATGCATTCGATCTCGATGTCGAACGGGGCCGGCCAGGGGTTGATGCCGGCGCTGGTTCGCGCCGGGAACCCGGCAGGAAAGCGTTCGCGATAGATCGCGTTGACCGTGCCCATAAGGGCAGGGTCGGTGATGAACACGGTGGTCTTGACCGCATGGGCAAGCGATGAGCCAGCAAAGGCGAGGGTGACCTGCAGCGCGTCGAGCGCAGCCCGCGTCTGGACCGCGATGTCGCCCCGGACGATGTCCCCGGTCCGGCAATCGACCGGAGGCATCCCGCACGTGAAGAGCAGCCCTCCGGCGCGCACCAGTGCGGAGGTCGGAGCGCCGAGCCGGCGGATCGCCTCCGAAATGACAGGCACCTCGATGACTTCGCGCTGCATGAAACCTCTCATGTCGACTCTTTTGCCTTGAATGGCTGAGGCCGCACGTGCGGCTCTTGACGAGCGTGCATTCCAAACCAGTTAACGCCCTTAAGCGCAGTCGCCGTCTGCATCATGGCGCTTGTGCCACGAACGTCAGCCTTGACGACAAGCTCTGGGTCGTTTGCCAAAACCAACCTTAAACAAAACCAACCTTAAACAAGACCAACCTTAAACAGGACCAACCTCAAGCCAGCATCTGCGTATCCGCGCAGACCGAGATGGCCTGCCCGCTGATCGTACGCCCGCGCTCGGAGGCAATGAAGACGATCTGGTCGGCGATCTGTTGCGGTGTCACATAGCTTTTCAGGCTTGTGTACTGCAGCATCGTCTCCTCGATCTCGGTGAAGGAGATGCCGCGCTGCTGCGCCTTGGCTTCGAAAACACGGCGAATCCGGTCACCGGTGACAATCCCCGGCAGGATGGCATTGCAACGGATGCCATCGGGGCCAAGCTCCATGGCGAGCGACTTGGTAAAGCCGATAACGCCCCATTTTGCAGCCGAGTAGGGGCTGCGCAGCGGAAAGCCGACCTTCCCCGCCGCTGACGACAGGTTGACGATCGAAGCATTCTTGCTCTGGCGCAGATGCGGAATGGCGAGCCGGGTACAATTGAACTGAGACGTCAGGCAGATATCGAGGCAGCGATCCCAGTCCTCCGGATTGATCTCCTCGATGCGGCCCGTCGGGCCGGCGATGCCGGCATTGTTGACGAGCACATCGAGGCTACCAAGCGCCTTGAGTGCATCATCGAACAGGGTGGCAACGGCGGCACGATCCGAAACATCGCACCGGCTCGACGTTATGGCCGGGTCACTGGCTCTGAGCGCAGCAAGCGCTGCCGCGTCGACGTCGCAGACATGCACCTTTGCGCCTTCACCGATGAACGAGCGAGCGATCTCAAGCCCGATGCCTGCAGCCCCCGCCGTGATCAGCACACGTGCGCCGTTCAAGCCCATATCCATGGCAAACTCCCCCATTGATCAAGAATCCGGCAGTCGCCCTTGCGACAGGATGAAATCCGCCGCACCTGTGATATCGGCAGCGATGGCGGCGCGGGCAGCCTTGCCATCACCGCGCGCAATCGCCTGGGCGCAGGCCGCATGCAACTCCGCCGCCTGCCCGGTGGCGAGCCTTTCGGGATTTTCGCGCAGATCGAGATTGATGACCGGTCCGACCTTCAGCCAGAGGCTGCCAATCACGTCCACCAGGTCCGGCAGCCCCGCCGCCGCATAGACGGCGAAATGAAAGGCCTGGTTGGCCTCGACCACGGCAGGCAGATCAGGCTGCGATGCCTGCGCAAGCGCGTCGAAGTGTTGCAGGCTTGTCGTGATGACCGTCATCTGTGCCTGCGTTCGCACTGCCGCTGCACGCTCGGCGGCAAATCCCTCGATTTCCGAGCGGATGATGGCAAGCTGCTCGAACTGGTGGCGGACCATCACTGGCACCCTGAGCGCCCGGTTCGGCATCACCTCAATGGCCTGATCGGCCACCAGCCGGCTGACAGCCTCCCGTACCGGCATCATCGAGACGCCCATCACGTCGGCAACCTGGCGCAGCGACAGCCTGTCTCCGGGCGCGAGACGCCCGGCGATCAGGAGCGCCCTGATATGGGCATAGACCTGGTCACCAAGCGTGTTGCGCGCCAGCGGTGGCCCGGACTGGATGACGGCCATAACCGACAAGGCGTTCGCCGACATGAATTTGCTCTGGACAGGCGGTTGATTTGCGATAGCCTAACTGTGATCACAGATCACGGCAAGCCGACAGAAGCAGCCGTCTTGATACAATCCCGCCGCGGGCCCGCAAGGACCGGCAGTGGCGGGAAGGGACCGGAAACCAGAGTATCGAACCAAGGAGGCAATCCATGTCCAAAGACTTCACGCTATCACGCCGCGCCGCATTGGGCGGCGCAGTTGCCGCCGGTGCCGTGATCATCGCCAAACCTTCGGTGATCCTCGCGCAGACCTCTGATGTCATCCGCTTCGGCCACCTGACGCCGCGCACGGGCTTTCTCGGACCGCTCGGCGAATATGGCGTCATGGCAGCTGACCTCGCCGTCGAGGAGATCAATGCGGCGGGCGGCGTGCTTGGCCGCAAGCTTGAAATCCTGAAGGAAGATTCAGTCAACCCGCAGACCGCCTCAACCAAGGCCGAGCGCATGGTCGAGCGCGACAAGGTGGCAGCCATCATCGGCGAGATTTCGTCCGCCTCCTGCCTGACGATCGCGCAGGTCGCCCAACGCACCAAGACACTCTACATCAACACCGGCGGCAACTCGGATGCCCTGCGTGGCACCAATTGCAACAAGTACATGTTCCACGTCGAGAGCCAGAACTCGATGTATGTGAAGACATGTGGCCGCTCGCTGATGGCGCAGGGGCTGGTGCAGGGCAAGAAGTGGTTCTCGCTGACGGCGGATTATGCCTTCGGCCATGATCTGCTCAAGGTCGCAAAGCGCTTCATGGAAGGCGCCGGAGGTCAGTTCGCCGCCGACAAGCTGGTGCCGACCGATCTGACGGACTTCTCCGCGCTGCTGTTGGAGATCCGCAATGCCCGCCCCGACCTCGTCATCGCAAACCTTGCTGGCAACCAGATCACCAACTTCCTCAAGCAGTATTCCGAATTCGGACTGCAATTCCCCGTTGGCGGTTTCGGCTTCGACACCGCACTGGCCTGGGCTGCAGGCAAGGAAAACTTCATCGGAACATGGCCGGTGGTCTGGCATCACCTGATCGACACGCCCAACACCAAGAAGTTCGTGGCAGCCTTCACGGCCAAGTACCGCAAGCCGCCGGAAAATCAGGCCTGGGGCGACTACCTCGCGGTCAAGATCTTCGCGCAATCCATGAACGAGCTGAAATCAACTGACTCTGCCAAGATCATCGAACACTGGGAAAAGGGTGCCACATTCGATGTGATGAAGACCCGTGAAGGCTACTTCCGCGCCCGCGACCACCAGATGATGCACGAAATGTTCACCGTCTCGGGCGTCGGGGCAAAAGCACCCAACCAGTGGGACATCTTCGCGGCGTCACCTGCGGTACCTGCAGCCAACGAAAGCCTGGAAGTGATTGCATCCACCGCCGAAGAGAACGAATGCAAGATGGCGTGAGGGCGCCATGTCGACCCTCTTCCTTCAGCATCTGGCGAATGGCCTGCTCGACGGGACATACTATCTCCTGATTGCGCTCGGCCTTTCGCTGATCTTCTCGCTTGGCGGCATCGTCAATCTCGCCCACGGCGCATTCTATGCCGTGGGCGCCTATCTCACCGTTCTGCTGGGCCCGCATATCGGTTTTGGCGGGGCATTGTTCGTCTCGCCGCTCCTGGTCGCGCTGCTGGGCGTCGCATTCGAGAGGCTTCTGTTCCAGCGCTTCTATCGGTCCGACCCCATCCTGTCGCTGTTGCTGACATTCGGGCTTGCGCTCGTGGCCGAGCAGACCTTGCGCATGATTTTTGGCGCGCCCCCGTTGTCGTATTCGATTCCGTCCTGGTTGCGCGGCCAGATATTCCTCGGTGACTTCATCTATTCGCGCTACCGCGCCACGCTTCTCCTCATCGCGGCCACCTGCGTGGCGCTGATCTGGCTCCTGCTCAACCGCACCGCATTTGGTCGCGTCGTGAAAGCCGGTGTGCAGAATCCTGACATGGTCGGCGCGCTTGGAATTTCGCTGTCGCCCTACATGATGACCGTCGCTGGCATCGGCATCGGGCTTGCGGGTCTGGCCGGCGTTCTTCTTGCGCCGATCTATTCCATTCATCCGGCCATGGGCCAGGATATCATCACCCCGGCCTTCGTGGTGGTGGTCATTGGCGGGCTGGGATCCTTCTGGGGCGTCGTGGTAGCCGCGCTGCTGGTCGGCCTCGTGAAAGGTGCAACCATCGGCCTTGGCTATCCGCAATGGTCGACTGCCGTGATTTATCTGATGATGCTGCTGGTGCTTCTGTTCCGCCCGCGCGGACTGTTCGGCGAACGCATCCAGAGGTTCGAGTGACCTCATGATGCCTGCCGCACTCAAGGACCGTCTGCCGCTGGTGATCGCCGCGCTTGCGCTGCTCGCGCTGCCATTTGTCCTGCCGCGCATCGGGCTCGGCGTCACCTCGGCCACCGAGGTCGTGATCTTCGCCATGGCCTGCATGGCGCTCAACATTCTCGTCGGTTACACCGGCCTCGTCTCCTTCGGGCACGGCGCATGGTTCGGGCTGGCGGCCTATGCGGCGGGCATGATCCAGAGGGAACTGCTGCCCGGCCATTTCGCGCTGCCCGTGCTGGCGGCGGTGGGTCTGGTTGCCCTGATCGCGCTCGCTTTCGGCGCGCTCATCCTGCGGCGCAAGGGCGTCTACTTCTCGCTGCTCACGCTGGCGCTGGCCGCGATGTTCTACGCCATTGCTTTCCGCTGGACGGCAGTGACGGGAGGTGAGGATGGCCTGGGTGGCATCAAGCGACCGGCGTTCGCAGGCATCAATTTCGATGTTGCGCCACCCTACTATGCCCTCGTTGCCACGATCGCCTTCTTTGTTGTCTATGGTCTGTGGCGCTTTCACCGCTCGCCAGTCGGGACAGTGCTCGTCGCCATCCGCGAGAACGAACAGCGGGCCAGGTTCGTCGGCTATGCCACTGATCGATACAAGCTCGTTGCCTTCGTTGTTTCGGCATCGATCACGGGACTTGCCGGTACGCTTCTGCTGTTCAACAACCGCATGACGTCGGCCGAACCGATCTCCGTCGCCTTTTCGGGCGAGCTCCTCGCAATGGTGGTCATCGGCGGCATGCGCTCGTTCCTGGGGCCGGCGCTCGGGGCACTTTTCTTCGTCATTTTCCGCGACTATCTCTCCAGCGTAACAGAAAATTGGCTGCTCTGGTTCGGGCTCCTGTTTGTCGCCTTCATCGTGTTCTCGCCAACCGGGCTGGTGGGTGTCGCTGAAAAACTCCTGAAGCCGTTCCTGAAGCAGGTGGCAGGCGATGCCGCCATGTCGGCCCGCAAGGCGGGAGCCGTGACCTTGCCAGACTATCTCAGGCATCCACCTATTGGCGACGGCCATGTGCTGAAAGCGGATGGCATTGCCAAGTCGTTTGGCGGGATCAAGGCCGTGCAAGGCGTCGACATCGCCATGCGAGACCGCACGTTGCATGCGCTGATCGGCCCCAACGGTGCTGGCAAGACCACCGCCTTCAACCTGATCTCCGGCATGTTCGCCCCTGACAAGGGCACTGTCACGCTGGCGGGTCGCAGCATCGGCGGCCTGTCGCCGGAACAGGTGACGCGCGCGGGCATTGGTCGCTCGTTCCAGATCACCAACCTGTTCCCTACGCTGACCATCACAGAGAATGTTCGTCTCGCCGTGCAGGCACGCTTCCCCCAGGCGTTCAACCCATGGGTCAGCGCAACCTCGATTGCCGAGATCAACACGCAGACCGCCGGGGTCATCGCCACCATGGGTCTTGGCGGTGTCGAGGCACATGAGGCGGGCTCCTTGTCTTATGGCGGCCAGCGCTTGCTCGACATGAGTCTGGCATTGGCCACCCGGCCACGCGTGCTCCTGCTCGATGAGCCGTTGGCGGGTCTGGCCGCCGCCGAGCGGGAGCGCGTCGGCAACCTGATCAAGGCGATCTCGCGCGACATGCCGGTGCTGCTGGTCGAGCATGACATCGATCGTGTTTTCCAGATTGCGGACCATGTCACCGTCATGAACGAAGGAGCGGTGCTGGTTGACGGCGATGTCGAGAATGCGCGCTCGTCGCGACAGGTGCAGGAGGTCTACATCGGCTCCGGCTCCCACGCGCTGGCCGAGAAGCAACGTGCCAGCGCTGCAACTGAAGAGGTTCTGCTGAAGGTCAGCAATGTCGACACGTTCTACGGCAAGAGCCACATCCTGCGCGATGTCAGCTTCGCGGTCGGGCAGAACGAGATCGTGGCCCTCCTTGGCCGCAACGGTGCTGGAAAGTCGACGTTGCTGAAAACCATCGTTGGCATTGCCCCGCCCGCCACCGGCGAGATCACGCTTGGCGGCACGGCGCTCGCGCGCCAGCCCTCCGCCGTGATCACCCGCAAGGGCGTGTCTTACGTGCCGCAAGGCCGCGGGCTGTTCGCCGGCATGTCGGTCAAGGACAATCTCGAACTTGGTCGCCTCAAGCGCCGCAATGGCCAGGGCATGCACTGGGACGAGGAGAAGATCTTCAGCTTCTTCCCGCGCATCAAGGAGCGTTGGCTGTCACCTGCCGACTATCTGTCTGGCGGCGAGCAGCAGATGGTTGCCGTTGCCCGCGCTCTGTCTGGCGACACGCGCATCCTGCTGCTTGATGAGCCCTTCGAAGGGCTTGCCCCGGCCATCGTCGAGGAACTGTTCGAGGCCTTCGACAAGCTGCGCCAGGACATCTCGATCATCATCGTCGACCATCACCTTGATCTGGCACTGGCGCTGTCGGACCGCGCTGTGGTGCTGGAGCGCGGTGAGGTGCAGCATACCGGGCCCTCCGATGTGCTCTCGCGTGATATCGAATTGAGGCGGAAGGTGCTGTGGCTGTGAATGACGTTGCAATTGTCGGTGCAGGGCTGATTGGCCGGGCATGGGCCTCGATCTTTGCCCGGGCCGAATGGCATGTCAGGCTGTTCGACCCCGTGGGCGGCCAAGCCGAGCGCTGTCATGCACTGTGCCGTGAGGCACTCGAGCAACTCTCGCGCCATGGCCTGTGCGATGACCCCACCAAGGCACTGGCACGCATCCAGGTATCGTCCACACTCGAAGCCGCCGTCGACGGTGTCAGCCTGGTCCAGGAGAACGGTCCGGAAAAGGTCGAAGTGAAGCAAGCGATCTATGCCGAACTCGACAGGCTTGCCCCCGCCGACGCCATTCTTGCCAGCTCGACCTCGGCCATCGTGGCCTCGAAGTTCACCGAGCATCTCGCAGGGCGTCATCGCTGCCTCGTGGCACATCCGGTCAACCCGCCGCATCTGGTGCCTGTGGTCGAGTTGTGCGGCGCGCCATGGACCTCGCCAGACATCATCGACCGGGCGCGGGCGATCTACCTCGGCATCGGCCAGGTGCCGATCATCGTCAAGCGCGAGCTCGAGGGCTTCATTCTCAACCGCCTGCAAGGTGCCCTGCTGACCGAGGCGATGAAGCTCGCGGGCGAAGGCTATGTCTCGCCGCAGGATCTCGACCGTGTCATAAAGGACGGGCTTGGCCTGCGCTGGTCATTCCTCGGACCTTTCGAGACCATTGAACTCAACGCGCCCGGCGGCATTCCTGACTACATCGCGCGCTACTCGGCATTCTACCAGCGGCTGGCTGCCGACCCCGCGCCTGCTTCTGCCTGGCAAGGAGATGGCGCCGCGCGGGTGGCCAGCGAATGGGGCCGCACACCCGATGCTGCCGAAATCAGCCGGAGGTCGCAGCGGCGCGACGAGCGGCTGGCGGCATTGCAGGCGCACAAGCGAAAGATGGAGAGCTGAGATGGCACGCAAAGTCATGATCACCTGCGCCGTGACGGGTGCGATCCATACCCCTTCAATGTCGCCTTACTTGCCCATCACCGCCAGCGAGATCGCGGACGCGGCCATTGGGGCGGCGGAGGCGGGCGCAGCGCTGGTCCATGTCCACGCCCGGAACCCGGTCGATGGCAGACCTGACCAGTCGCCGGAAGCCTTCGAGCCGTTCCTGAAAGTGATCAAGCAGCGCACCAAGGCCGTGATCAACATCACCACCGGCGGCGCGCCAACCATGGGCATCGAGGAGCGCTTGCGCCCCTGCACCACCTTCAAGCCCGAGGTTGCGTCACTCAACATGGGCTCGATGAACTTCGGGCTCTATCCGATGCTGACCCGTTTCAAGGACTTCAAGCACGACTGGGAGGAGCCCTATCTTGCGGGCTCCGATGATCGCATCTTCCGCAATACCTTCAAGGATATTGCCGGCATCCTGACGCGATGCGCCGAGAACGACACGCGCTTCGAAATCGAGTGTTACGATATCGGCCATCTCTACACGCTGGCACATTTCGCCGAGCGGGGGTTGGTCAAGCCGCCTTTCTTCGTCCAGTCCGTCTTCGGCATCCTCGGCGGCATCGGCCCGCATCCGGAAGATGTCTCGCACATGAAGCGCACGGCTGACCGGCTGTTCGGCAAGGACTATCACTGGTCCGTGCTCGGTGCCGGACGGCACCAACTGCCCATCGCCGCACAGGCAGTCGCGATGGGTGGCAACATCCGCGTCGGACTGGAGGATTCGCTCTGGCTCGGGGCCGGCAAGATGGCCACATCCAACGCCGATCAGGTCCTGAAGGCGCGGCAGATCATCGAGGGGTTGGGTCTTGAGGTTGCAACCCCTGACGACGCCCGCGAAATGCTGCAACTGAAGGGAGCCGACAAGGTCAATTTCTAGATCATCCGGCGACCATGCGCTGCTGAAGGGCGGCAAAACCACGCAGCGACGTGAGCCTCGCTGCAGGAAGGCCCTGGGAAACACCTCCGGCGACGCCGATGTCGACCTTGATGGTGCAGGCAGCCGCTGCCCGGACGGCATCCAGCCACCGGCTCGCCGCACTTCAGCGCGCAGGATGGTCCGAGCCGTTCATCGGGGCCACAATCGCGTCAGGCCGTGAGGGCTCGGTCAAGGCTGAGCACCAGTCGATCAACCTCTTCGACGGTGTTGTAATGCACCATGGATACGCGGACGATGCCCGCGCCATCCGAAAGGCCCAGATCCTCGACCAGACGGCGCGAATGAAAATCGCCGAAACGGATACCGATCCGATCCTTGTCCACGGCGCGCACGATCTCGTCGGACCGCCGGCCATCGACCTTGAAGGCGATGGTTGGCACCCGCGTCGCGGTTGGAGCGTGGCGATCGCCGATGATCCGGACATCGTTGCGGTCGCGCAGGTAAGACAGCAGCCGCTCGCCCAGCACGGCCTCATGCGCCGTCACCGCAGCAAAGGCGCGCTCGATCGCCGCTCGATCGCCGGTGCCGCCACCAAGCTCGTCGAAGTAGTCGACGATGCCGGTGCAGCCCCAAGCCAGTTCGTAATTGGCGTTGCCGGGCTCGAGCTTCGTCGGGACTTTGTCACGCCCGTAGAAATAATGATACTGGCTGTCGAGCTCAAGCAACTGGTCATGCTTGCCCCAGAGCACGGCGAAATGCGGGCCATAGGTCTTGTAGAAGGAGAAGGCGTAGAAATCGGCGCCCGATGCCTGCACGTCAACGGCCCGGTGCGGCGCGTAGGCGACCGCGTCCACCGCGAGCAGCGCGCCGCCGGCATGGACAATCTTTGCAATCTCCGCAACCGGGTTGATCGTTCCGAGGATATTCGAGGCGTGCGTGACAGCAACAAGACGCGTGCGCGGCGTCATCAGCGTGCGCAGGGCGTCAAGGTCAACCGCGAAAGTCTCCTTCTCGATGGACCAGACCTTGATCACGACACCTTGCCGCTCAAGGATGTGCCAGGGTCCGATGTTCGATTCATGGTCGAAATTGGTGACGATGACCTCATCGCCCGGGCTGAAGCGCGCCGCCATCGACGTCGCCAGAAGGCGCATCATCATCGACGTTGTCGGACCCAGGACGATTTCCTCCGGGCGTGCCGCGTTTACGAACCGTGCAATGCTGGCGCGGGACGCGGCCAGACGTTCGGAGGCGCGCACCGAGTGAACATAGGATGCTCCGGTCTGCACGCTGGTGGTCAGCAGGTATTCGGAGATGCGCTCCACCACGTCGCGCAAGACCAGCGACCCACCCGCGTTGTCGAAATAGGCAAAGCCATCGGCGAGCGCAGGGAACCGCGCGCGCGCGGCGGTCAGGTCAAGGGACATTGCTGAATCCTGTCGAAAAGCATCGCATCTGCCTGCCACAGGACCCGCCCAAGGAAAAGCCGCTTCCTGCCGAAACGTGGTCGAATGAAGAACTGCTCGATGGGGACATCTTCTGCTCGCTCGCTGAAGCCAGGATCGCCATCGAGAGCTGGCGGCGCCACTGCAACACCGTACGCCCGCATGGTTCGCCGGGATACAAGCCGCCTGACGTTACCCTCATTCCTCGTCAGCGCGTTGCAGCACGGCCCGAAGCAGCGCCTCGCTCAAGAAGTATCCTGCAGCGCGCCAATCCGCCAGAACAGGCTTGACCGCCGGGATGAGCCCACGCTCCTTTGCTGCAATGAGGATAGCGGCGCTACCGATCACCCGTACGCCATGCAAGCTGGCGACCCGGCGACCGAGACGTTCATCCATCAACACAGGACAACCAAGCTCGATCGCCAGCGCGATGGCACAAACTTCGCCCAGTCCCAGCGCGGGGAGGGGATCGTTCAGCACAGCATCAGCGCGGACCTCGATATGTCCTGCGTGCCTCGCGCTCAGAATCGCGGTGGCACCGGGTCGCGAGCCGCCGCTGACACATTCATTCCAGACGGCTTCGGGAACAATGACCTTGCCTGCGAGTAGCCGCAGCACATCGGTCAGCCCGCTCCGCGCCAGCATGATGAGCGGCGAGGCGTCGGCGATGATCATTCGCATTCAGGCGAGCGCGGCAAGATCGTGGTCAAGTTCCGCAGGCGCAAGATCGACGGCCGGAATCCCCATCGCTCCCAGAACAACGATGAAGCGTTCGACGGGCAGCCCTGCCAGCTTTGCGGCTTTGCCGAGACTGATGCTCTGTTCGGCAAACAGGCGGCAGGCCATCGCGACGGCGACCCCCTCACTGAGAAGGTGCTCATCCAGCGGCACTGCGACAAAGAGCGGATGGCCGTGTTTCGCCACGATGGACAATCGACCTTCTTCAGCCTGGCGCACCAGATCGCCTGAGCGTTCGCGCAAGTCTCGCACGGAGAAGGTGTCCATGGCTGGTTTCCTTTATTGATCCCCAATTTGATAGCACACTCTCTTGCCGTCCGTCCATCAACGATGCACGTCGTTGGTGGAAAGCTCTTGAGCCATCACCCGAGCTTTTGCTCTGTCTGTTCTCCGCTCGATCCGCAAACGCGCCTGAACAAACAGGCGAGGGCGGCACCCAGCGCTCACCTGAACAGCCTTGCTGCCCGTCCCATTCGTCGCTCGGCATCGTTGTAGTAGCGCGCGGCCTGTTGCACGGAGGTGTGCTGGCTCTGCGCCATGGCCTCTGGCAGGGGCACGCCTTGCCGTGCCGCTTCGGTGAGGAAGCCCGAGCGCAGCCCGTGGGCCGAGAAGCTGACGGGATCAAGGCCTGCCATGGCGATGCGGCGCTTGAGGATCAGGTTGACGCCCTGGCCGGTGAGACCTTCGGGGCGGATGTTCTCCCACTGGTCGATCCGGCGGAAGACGGAGCCGCTCTTGATCCTGGCGAAGGCGAGCCAGGCCTCCAGTGCGATGACGGGCGTGCCAATGACGAAGACGCTGGCATCCTGATCGGCATCGGTGGTCTTGGTGCGCCCGAGGCGGATGCGCCGGCAGGGCAGGGACGGGGAGGTGGGATCGCCAGGAACCGAGGGCATGTCGGGTTCCGCCACGATGTCCTCATGGCGCAGGCCCGCCACCTCTGAACGCCGGCGGCCACCAGAGGCGAAGGCGATGAGCAGCAGCGCCTTGTCGCGCAGATCCTGCGGGCGGTTCAGCCAGCAGGTTTCGATCAGCTTTGCCACGATGTCGCCGGTGACGGCCTTCTCGCTCTTGCGCGCTCGCGGGCGGGCGGCGGCACGGACCGAAAGCCTGAGTGCCGTCCTGATCTGGCCGTCGCCGAACGGCGCATTCAGGCCCCGCCATTTGTGCATCGAGCCCCAGAGTGACAGCCGCCTTTTGACCGTGCCCGGAGCGTGTGGGCCAGTCGACTTGAGCGCGCCGATCGTCCGCAGCATGCTCGCGACCTCGTCCGGCATGCCGTGCGATGAATCGATCTCTTTCTTCGCCGCATCCCACAGGTGATGGGCAATGAACTTCACCACCAAAGAGGCTGGTGCCGGCCAGGGCAGGGCTGAGCCCGTGGCCGCCAGCGCCCAGCGCTCGAGATAGGCCAGGTCCGAGGCAATGGCGCGCAGCGTGTTGGCGCCCATGCCGCTTTCGACCAGATGGCGCAAGGTGGCGACATCGGCATCCGAGAGCAGCGCCGAAAGCTCGTCGCGGCGGTGATAGGGCAGCACGCCGGCAAGCGCGTTGAGCTCGGCAAAGCGTGCGTGCTCGGGATCGTCGACGGTCACCATCAATCACTTTTTCTCTGCTGCGAGACCGGCTCCTGGATTGGCGGCTTGAGCATGGCGACAGGCAGCCCTCTGCGGGTCACGATGAAGCTTTCTCCCAGCGCGACGCGATTGAGAACTGTGTCGATGTTGCGTCTTAGCATCGTCATGCCGATCAAGCGGGTTTCGGGTTCGGCAGAGACAACGGTTGTGAGGGTGCTCATGGCTCGCGAGGTTTTGCCGGGTATGCGGATGACAGGGGTGTCAGAGCAGGCAGTCTATCACTGAAGGACAGGCAGGCGTTGACCAAATGATCCATCGGATCACCGCCAAGACCTTCCAGAAAAGCGATCGCGGTTTCCAGCAATCGCCAGACCTGGTCCTTGCCTCCCTGCGGCAAGGCGATCAGGCCCGGATGAATGTCCTGTGAGCCAAGGAGGATTGTAAAGTCGCCGATATTCTCGGTCACGATTGGGCGGTCCTCTGCGATGCAGTTCGCGACCACGGTATGGTCGAGTTGGCCGCGTCGACCGACATGAAGCGGATGAACGGCATCATGCCCGCGCTCGTTCAGCCACGTCGCATAATCTGGCGATAAGCACTCGTCGATGAAGAGTTTCACGCGGCACGGCGCGGAGTGGCCGTGGGTCGTCCCGCCAGAGGATGGGCCCTGGCAAAGATAGCGGCGGCCTCGAAAGCCTCTCGCGGAAGATCAGGGTTTTCAGCAGCGATGTCGTCGAGGCGATCACCTGCCTTCAGGCGGGCTTCGACCGAGTGGGCGGTGATGCGTGTCCCCTTGATGATCGGCAAGCCTCCCTTGATCCCCACGACGCTGTCGATCCAGCGATCACGTGCTGTCAGATAGTGGTCGGCGCGGTCGAGTTCGACGCCGGCAAGTTGGCCGACATCGGCAACAAGCGCGGGCGCAAGCTCGATCTTTGCCATCTTCAGCGCGGCCCAGTCGCGTCCTTTCAAGGCCCGTACGAGATCGCGCTTGGTTGTCTTGCTGAGCATCACCACGCCAGTGAGGCGCCGGATCAAAGCGACATAGGCGACGCTTTCGGGTCCGAGCAGCCTTCGCGCATCGGCGGCATTGCCGAAACGCAAGGCTGGCAGGCGGCCGGACCGGACGGAGAGTGCCTTTTCGGCGATGGCCTTTTCGACCATGCGTGCGGGGGCACCTGCGAGTTCCGCAACTTCGCGAGGGGTCAGATCGAGAGACAAAGCAGGCATGGCGACCTCGGAACCTATTTCTTTCCAGATATCATTTAATAGGTGCTCT
>JAPLOV010000064.1:3108-3538 GCA_026400565.1 Hyphomicrobiales bacterium | reverse complement strand
TCACCGATACCGGCGTGTTCGCCATCGGGGCTGGCACGGCGCCAAAGGATATCCCCGAACTGGTACGGGTCTGCATGCACAGCCTGCGCGATGCCGGCCAGACCATCAGCGAGGCCGAGGTGCAGCGCGCCCGGGCGCAGATGAAGGTCGGGCTGCTCGGCGCGCTGGAGACGCCGGGGGGCCGTGTCGAGCAACTGGCGCGGCAGGTGCTGACCTTCGGGCGGGTGATCGAGCGCAAGGAGATCGCAGCGCGGATCGACGGCGTGTCCGCCGCCGATGTGCGGCAGGCCGCGCTTGGCGTGCTGGCCTCGCCGCCGACGCTGGCCATGGTCGGGCCAAGGATCAAGGCATCGGATTTGAAGCTTGCCGACCTGACCGCATCCGGCGCACACTGACGTACCAGCGCGTGCCCAAGACCCACCCTGAAGTG
>JAPLOV010000064.1:0-3073 GCA_026400565.1 Hyphomicrobiales bacterium | reverse complement strand
GCGCACCGTGATCCGCGGCGACGGGGTGATGTTGCGCCAGCCCATGGCCGAGGATTTCGAGGAATGGGCCGCCTTGCGCGCCCGCAGCCAGGCCTTCCTGGAGCCATGGGAGCCGCTGTGGAGCGAGGATGATCTCACCCGCCGCGCTTTCCGCCAAAGGGTCAAGCGCGCCAGCGCCGAGGGCGACGCGGATGAGGCCTACGCCTTCCTGATATTCCGCACGCAGGATCAGGCCATGGTCGGCGGTGTGACGCTCGGGCTGGTGCGGCGCGGCGTGGCGCAGGCCTGCACCATGGGCTACTGGGTCGGGGAGCCCTATGCCGGCCAGGGCTACATGACCCGCGCCGTCAAGGCAGTAGCGCGGCATGCCTTCGAGGACCTGCACCTCAGGCGCATCGAGGCGGCCTGCCTGCCGACCAACCAGCGCTCACGTACCCTGCTCGAAAGGGTCGGGTTCCAGCGCGAGGGCTTTGCCCGGCAGTACCTGTGCATCGCCGGTCGCTGGGAGGACCACCTGCTCTATGCGCTGCTTGCCTCCGATCCGCGCCGGTGATGGGCTGGCGACAGTCCGCATGGCGGGCAGGTTCGGTGCTCCGGGTTATCCACGCGCCTTGCCGCGATGCGGGCCGGGCTGCCTTGCCCTCGCCATCAGGGCTGGCTAGCAGTTGTGCACAACATCGCCTAATCAGATCACCCATCGTCCAGCGTTCCCGGATTTCCGCAATAACGTGCGCCCCTTGAGTATCCTCAAGCACATCGTGCTCAGCCTGATGACGCTGGTGGCGCTGGCCAATGCTGCGAGCGCCATCGAGGCGGTGCGCGTGCCCGTCGATGTGCCCGCGCTCGATCTCACCAACATCGTCACGCGCAACCGTTCCGATGGCGATGTGATCCAGATTTCGACCGCTCCGGGCGCGGATGGCATCGTGCGGCGCATTGCCGTCAGGTCGCGTGAGGCCGGTTCGCGGCCCGAATGGATCGTGTTCGCGCTCAAGAACGATTCCGACGAACAGATCGACCGGCTGCTGGTGGCGCCCTTCCACCGGCTGATCGGCTCGGGCGTGATCTGGCCCGATCTCGGCTCCTCGCGCATCGAAGCCGTAACCGCGAGCCAGGGTCTCAGGCCCGAACGCGAGGACAGCAACGAGGCGGATGTGTTCCTGATCACGCTCGATCCAGGAGCGACCATCACCTTCGTGGCCGAATTACAATCCGCCCGCCTGCCCCAGCTTTACCTCTGGGAGCCCGACGCCTACCGCGAGAAGCTCAACGGCCTGACGCTCTACAAGGGCATCATCATGGGCATTGCCGGGCTGGTGGCGCTGTTCCTGACCGTGACCTTCGTGGTTAAGGGCGCGGTGATCTTTCCCGCCTCGGCGGCGCTGGCCTGGGCGGTGCTGGCCTATGCGGGGCTCGATTTCGGCTTCTTCCAGCGCATCTTCCCGCTGTCGCCCACGGCCGAGCGGATCTACCGGGCCGGTGCCGAAGCCGTGCTGGCGGCGACGCTGCTGGTCTTCCTGTTCGCCTACCTCAACCTGGCGCGCTGGCATGTGCGCTACGGCCACATCACCGCCGCCTGGCTGATCGGCCTTGCCGGGCTGATCGCGCTGGCGGTGTTCGATCCGCCGATCGCCTCGGGCGTAGCGCGCATGTCGATCGCAGCCGTGGCAGCGGTGGGCTTCGTGCTGGTGCTGCATCTGGCCAGCCATGGCTATGACCGGGCCATCATGCTGATCCCGACATGGTTCCTGCTCAGCGTCTGGGTGGTGGCGGCGGGCTTCACCGTGTCCGGGCAACTGACGCGGGATCTGGTGCCTCCGGCTCTGATCGGCGGGCTGGTGCTGATCGTGATCCTGATCGGCTTCACCGTGCTCCAGCATGCGATTGCCGGCGGCGGCATGGCATCAGGGGTGATCACCGATTCCGAGCGCAAGGCGCTGGCGCTGATGGGCTCGGGCGACGTGGTGTTCGACTGGGATGTCTCCGCCGACAAGGTTCATGTCTCGCCGGAACTGGAAAGCTCCCTGGGACTGCCCCGCGGCACGCTTGAAGGGCAGGCCGGGCGCTGGCTCGACCATCTGCATCCCGCCGACCGCGACAGCTGGCGGATGACGCTGGCCGGGCTGATCGAGCACCGGCGCGGCAAGGTCAATCTCGATGTCAGGCTGCGCGCGGCCAGCGGCCCCTACCATTGGCACCATGTCAAGGCGCGACCGATCATGGGCTCCGATGGCGAGGTGATCCGCTTGGTCGGCACCATCTCCGACGTCACCGACGAGCGCATGGCCCAGGAACGGCTGATGCACGATGCCGTCCACGACAACCTGACCGGGCTGCCGAACCGGCAGCTGTTCCAGGACAGGCTGGAGGCGGCGCTGGGTCTGGCGCGGCTCGACGAGGGCATCCGGCCGACGGTGATCACCATCGACATGGACCGCTTCAAGGAGGTCAACGAATCGGTTGGCATGTCGGCAGGCGATTCCATCCTTCTCACCATCGCGCGCCGGCTCGGCCGACTGCTCAGGGCGCAGGACACGCTGGCCCGGGTGTCGAGCGACGAGTTTGCCATGATCATCCTGTCCGAACGCGAGCAGGAGCGGCTGGTGCAACTCACCGAGCTGATCCGCCGCGCCGTTAACACGCCGATCACCTATGCGGAGCGCGAAATCTTCCTCACCGCCTCGGTCGGCATCGCTTTTTACGATGGCACGGTCCTGACCAAGCGCGACGACGTGCTGAAGAACGCCGAACTGGCTATGGTGCAGGCCAAGCGCCAGGGAGGTGACCGGATCGAGGTGTTCCGCCCCACGATGCGCACCAACCAGAGCGACCGGCTGGCGCTGGAAAGCGACCTGAGGCGGGCGATCGAGCGCAACGAGATGAAGGTCTATTTCCAGCCCATCGTGCGGCTGGAGGACAGGACCATCGCCGGCTTCGAGGCGCTGCTGCGCTGGGATCACCCGCGCGAGGGGCGCATCGGCCCGCAGGTCTTCATCCCGTTGGCCGAGGAGACAGGGCTGATCGTCGAACTTGGCGCATTCGTGCTGGAACGCACCGCGCAGGAGCTGGCCGC
>JAPLOV010000059.1 GCA_026400565.1 Hyphomicrobiales bacterium | reverse complement strand
CCTGGTCAATCGACATGGCTATACCGAGTTCCTCGGACTTGTGATGGCTTACGTGCCTGAAACCGTGGCCCACGAGAACGGTCAACTTACTTTGAATGTCCTGATGCATATCGCCATTCCGCGTGTGGTCTGGGCCGACAAGCCAGCGCTGCCGCATGACACCGACGTGATGGCCCACTATACCGGCCTTCCCAATGCATGGGACAGCAACACGTCGATCAGCACCGGCCATCTGGGTGACCTCTATATCGACTTTGGCTGGTTTGGCGCCTTGTTCGGCATGATGGCAATCGGCGGTCTCATCGGCTCCTTCTATAGCAAGCTCCGAGATCACAGGGACGGGTCGGCGTTGGTCGCCGCTGGCCTGTGCATCATGATCGTACTGCCCATCGCTTATTTCGGAACAGCCTACATCAAGCTCGTTGGCGCGTTCATCATGACCACAATTTCGGCCTTCCTCACCCAGCGCCAGATCCTGCCGAGGCTCAAGACCTTGATCCCCGGCATACGACCCGCGTGACTGCCCAATCAAGCGGAACGCGTCCGCCCGCCTGCGTCCACATCATCGCCGGGTTGTCACCCGAGGCTGGCGGCCCGGCCTACAGCGTGCCACGACTGGTCGAGGCGCTTGGGCCGTGGTGCTCAGGCGTGACACTACGTTCACTGCGCATCGGCAATGAGAACCCGGCGGTAGTTGGAAACCAACCAGTCCAGGCCGCCCGACGCGCTGGCCTGCCCCTGATGAAGCAATTGGCCTCGTCAGCAGAATTGCGCCGCGCGATCGAGGCAGATGCCGCCGCTGGAGCGGTTCTGCATACCCACGGTCTCTGGCTCATGCCCAACATCTATCCGGCCTGGGCGCGTCAGAAGGCTGAAGGTCGCTGCCGGCTGGTTCATTCGCCACGTGGCATGCTTGGCAAGGAAGCGCTCAGAATCTCCGCATGGAAGAAGCGGCCGATCTGGCATCTTTGGCAACGCAATGCACTTGCAGCGGCGGATGTCATCCATGCAACGGCCATGTCCGAGTATGATGAGATCCGCGCGGTCGGACTCAGAAATCCTGTTGCCGTCATCCCGAACGGCATTGATCTGCCGGACCTTGAGGCCATTCCGCGTTTGGCGGATGTCGCGCGCGGTACGCCACGTGTCATCCTGTCGCTCGGCCGCATCCACCCGAAGAAGGGATTGGACCGCCTCATTCGTGCGTGGGCTCAGGTGCAGGACCGCGCACCGGATTGGTCAATCCGCATCGTCGGGCCGTCTGAGCTTGGTCACGACAGCGAGTTGAAAGCCCTGGCAGGGACGCTCGGTGCAAAGCGTGTCGAGATTTCCGGTCCGGTCTACGGCGAGGCCAAATGGCAAGCCTACCGCGGGGCTGACCTCTTCATCCTTCCAACCTTGAACGAGAACTTTGCGATCAGCGTAGCCGAAGCGTTGGCCTCAGAGGTGCCTGTGATCTCCACCAAGGGTGCGCCCTGGTCCGGACTGGCGATCGAGTGGATTGACCACGGCAACGACGCCATGGCGGCGACACTGCTTGAAGCGACCGTCCTGCCGGATTCCGAGCGACATGCCATGGGCCGACGTGGCCGCGCGTGGATGGACCGTGACTTTGCCTGGGATCGGATCGGTCGAGATATGGCTGATGTTTATCGGTGGTCAAGTTCGGGCCGTGATCGCCCGGGCACCGTTGTGCAAGCATGAGCTGATCTTGGCACCTCCAGAAAACACGAAGTCGGTGGGCCACACACCTCTTGACATCGCCGCCAACCGAAACGCCGTCAAATGGACTGCGCGGGAGCTGGCTGGTCGGGCGATCTGGGAGCTGCTCAGAGCGCCACTCTGCTCCTGGACACCGAGACCACTATGGGGTTGGCGCCGCTTCATCCTGCGCTGCTTCGGCGCGCGGATCGGAGCCAATGTCCATATCCATCCGGATGTGCGGATCGTCATCCCGTGGAATCTCGAGATCGGCGATGACAGTTCCGTCGGCGAACGCGCCATTCTTTACGCTCTTGGGCCCATCACGATCGGAATGCGTGCAACCATCTCGCAGAATGCCCATCTGTGCGCGGGCACGCATGACTTTCGCGCAACCGACATGGCGCTGCTGAAGCCGCCAATCCACATCGGCGACGAGGCCTGGATATGCGCCGATGCCTTCATTGGCCCTGGCGTCAAGGTCGGCGCACGGGCCGTCGTCGGTGCACGCGCCGTCGTGGTAAAGGACGTTGGGCCTGGCGTGATCGTGGCCGGCAATCCGGCTCGGGTTGTGGGACTGCGGGACAAACGGACCGGACCATGAAGGTTTCAGTACTGCTCCTCACCTACAACGAAGAAAAAAACCTTCCCTTATGTCTGGATGCGCTTTCCTGGTGCGATGATATCGTCGTTGTCGACTCGGGAAGTTCCGACAGAACGATCGAGATTGCCCAAACTACGGGTGCCAGAATTCTGACACGACCTTTTGATACATTTGCCGACCAGCGAAATCACGGACTTCAGTTTGGAGATTTTCGTCATGATTGGGTCCT
>JAPLOV010000134.1 GCA_026400565.1 Hyphomicrobiales bacterium | reverse complement strand
TCTCAAAGACGCGATAAAGTGTTCATTGGGAGCGTGCTTTGCTAACACTTGTACTTCGTCGAGCAGCAATAAAATGCGATGTGATTTTGCCAGCAGTGTAATTATATTTTTAATATCATATTGAGGCGATTTGGTTTCGTGTAATTCAATTTTCGCCTTGATTGTTGCGACTGATCCGCTCACAGCACGTATTTCCCTGATGGCCGCCCCGGCCCATGCGGTCGGGCCGGAGACATCGACGCTCGATCAGGATCCGGACTACCGCGACGGCGTCGCAGCCATCAAGACCAGCGACTACGAGCAGGCGCTGGTGATCTTCCATCGGTTGCAACCCGAGCGAGCCGCCGCGCCCGAAGTGGCCAACTGGCTCGGCTACGCCTACCGCAAGCTCAAGCGATATCCGGAATCGAAGCGCTGGTATGATCAGGCCCTGCTGCTTGACCCGAGCTATTTGCCCGCTCTGGAGTATCAGGGCGAGTGGTTCATCGAGACCGGTGATGCTGCTTCAGCACGGGCCAATCTCGCCAAGCTCGAACGCCTCTGCGGCCAGTGCCATGAATGGCGCGACCTTGCCGAAAGCCTGCAGAAGGCCGGTCTGCGCTGACGCCAGGCCAGCCCTTGCTCCGCCCTCAGGTCCGTGCGTCCAGCGCCTTGATGATGGCGTCGCCCATGCCTTGTGTGCCGACCGTGTTGACACCCGGCCCGGCGATGTCGCGGGTCCTGACACCGCTGGCCAGCACATCGGCAATCGCCGCATCGAGCAGGTCCGCGGCCTCGATCAGGCCGAACGAATAGCGCAGCGCCATCCCGAACGAGCCGATCATGGCGATGGGGTTGGCGAGGCCCTTGCCGGCGATGTCCGGCGCCGAGCCATGCACGGGCTCGTAGAGCGCCTTGCGCTTTCCGGTGGAGGCATCCGGCGCGCCGAGCGAGGCGGAGGGCAGCATGCCGAGCGAGCCGGTCAGCATTGCGGCCACGTCCGAGAGGATGTCGCCGAACAGGTTGTCGCAGACGATCACGTCATACTGCTTCGGCCAGCGCACGAGTTGCATGGCGCAATTGTCGGCCAGCACATGCTCCAACTCGATGTTGGGATACTCCGCGCCAATGGCCGTGACCACCTGTTTCCAGAGCACGCCGGAGCGCATCACGTTGTGCTTCTCGGCGGAGGAGACCTTGCCGCGGCGGGTGCCGGCCAATTCGAAAGCGACGCGCGCGATGCGGTCGAT
Source organism: Hyphomicrobiales bacterium (assembly GCA_026400565.1). Classification (GTDB taxonomy): domain Bacteria; phylum Pseudomonadota; class Alphaproteobacteria; order Rhizobiales; family Beijerinckiaceae; genus Allobosea. Next base: position 23,551 of record JAPLOV010000134.1, on the reverse strand, counting down.
CTCACTGGTGGTGTAGACCTGCGTGTCGACCGCGCGCTTCTGGCCATTTTCGAGTGTCACGATCTCCTTCGGCTCGCCAAAGTAGACGCCGCCGGTGAGCTCGCGCACGATCAGGATATCGAGCCCCTCGATATTCTCGCGCTTGAGCGAGGACGCATCGGCCAGCGCCGGATAGCAGATAGCGGGTCTGAGATTGGCGAACAGCTTCAGATCCTTGCGCAGCCTAAGCAGGCCGGCCTCGGGGCGATGCTCGTAAGGGACGCTGGCCCATTTCTGGCCACCGACAGCGCCGAACAGCACCGCATCGGCCTGATCGGCCTTTTTCATGGCCGCGTCCGAGATTGCCGCGCCGCACGCGTCGTAGGCTGCGCCACCGACCAGATCGCGCTCGGTCTCGAAGCGCGCCACGCCGCGCTTGCTAAACCAGGCCGTGACCTTCTCGACCTCGTGGGCCACTTCCGGGCCAATGCCGTCGCCGGGCAGGATCAGGAGATTGTGCGAAGCCATGGTAGCGCCCTTTGCAGGTGGGTCAGGTGTCGGTGGCAAGACGGTGGAAGCCGGTTATGGGCTTGCGTCTTACCCGCAATTTCCCGGCGTGCAAGCTCATGCCCTGCCCGGCTGCCATGCGGATGGCGCGGACAAGCAGGCAGCTTTGCCGGATCAGCGCCCGTGGGAGCGGTCGTAGCTGCTGCGCTCAGGCGGCTGCCAGCCTGCCGGCGGCGCCTTCGGCTGGAAGACCTCGACGAGCAGCGGATGGCAGCGCGCCACATCACTGGAATGCTCAGAACTGCAATCGCCGCCCGGACAGGCCGACAGGGCCCCGAGCAGGTCGATCTCGGCGAAGAACTCCAGATAATCGCCCGGCCGCACCGGGCTTGCCTTCATGAAGTATTGCCCCGTGATGCGGTCAAAGCCGGTGCACATGAAGACGTTGAGCACGTCATGCACCGCCATCTCGGCATCGGTGAGCGGCACATTCCTCGCGTCTGCGAAAGCCCGCGTCAGATTGGAATGGCAGCACTGGTGATAGGTGCCGCCCGAGAGCAGGCGATGCGTGTGAGGATCGCAGCGCGTGCCGATCACGTCATGCACCGCGCCACCATATGCATCGAAGCCATACCAGTCGAGGCTGTCAGCCGTGATGGTGGCGAGCGGGCGCAGAAAGGGCAGGTTCGACCAGAGCCGGTCGCCGGTTGACAGGTGGGTGCCGTGCAGCGCGCGGGTCTTGCCGGAGAAGAATCGCTCGGCCGTGTCATGGGCGTTCCACAGGTTGAGATCGCCGACCTGTGGCCCCTCAATGCTGGTGATCCGGAAAAAGGCACCGCCGGGCACGGCGAAGCTGCGCGCATCGCGCGGCGGGATCATCACCTCGTCGATCTTCCGCCAACCATCGCGCGCCGCCCGCAAGACCGGCAGATCGGGCTGGGCCAATGCATCGACCGGATAGCAGATGACCGGCCTGATGGCCCTGCGCGCCTCGGCATCGGCGGGGGTGGAAGTTTCGGGCGCGGCAGGTTTCATCACAGCAATCCGTTTCACCAAAGCAAGATCTGGGTTGGAATCCGCCATTCGCGGCGTCCACCCTATCCCCGTCGGGCCGTCACCTCGATCTCGACTTTCATCTCCGGCTTCAGCAAGCCAGCCACGACGTAGATGCCCGCAGCAGGGCGTATCGAACCGAAGACGGCACCGCAAACACGCAACACCGGTTCGCAGAAGGTCCGGTCCGTCACAAAATACTGGGCGCGCACGACCTGATCCAGCGAGGAGCCGGCATCAACGAGTACGCCTGCTATCGTCTGGAAGATGTTGCGCGTCTGGTCAGCGGCATCATCTGGCATGATCATCGTGGCGTAGTCATACCCGGTCGTGCCGGACACGAAAACCAGATCGCCATCGACCACGGCGCGCGAGTAGCCAAAGGTTGTTTCGAACGGCGAGCCGGTGGTGATCAGATGACGCATTACCGGCCAGCCCTGAGCGCCTGCAGGATCTTGCCGCCGGCACGACCGGTGGGCGTCATGCCGAGCCGGCGTTCCTCCGCGGAAATCGCGGCGCGGCTGAGCGGTCCGATGCCGCCGGTGGGTTCGCCGACATCGTGCCCGCGCGCGATCAGCAGCCGTTGCAGTTCGCGGCGTTCCTCGCGCGAGGTCGGCGGATCATCGGTTGGCCAGGCCTGCTGCACGCCGGGGCGACCGCGCAACCGGTCCGACAGGATCGAGATCGCCAGCGCATAACTGTCCGCGCCGTTATAGGAGAAGGCGGCATCGTAGTTCTTGAACACGATCCAGGCTGGGCCGCCCCTGGCGGGATAGACCAGCCCGGCATTGCCGCCGCCACCAAGTGCGCCGCCGCCGACGCGGGTGATGCCGCGCGCCGCCCAGCTCGACACCGGAGCACGCGACGTGCGGCCCACGGGGCCGGCATAGCCAGAGGGCACATCGACCTCGTAGCCCCAGCTTGCGCCGCTCTGGAAGCCGGCCTTGGCCATGAAGTTGGCGGTGGAGTGCAGCGCATCGGGGATCGAGTCGACAAGATCGCGCCGCCCGTCGCCATCGCCATCGACGGCCAGCCTGAGATAGGTGGTGGGGATGAACTGGGTGTGGCCGAAGGCACCGGCCCAGGAGCCCATCAACTGCTCCTGCCGGAGGTCGCCGCGCTGGATGATCTTCATGGTGGCGATCAGTTCGCCCCGGAAAAACTCGCGCCGGCGCGAGGCCGTGCAGGCCGCGGTGGACAGCGCCTGCGGCAAGGACCAGCGCCCGCGCACTTTGCCGTAGTTCGACTCGACGCCCCAGACCGCAACGATCGTGTGCCGGTCAACGCCATAGCGCGCTTCAGCCGAGGCCAGCGCTGCAGCATGGGTGCGCAGCATCTGCCGGCCTTCCTGCACACGCTCCTCGTCCACCAGTGCGCCGAGATAATCCCAGATCGGGGTGCGGAATTCAGGCTGGTTGTTCATCGCCTCGATCACCTTTGGATCGGGGGTGACGCCCACCATGGCGCGGTCGAAGACGCTGGCTGACACGCCCTGCGACAGGGCCGAGGCGCGGATGCCGGCGACGCAGCTGTCGAAATCGGCCTGCGCGGGGGCAGCCGTTGCGAGCGACAGGGCCAGAGCCAGCGCAGGCACCGGCAACGCGGCCATCAAACGATGATGAAGCATGAAGAACCTCGGGGAGCGAACATGTTTGGCTCCACAAGGCATTGCGCATGGTTAAGGAAGATTTGAGGCGACACGATGGCCCTTGCGCAGGCCCGGCGAAGCGCCGCACAACAGCGCCATGGAATGGACGGACGACGCTGTCATCCTCGGTGCCAGGCGACATGGCGAAAGCTCTCTGATCGTGGAAGCGATGACGCGCGGGCATGGCCGCCACCTCGGGCTGGTGCGGGGCGGGCGCTCGCGCCGGATGAGTGCGCTTATCCAGCCCGGAAATGGCGTGACGCTGACCTGGCGCGCGAGGCTGGATGACCATCTCGGCCAGTTTGCCATCGAAGCCACGGAGCTGCGCGCCGGGCGCTTTCTCGACAACGCCGCCTCGCTGTTCGGGCTGGGGCACATGACGGGGCTGCTCAGGCTGTTGCCGGAGCGCGACCCGCATGTAGGACTCTACCATGCGCTGCTGGTGGTGCTGGAGCATCTCGGCTCACCAGAGATTGCGGCAGCGCTGATGGTCCGCTTCGAGCTGGCCTTGCTGGCGGATTTGGGCTTCGGGCTCGACCTTTCGGCCTGCGCGGTGAGCGGGGCGACGCAGGATCTGGTGTTCGTGTCACCCAAATCAGGACGTGCGGTCTCGGCCCGCGCCGGGGAAGCCTATGCGGCACGGCTGCTGGCCCTGCCCGCCTTCGTCAGCGACCGGTTCATGGGCGACCACGTCACGTCCGAACAGATCGCCGCCGGATTTGCCCTGACGGGCCATTTCCTGCGACGTAACATCTATGAGCCGAGGGGATTGATGCCGCCGGATGAGCGCGCCGCGTTCCTGGCGGCAGTGATCGGCGACGCAGGAGTCGGGAAACCGGTCTGAGGCCGATCAACGCCCGATCTGGGTGGTGAGCGAGAAGCCGAAATCGACCCGGTCGCGCCCCTGCAGGCTGGCGGCGCCCGGCTGCCCACGCTGGGCCTCGATGCGGGCATAGTCGGCGAACATGCGGGCCACGGTGCGCTCGCCGAGGCGTGTCTCGATAGCGGTTGCAAGGCCGAAGGCGCCAAGCTGCGCCCGGTCCGGACTGACAGGTGTGTTCATGCCGACGAAGGAGGCCCCCGCAAAGGATGATGTGACCGGCTGGACATAGCCGAAACGCTCATAGGAGCCGAGCGCGATGGTCGGGCCGATGTCCAGCGACAGGTTGTCGTTGAGCTTGAAGGTGCGCGTGGCCTTCATGTCAAGGCCGCCGGTCATGCCTGTGGTCAGTGACAGTCGGCCATACTCCTGTCCTTGTGATGTGTAGGCGAGGAAGCCGCCATAGCGCGCCGCCCGCTCGGTCTCGAAGGCAGCGGCGCTGGCACGCGAGGACAGGGCCAGATGCCGCTCGACCGCGACCACAGGCCCCATGGCGAAGGAGCCGACACGACCTGCCTCCAGCCAGGCGCCGCGCACGGCGCTGGCGGTCTGGGCATTCTCGTAGTTGAGCCCGACAATCGGCTTGAGTGTCGGCGCAAACTGAGGCAGGCGGTAGCCGCGCAGGCTTATGCCCGCCGTCTGCCCTTGATCCAGCGTGAAGCGTTCCCAGACCGAACTGGTGACCTCGAAGGCACGCGCCTGCCCCACCGTCGCCACCAGCGACAGACACAGACATGACAACCGCGTAATTGTGTTTGCCGACATGCGGGACGAGGATGACCTGTTTCGGAAACGCGCCACGGGGCCTGCCCTGCCATGAGGGGAAACCGACGCGACCGCCTGATGACGGTCAGGGACCTTTAAAGTCGTTAACATGTGGCAGCAATGTGGCGGCACGTGTCCTGTTGTGCACAATCTGTCAGGTCGATGAGTCATGGTTGACGGGCAGCTGTCGGGATCAGATGCAACGGCCCGTGCCTTCGGACCGACCCGTCCGGTTGCCGCAGCAGGCCGGAAACGGCGGCTTGCAGCCGGAAGCAATGCCGCAAACCGGCGCGTGCTGTAGGATGACCGCCAGAATCAGTGCCATTGCTGACGCCGGGACCTGCAACGGCGGCGGCTCTGCGTCCTGTCATATGTCAAGGAGTTCGTCCCGCGATGGGAAAGCCTGTTGATCCGCCCTCCCCCGACGGTGTCGAATCGATCGACCTGAAGTCGGCGCTGGAAGAGCGTTATCTTGCCTACGCCCTGTCGACGATCATGCACCGGGCCTTGCCGGATGCGCGCGACGGGCTCAAACCCGTGCACCGGCGGGTGCTGCATGCGATGCGTCTGCTGAAGCTCGATCCGGGCCAGGGCTACAAGAAATGCGCCCGTATCGTCGGCGACGTGATCGGCAAGTTCCACCCCCATGGTGACCAGGCAGTGTATGACGCGCTGGTCAGGCTCGCGCAGGATTTCGCGCAGCGCTATCCGCTGATCGACGGACAGGGCAATTTCGGCAACATCGACGGCGATAACGCCGCCGCCTATCGCTACACCGAAGCGCGCATGACCGAGGTGGCGCGGCTGCTGCTGGAGGGCATCGACGAGGATGCCGTCGATTTCCGCGAGACCTACAACGGCGAGGATGAGGAGCCGGTTGTGCTGCCGGCGGCCTTCCCCAACCTGCTGGCCAATGGCTCGCAGGGCATTGCGGTGGGCATGGCGACGTCGATCCCGCCGCACAATGCCGCTGAGCTATGCGATGCGGCGCTGTATCTGATCCAGCATCCGGACGCGACGCCCGAGCAGTTGCTGACCTTCGTGCCCGGCCCCGATTTCCCCACAGGCGGGGTGATCGTCGAGCCGCGTGCCTCGATCGCCGAGGCCTACCGGACAGGGCGCGGTTCATTCCGCACCCGCGCCCACTGGGAGAAGGAGGACACGGGCCGGGGCGGCTGGGTCGTTGTCGTGACCGAGATCCCCTATCTCGTCGCCAAGGGCAACCTGATCGAGAAGATCGCAGAACTGTTGCAGGACAAGCGCTTGCCGCTGGTCGCGGATGTGCGTGATGAATCCGCCGAGGACATCCGCATCGTCTTCGAGCCGCGCTCGCGCACCGTCGATCCGGGCCTGATGATGGAGACGCTGTTCAAGCTGACCGCGCTGGAGAGCCGCATCTCACTGAACATGAACGTGCTGACGGGAGGAATCGCGCCGCGCGTGCTCAATCTGGCCGAAGCTCTGCGCGAATGGCTGAACCACCGCCGCGACGTGCTGTTGCGGCGCTCGCGCTACCGTCTCGGCCAAATCGAAAAGCGCCTCGAAATCGTGCGCGGCATGCTGATCGTCTATCTCGATCTCGACCGGGTGATCAGGATCATCCGCGAGGAAGACGAGCCGAAGGCCGAGCTGATGCGGGTATTCGATCTGAGCGAGGTGCAGGCCAATGCCATCCTCGACACGCGCCTGCGCTCGCTGCGCAAGCTCGAGGAGATGGAGCTCAAGAAGGAGCTGGACCAACTCACCGAAGAGAAGGTCCAGATCGAGGGTCTGCTTGGCTCCGAAGACAAGCAGTGGAAGACCGTGGCCTGGGACATCCGGCAGGTGCGCAAGACCTTCGGGCCAGACACCGCGCTCGGCAAGCGTCGCACCCGGTTTGCCGACGCGCCGGAAACCACAGACATCGACATGAATGAGGCCATGGTCGAGCGTGAGCCGATCACGGTCGTGGTCTCGCAGAAGGGCTGGATCCGCGCGCTGAAGGGCCATGTCGGCGACCTGTCCGGCCTGACCTGGAAGGGCGACGATGCGCTGAAGTTCTCGTTCTTCACCGAGACGACGGCGAAGATCCTGGTGATCTGCGACAACGGCAAGGTGTTCACGCTCGATGCGGCCAAGCTGCCGGGAGGACGCGGCTTCGGTGATCCGATCCGGCTGTCGATCGACCTGGAGGAAGGGGCCGATTTCATCGCCGCCTTCTCCTACAAGGCGGGGGTCAAGCTGTTGTTCGCCAGCAGCGACGGACGCGGGTTCATTGCGCCGGCAGACGACATCGTGGCCAACACACGGAAGGGCAAGCAGGTGCTCAACCTCGATGAGGGCCTGACCTGCGCCTTCGCGCTGCCGGTGGCCGGTGACCACCTCGCGGTGATCGGCGAAAACCGCAAGCTGATCTGCTTTCCGCTGGTGCAGGTGCCTGAAATGGGCCGCGGCAAGGGCGTGCGCCTGCAGAAATACAAGGATGGCGGCATCGCCGACGCCAAGTCCTTCATGCTGGCAGACGGGCTGACCTGGCAGTCGAGCGATGGCCGGACCTACACCGTGGCGCGGCCGGAACTCGACGACTGGCTGGGGCAAAGGGCAGAAGCGGGGCGGCTGCCGCCCAAGGGCTTCCCGAAGAACAACCGGTTTGTGGGCTGAGCCGCCGGTCCGCGCAGCGGATTGAAAGGTCTGGTTGACCTTTCAAAGGCGGCGAACGCCAGAGCGAAAGTGAGGCCGAGGTCGCAGTCGGCGACGAATGATGAGAGATCGCCATCGGCGACAGGACCGAAAACGGTCCCCGCCCTGTCAACGCGGAGCGGGCTGGAAGGCTGCTTCCATGCCGAAGCTGATGCCCGGCATCAGTTCCATCTTGAAGCCGGTGCGCACATCCATCTGGGTGGCCGGCGACATCGAGACGCCGAGGCCGATCGATGGCACGGCCGATGCGCCGCCGCCATAGGTGGTGCGACCCACGGAGGTGTAGAACATCAGGTTCTCGGCAGCCATCACGGCGGAGGTCGAGCGCGTGGTGAAACCCAGATCGCCGAGGCCGCCACCGAAGCCGCCGCCCAGTCCACCGAAGCGCAACATCGACGACGAGAACCCGAGCGGGCTGGCCATCGACCAGGACGGGCCGGAACTGGTGTTGAACAGGAACGAGCCCATCCGCACCGTTTCGCCGGAGGTGAAGGCCCATTGGCGCGGATCACGCGCGGAGGTCCCGAAACCGGGCGCTTCGAACGCCTGCACGGGCGCTGAGGACGGCATCGGCAGGGTTTCCCAGCCAAGACCGGCACTTGCTGCAGCGGCGAAACTTGGCGCACGCGGCCCGAGCACGACCTCCTGGATGGCGGCAGCAGGGCCGGCGAGAAGCAACGCCGATGATGCGATCAGGACTGCGAAGCGGATCATGACGATTATCCTAACCCGGATTGTGGCGATTTGCGAGTGGTCCGCGGTGCGAAGCGTGGGGGCGAGCATGTCAGCATAGCCGCAGTGCTGACCTGGAAACTGGCCGTGCCCGGTTCAGCCGTCGTTCCGCTCCCAGCCGCGGCCCATCAGACGTTCCTGCGGCAGGTATTTGGACTTGTAGTCCATCTTTGAGGATCCCTGCACCCAGTAGCCGAGATACAGATAGGGAAGGCCCAGCTTTCTGGCACGCTCGATGTGATCGAGGATCATATAGGTGCCGAGCGAGCGGTCCGAGAGTGCCGGATCATAGAACGAGTAGACCATGGACAGCCCGTCGGCCATGCGGTCGGTCAGAGCCATGGCCATCAGGTCGCCCGCCCCGCGCCCAGTGGCGAAGCTGTCGGGGCCACGGCGGCGATACTCGATGACGTTGGTCTCGACATGGCTGTCCTCAACCATCATGGCGTAGTCGAGCACCGTCATCTCGGCCATGCCGCCCTCCGGATGGCGGTGGTCGAGATAGCGCCGGAACAGCGAATACTGCTCAGAGCTTGGCTTGTTGGGCCCGGTCGCACCGATCAGGTCGCTGTTCAGCACGATGGTTCGGCGCTGGGTGCGGTTCAGGGCGAAATCATCGACCAGCACGCGCACCGAGATGCAGGCGCGGCAGGTTTCGCAGGCCGGGCGATAGGCTATGGTCTGCGAGCGGCGGAAGCCGCCATGGGTGAGCAGGTCGTTGAGTTCGCGGGCGCGGTTGCCGACAAGGTGCGTGAACACCTTCCGCTCCTCGCGCCCTGGAAGATAGGGGCATGGCGAAGGAGCAGTCAGGTAGAACTGCGGCGCTTCCCGGATCGGCCGGGTCACGTCTGCCTCTGCATGGGCCGGTCTCTCATGCTTTCATCTGGCAGGTGGGTCATGTCAAAGTGGGTCTCTACGATCGTGTCTGGCGGCCAAGTGCGACGTGGCGGATGCGTGGTGTGATGGCTTTCCGGCAGGGTTCTGGCCTGAGAACGATGCGCAAAACCAGACGAGACGACCGCTTCGCAGCAGGCCCTTCGAGATTCCATGTCCGAGAATAGGGTTGCCGCCCTTCCCAGTGCAAGCGCGGATAACTGCGCATGCGCCGTGAAACGCGATCAGCGCGGGACGGCGGGGCGGGCCTCGATCACCACGAAAGCCTGCGCCAGCGGCGGACCATCGGTCAGCGAGAGCTGCAGGCGACCGACATGGCCTTCCGGCAGCAAGGCCGCCAGCCGGGCAGCGGCCCCGCCTGTCAGCCGCATCGTGGGCTGGCCGGAGCGGAGGTTGACGACCTCCATGTCACGCCAGAACACGCCGCGGTTCATGCCGGTGCCGAGGGCCTTCGAGCACGCCTCCTTGGCGGCGAAGCGCTTGGCATAGGACGCGGCGCGGTTGGCCTTGGCATCCGAGCGGGCGCGCTCGCCCTCGGTGAAGATGCGGTGGGTAAAGCGATCGCCGAAGCGGGCGAGCGACCGCTCGATGCGGCGGATGTCGATGAAGTCGGAACCGATGCCGATGATCATGGCCGCCTGCCCTACTCGTAGAACAGGCCAAAGTATACAGCGCTTCCGATGCCGCCTTCATGCAGGCAAATGAAGCGCAGACGCCGGGAGGCACCCTGCTCGGTGATGCGGACAAAGCCGACATACTCTGTTGAAACGCGCTGGCTGCCGACCTTGTCGTCGAAGCGGTTGATGGCAAGGGAATCGCCACGCTCGATACGGGCAGCTGAGATCATGCCGCCATGCTTGCGGCTGAAGGCGACGGCGAGTTTCTCGCAATCACCCAGCTCTTCGATCTCGCTGCGGAGTTGCGCCTGTACTGGCGCCGCGCCAGCCACAAGGCAGCCAGCTGCCAGCAAGACCCGGGACAGCCGCGCGCGATGCCGGATCAGCGCCATCATCAAGGCGAGCATCAGGGCTGCCGGTACTGGTAGACCAGCGGAAAGTTCTCTGGCTTGACGACCTTGCCGTCACACTCGGTCTTCTCGCGATACTCGATCAGCCGGAATGTGCCTTCCTCGGTGACGCGGTGGCGTTCCAGCACGCCGCAATCACCGGCAGCCCTGCCAAGCGAAATGCTGGTGACAGTCCGGGCCCGCACGTTCCAGGTGGCATTGAGCAGCACGCCGGGCTCGGTGGGGCGCTTGCGGCCGCGCGGCCCCTGGAAGCTCAGGAACTCATGCTCCTTGCCCGGTGCCGGGGTGTAGACCTTGGCGAACACCGAACTGGCCTGATAGGCGAAGGACTGGCAGGGAATCTCCCAGATCGCGCTTTCCTCGCTCATGTCGAAGCCGATGACATTGGCGTTCATCAGCCGATCCTCGCAGCCGAACTGCTTGCGGGCGCTAGCCTTGAGTTCGCGGGCCACCAACTGCCGATCAATCGGGCGGCGCTCGAACGGGCCGGTGTGGAAGGCCACCGCCGGCTCCGCTGGCTGGGCCGGGCGCGCGGCCTGTGCGGGAGCCGGTGCCGGCGCAGGAGAAGGAGAAGGAACAGGTCGCGGCGCGGCTGCAACAGGCGCTGCCGGACGCGGCGCGGCTGAGGCCGCCACCGGCGGGCCCATGCAGCCCGCCCCGCCCTTGACCGAGGAGCGGAACACCGGCTTGCCGTTCATGATGATGCTCATCGTGCCGCCGGTGACCTCGACAGCCTCGCCTTCCAGCTCCCCAAGCTTCAGTTCGAGCACCACGAACTGGTCCTCGCCGGGCATCTTGTAGAGCTGGAACTCGTAGAGCGCGTAGCCATTGTTGCGCCCGCCGGTGGCGACGCGGGTAAGGTTGACCACGGCAGAGCCGATCTTGATGCGCGCCGGCTGGCGCACGTGGTTCTGGCCGACCATGTTTTCGAGAAACACATAGGCGAAGCTGTCCTTGTCAGGGTCGCGATTGGCCTGCCACAGGCCGAGCGAACATCCCTTCGAGCGGTCGACCTCGGTTTTCTCGAACAGCTTCAGATCGATTGGTGCAGCCGCCGGGGCGGGTGTCGCCGGTGCCGGGCCCTGCGCCAGCGCAGGTCCGGATACGGAGAGCATGAGCCCGAGCCAGGCCATGGCGGATGGCCGACTGACGCGCAGTGTCGAAAGCATGGTTCCCCCGTGGCCCGTTCAGGTCCGATGCGCCAGATATGCACGGGTCACGCGCGGCGAAAAGCAAAATGTCAGCATCGCGCGGCGGCATTCGCCTCGGCAACGGCGCCGTCTGCCACCGCTGCCAGGTGGCGCGATCATCCGCGGCCTGCCCTGCCCTCGTCCATCGCCACGCGCATCTGCCGGATGACATGCTCAAGGCCCGTGAACATGGCCTCACCCATCAGGAAATGGCCGATGTTGAACTCGACGAACTCTTGCGTCTTCGCCAGTTCCCGCGCGGTGTCGTAGTCGAGACCGTGACCGGCATGGACTTCAAGGCCATGGCCGAACGCGATCCTGGCACCGGTCCTGAGACGTTCCAGCTCGGCAACAGCCCTGGCGCCGTGGCCGTCTGCCACCGCATGGCACCAGGCACCGGTATGCAGCTCAACAACGGGCACGCCGAGCCGGGCCGCGCCGGCGATCGACGCCTCGTCAGGTTCGATGAACAGGGAGACGCGGCAGCCTGCAGCCGCCAGCCGCGTGATGGCTGGCACCAGATGGTCATGCTGGCCAACGACGTCGAGCCCGCCCTCCGTCGTGCGCTCCGTGCGCTTTTCGGGCACCAGGCAGGCGGCATGGGGTTTAAGGACTTCCGCGAGCGCGATCATCTCTTCGGTCGCCCCCATCTCGAAGTTGAGCGGCACCGTCAGTTCGCGCGCCAACCGCACCATATCCTCGTCGCGGATATGGCGGCGATCCTCGCGCAGATGGGCCGTGATGCTGTCAGCGCCTGCGGCAACCGCGTGGTGGGCGGCGCGAACCGGGTCCGGCAAGCGACCGCCCCTCGCATTCCGCACAGTCGCGACATGATCAATGTTGACGCCCAATCGCAAACGCATCTGCCTTGACCTCCCGATGATCGGCGCGGTTTAGCGAAGTCGTTGCTCCGGTGAAAGGCCGGCCGCCAAGACGCGACGTCGCAGCAAGGCCTGGAGCCGACAGCCGCATCATGCCTCACCTGCTCGTGACAGACCAGGATCTGTCCAAACAGCCTTTGGCAGGCTATCTCCTGCGGGGCTTGGAGACCGATGCCGTTGATAATCTGGACCGATCGAGCCGGGCGCTTCTCGCCGCTGAAGCTGGCAGCCTTCTTGTGCTGCATCGGGCCGATGCTGCTGCTGACGCTGATGGCGCTCACCGGCGATCTCGGCTCGAAGCCGTTGACCTATGCCATTCACGACACAGGCGACTGGGCCGTGCGCTTCCTGCTGATCTCGCTGCTGGTGACGCCGCTGCGCAGCCTTGCCAATTTGCCCAAGCTGATTATCGTCCGGCGGATGCTGGGGGTGACGACGCTGGCCTATGTGCTCGTCCACCTGGCCCTTTATGTGGTCGAGCAGCGATATGACATGTTCAAGGTGGCCAGCGAAATCGTGCTAAGGCTTTACCTGACCATCGGTTTCGTGGCCCTGCTCGGGCTGCTGGCGCTTGGGTTGACCTCGACCGACAGCATGATCCAGCGGCTGGGCAGCGTGCGCTGGAACCGGCTGCACGGGTTGGTCTACGGGCTGACAGTGCTGTCTTTGCTGCATTTCTTCCTGCAATCGAAGCTGGACGTTACGCAGCCCGTGCTGATGACTGGCCTTTTCCTGTGGCTGATGGGCTACCGCCTGATGCGGCGTTACGGCTTCGGCACCGGTCTCATTGCCTTGCTGCTGCTCGCCATCGCCGCCGGGCTGGCTACTGCGCTCGTCGAGGCCGCCTGGTATGCGGCACGGAGCGGCGTGATGGTCTTGCGTGTGCTTGCCGCCAATCTCGATATCTCCTTGAGCATCAGGCCGGCCTGGTGGGTGCTGGTTGCGGGGCTGGTCATGGTGGCGCTGGCGTTCTTTCGCGGGAGGGACCGCCGCAGCGGCGCGCGGGCCGAGGCTTCACCTGCCGTGGCATCGGGCCATCTTGCGCCGACAGCCGTTTCGAAGTGAACGTCCATGCAAGCCGGCACACGCCTCCACTGGCGGTGGCCGCAAAGGAGACAAAGCCCATGTCGCTCTTCGGCAAGCCCAAGCCTACAGAAATCTTTCCCGTCCAGAAGACCGATGCCGAATGGCGGCATCTGCTGACGCCCGAACAGTATGACGTGCTGCGCGGACACGGCACCGAGCGGGCTGGCAGTTGCGCGCTGAACCACGAAAAGCGGGCCGGTACATTCTCCTGCGCCGGTTGCGGGCAGCAGCTGTTTATGGCGGGACGCAAGTTCGAGAGCGGCACCGGCTGGCCAAGTTTCAACGACCCGCTTCCGGGTTCCGTCGGCACCACCGTCGACCGCAGCTGGGGCATGACCCGCACCGAGGTGCACTGCTCGCAGTGCGGTGGCCATCTTGGGCATGTCTTCCCGGACGGGCCGCCCCCCACCGGCCTGCGCTACTGCATCAACGGCGTGGCGATGGCTTTCGAGCCGGAAGCCTGAGCGGCGCCCGGTGAAGAAAGGCCGATCCTTGCCTTTGGCCGATCCGGCGTGTATCAGCGCGTCACTCTTCCATTCATTCCGAACCTGAGAGGGACGCCGTTCATGGCTCGCGTCACCGTTGAAGACTGCATAGACAAGGTCGAGAATCGATTCGAACTCGTGCTGCTCGCCAGCCATCGGGCCCGCATGATTGCGTCGGGCTCGTCCATTCTCGTGCCGCGCGACAACGACAAGAACCCCGTCGTGGCCCTGCGCGAGATCGCGGACGAGAAGATTGCACCTGGCGATCTCAAGGAAGACCTGATCCATTCGATGCAGAAGCATGTCGAGGTGGACGAGCCGGAGGCCGAAACCGTGCCGCTCATGGTCACGTCGACTCCTGCTGCCAATGTGGCGAAGGCTTCAACCGATGACAGCGAAGTGCAGTTCGACCGCATGAGCGAGGAAGACCTGCTGCGTGGCCTCGATGGCCTCGTTGCCCCTTCCGGCAACAGCCGCGACGACGACGAGGATTGATCGTCCCGGCGTGGCGGCAAGGATCGCCAGCCGCGCCCCCAGCCTCCAAGCACCGCATTGCCCCGGCCCACAGGCCGGGTTTTTGTCTTGCGCGACGGCTGTGCGGGGCGCTCGGCTGCGTTCTTTTGGCCAAGACCGCCGAATTTCCTTGAAGCAGGACGAGCGCGCCTCAATATTGAGCATTCCGTGCTCGTGAGATTGATGTGCGCCTTGCCATGATGCGGCAGTATGAACTTGTCGACAGGGTCAAGCGTTACAATCCCAACGCTGACGAGGGATTGCTTGACCGCGCCTATGTCTACGCCATGAAGGCCCATGGCACACAGAAGCGCGCCTCGGGCGATCCGTTCTTTGCACACCCTTTGGAAGTGGCGGCCATCCTCACCGACATGCGGCTCGATGACGCCACCATCGTGGCAGCCGTGCTGCACGACACGGTGGAGGACACGGCTGCCACGATCGACGAGATCAACAGCCTGTTCGGCACCGAGATCGGCCAGTTGGTGGATGGGCTCACCAAGCTCAAAAAGCTCGATTTCGTCTCCAAGAAGGCGACGCAAGGCGAGAACTTCCGCAAGCTGCTGCTCGCCGTGGCAGCTGATGTGCGGGTCCTGCTGGTCAAGCTGGCGGATCGCCTGCACAACATGCGCACGCTGGACCATATGCGGGCCGACAAGCGCGTGCGCATCGCCGAGGAGACGGTCGAGATCTACGCACCGCTGGCGGGCCGCATGGGCATGCAGGAGTTGCGTGAGGAGCTGGAAGAGCTGGCCTTCCGCCACATCAAGCCCGACGCGCACGCCCTGATCGCCACAAGGCTGGCTGGTTTCAAGGCGGCGAACAAGGCGGGCCAAGCGGCCCTATTCGGTGTGCCGAAAGATGGAACGCAAGTCGATTTCCTTCGAGCAGTTGTCGGACATCTTCGGCTTCCGGGTGATCGCGCCGACCATCGAGGACTGCTACCGGGTGCTCGGCATCGTCCACACCACCTGGCCGATGGTGCCAGGCCGCTACAAGGACTACATCTCGACCCCCAAGCAGAACGACTACCGCTCGCTGCACACTACGGTCGTGGGCCCCGGACATGAGCGGGTCGAACTCCAGATCCGCACCGAAGGCATGGACCGGGTGGCGGAATATGGCGTGGCGGCGCATGCCATCTACAAGGATGGCCGCACCGCCAGCGCCAAGGAAATGAGTGATTCAAGCGCCTACCAATGGCTGCGCCGCACGGTCGACACCCTTGCCGAAAGCGCGAGTCCAGAAGAGTTCCTCGAACACACCAAGCTCGAACTGTTCCACGATCAGGTGTTCTGCTTCTCGCCCAAGGGTTTGCTGATCGCCCTGCCCCGCGGCGCGACGCCGATCGACTTCGGCTATGCGGTGCACACCGACGTGGGCAACTCGGCCGTCGGCTGCAAGATCAACGGGCGCAACGCGCCGCTTCTGACCGAATTGCAGAACGGCGACGAGGTCGAGATCGTGCGCTCGAAGGGCCAGGTGCCGCCTGCCGCCTGGGAATCGCTTGTGGTCACGGGCAAAGCCCGAGCCGCGATCCGCAGGGCGACGCGGGCGGCCGTGCGTCGCCAGTATGCCGGGCTTGGCCGGCAGATTCTGGACCGCTCGTTCGAGCGCGTTGGCAGGCCGGTGAGCGATGACAAGCTGAAGGCCGCGCTGGGCCGTCTGGCCCGCTCCAGCGTCGAGGACGTGCTGGCCTCGGTGGGGCGCGGCGAGATGTTTTCGGGCGATGTGGTCCGCGCCGTCTATCCCGATCTTGAAACCGAGAAGCGGCCCCCGGTCGAAGGGGCCAAGGGGCCGGGCTGGTTCGATCTCAAACAGGGCGAGAACCTCAAGTTCAAGCTGCCCAATGCCGATGATCTGACCGCGATCCCGATCAGCGGGCTGGGCAGCGATCTTGCCGTGCGTTTCGCGCCCGATGGCGGCGCCGTGCCGGGCGACCGCATTGTCGGCATCATGAGCCCCGGCGAAGGCGTGACCATCTACCCGATCCAGTCGCCGGCGCTGGCGGCTTTCGACAACGAGCCGGAACGCTGGCTCGATGTGCGCTGGGATCTGGAGGACAAGCGGATGCGGCGCTTTCCGGCGAGGATCTCGCTTCAATCGATCAACGAGCCTGGCACCCTGGCCCAGATCACGCAGGTCATCGCCGAGCATGACGGCAACATCGATGCTGTGAAGATGGACCGCCCCAACTCGGATTTCACCGACATGACGGTGGATCTGGCGGTTTGGGATCTGAAGCATCTCAATGCCATCATCAGCGAGCTGCGCCAAAAGCCCGTGATCAGCGCGGTGGACCGCATCGTGGCGTGACGCCAGCTTGCCTCTGGACGGATCGCGCGCAATGCGCCATCACGACGCCGACGAAAAGAGGCAGGCAATCCATGACCGATGACGAGGTTCTGAACGAATTCCGCGAGGCTGGTGCCTTGCTCGAAGGCCACTTCATCCTGTCATCGGGGCTGCGCAGCCCGATCTTTCTCCAGAAAATGTTCATCTTCATGGACCCGGTGCGCACCGAACGGCTGTGCCGTGCGCTGGCGCGTAAGGTAGAGGCCCGCTTTGGACGCATTGATGTCGTGGTCTCGCCCGCCGTGGGCGGCATCGTGCCAGGCTACGAGATGGCGCGCCAGCTCGGGGCAAGGGCGATCTTCGTTGAGCGCGAGAACGGAGCCTTTGCCCTGAGGCGCGGGTTCGCCATTGCGCCGCACGAGACGGTGCTGATGGCCGAGGATATCGTGACCACTGGCCTGTCCTCACGCGAATGCCTCGCCGCCATTGCCGACCAGCCCGGCAAGATTGTGGGCGCGGCCTGCCTTGTCGACCGTTCGGCAGGCAAGGCGGACCTTGGCGTACCGCTGGTGGCGCTGGTGGCGCTCGATGTTCCCGCCTACCCGGCCGATGCGCTGCCCCCGGAACTGGCGGCCATTCCGGCGGTGAAGCCGGGCAGCCGCGGGCTTGCCTCCTGAAGCCGACCCCGGCCCTGCATGGCTGATGCAAGCCTGCTGCACCGAACAATCAGGCACGAATAACGGCGGCGGGAGGCACCCAGCGCAGGAATTTTCAAACGTCCAATCGATGTTATGGTAATCTGCGATTGAGCGACGGCAGAATGCGTAAAATCTTGCAGTGTCTTGTTGACATTCGTGATTGGGATTAGGGACGAATTTCGGTCGTCCGAACTTTGCGATCTTTCGCGGTGAGTTTGCACGACAACGAAAGGGATCACGAGGACACGTGACTATGCAGCCCAAAATCGCACTTTTTATCGATGGTGCCAATCTTTATGCCACCGCAAAGGCACTTGGTTTCGACATCGATTATCGCCGGATGCTCAAGGAATTCCAGGGGCGTGGCTATCTGATAAGGGCGTTCTACTACACTACCCTTGTCGAGAACGATGAATACTCCTCGATCCGTCCGCTGGTCGACTGGCTCGACTACAATGGCTACACTGTCGTCACCAATGCTGCACGCGAGTTCACCGATGTCGTGGGGCGGCGGCGGATCAAGGGCAACATGGACATAGAACTGACCATTGATGCGCTCAACATTTCCAGCAAGGTCGATCAGATCTACATCATGTCGGGTGACGGCGATTTCCGACCCCTGGTCGAGGAATTGCAGCGCCGCGGCGTGCGGGTCTCGATCGTCTCAACGGTTGCCTCACAGCCGCCGATGGTGTCCGACGAATTGCGCCGCCAGTGCGACGAGTTCATCGACATCGCCTCACTGAAGGTCAAGCGCGACCCGGCCGAACGCCCGCTGCGCGATTCCGGCGTCGAACGCACCGTGCGCGCCGGCGTGCCCGCTCCCGGCCTCGAACGCCGCTACGGCATCAAGGCCAACGGCGACGAAGAGGATGTCGAGCCCTGAAGCCCGCCAGCGGGTTGCGCCTAAGCCTGCCATGATCGAGGATGCAATGTGACGCGCAGGGCTTGCCTTGCGCGTTTTTTGTGTCAAACGCTGGATGCAGGTCGGGACCGGCAACGCGTCAGATGCCGATCCGGCAATGAACGATGCACAACAACAGGATGGGCCGCTTGCCGCCGGCACCATCCGAACTGGAGGATACAAACATGTTTAGACGTCATTTCATGCTTGGTGCCGGTGCTGCAGCCGGATCGCTGATGGTCGGACGCACCGCCTTCGCACAGGCCCCGGCGGCAGCGCCTGCTGCCCCGCCGCCACCGCCCGCCTTCACCCTGCCGCAGCTCGGCTATGCCTATGAGGCGCTTGAACCGTTCATCGACACCGCGACCATGCGGGTTCACCATTCCGGCCACCATGCCGCCTTCATCGGCAATCTCAACACGCTGGCCGGCCAGTTCGAAGCCCTGCGCACCACGCCGGTCGAGCAGATCCTCAGCAACCTCGCCGATGTGCCGGATGCCGTGCGCACCGGCGTCCGCAACAACCTCGGCGGTCATTGGAACCACGACTTCTTCTGGAAGATCATGAAGCCCGGCGGTGCCAAGTCCCCCTCCGGCGATCTGGTCGCCGCCATCAACAGCACCTTCGGCTCGTCCGCCAACATGGTGACCGCGTTCACGGCGCAGGCCATGGGCCGTTTCGGCTCAGGCTGGGCTTGGCTGGTCATCGACAAGGACAAGAAGCTGGCCGTGATGAACACGCCCTATCAGGACACGCCGCTGGAAGCCGGCGCACGCGCAATCATCGGCCTCGATGTCTGGGAGCACGCCTACTATCTCAAGCACCAGAACCGCCGCGCCAACTATGTGCGCGACTGGTGGGGCACCGTGAACTGGGACGGCGCCAACTATGTGCGCGACTGGTGGGGCACCGTGAACTGGGACGTTGCCGGCGAGAACTTCAAGAAGGCGATGGCCTGATA
The DNA here is from genome assembly GCA_026400565.1 of Hyphomicrobiales bacterium. Lineage (GTDB taxonomy): Bacteria > Pseudomonadota > Alphaproteobacteria > Rhizobiales > Beijerinckiaceae > Allobosea. Next base: position 4,374 of record JAPLOV010000134.1, on the reverse strand, counting down.
TCCGTTGACCACCGGCTCATGCTCGCCGACGGACGGCGGCATCACACTCGCCGCCGGACGGCGGCCCCTGCCCTTCGCTTGCGCTTAGGGCGTTCGGCTCATCTGAAAGGTCCACCGGACCTTTCAATCCGCTGCGCGGAACGGAGCCTCACCCCTTATCCCGCAAGATCCGGCCCTTTTCGCGGTCCCAGTCGCGCTTCTTCTCGGCCTCGCGTTTGTCGTGCAGTTTCTTGCCCTTGCCGAGGCCAAGTTCGACCTTGGCGCGGCCCTTGTCGTTGAAATAGACCTTCAGCGGGATCAGCGTCATGCCCTCGCGCTGGATCGCCCCCATCAGCTTGTTGACCTGCTTCTTGTGCAGCAGCAGCTTGCGGTCGCGCTTGGGCAGGTGGTTGAAGCGGTTCGCTTCGAGATATTCAGGGATATAGGCGTTGAACAGGAACAGTTCCTCGCCCTTCGGTCCGGCAAAGCTCTCGCCGATCGTCGCCTTGCCGCCGCGCAGGGACTTGATCTCCGTGCCGGTCAGCACAAGCCCAGCTTCGATCGTGTCGATGATCTCGTAGTTATAGCGCGCCTTTCGGTTGTCAGCCGCAATCCGGTAGCGCTCCGTGGGGGCGTTCATGACCCTGCTTTCGAAAGCCTGCGCACCAGATCGGACAGGACAGGAGCCGCCGTGCCGGGTTCCGCCAGAAAGCCTTCCGCCACACCTTCGCGATCGGCGGGCGGGCGGTTTTGCGACATCTTGAACTTGCCATCCAGCGTGGTGATGGTGATCTCGATGCCGACGATGCCGCGCGCCAGCGCCTCGACATAGCCTTCCGGCGCATCGGTGACAGCCCATGGCTTCGGGCGGCTGGCCTCGTGCCGCTCGCTGATGTCGGCGACATGGCGCACCAGCCAGTTGCCATCATGCATGGTGCGGGCCTGCCCTCGCGCCTGCACGATGACATAGTTCCAGGTCGGCACGACCTTGCCGTGCTCGCGCTTGGACGCATACCACGACGGCGTGACATAGCCCTCATGGCCCTGAAAGATCACCAGCACCTCGGCACCGGCCTCGATCTCGCGCCATTGCGGGTTCGGGCGGGCCAGATGGGCGCGCAGGACACCATGCTCACCCTCATCACCATGGGTGATGAACGGCACAGGGTTGGCCATCAGGCCGCCAGGGCCGGCGGTCACCAGCTGGGCCAGCGGATGGGCGCGCATCACCTCATGCAGGGCGTTGGACTCGGCGATCCGGAAGTGCTCAGGCTGATACATGGCATCTCATCCGTTGATCAGCCCGGCATGGACCATCGCGGCCTTGAGAGCGCTGCGGTTGGCGGGGTTCTGGAACGGCAGAAGCGGCAGGCGCACCTCTTCGTTGCCGCGACCCAGAAGGCTGAGCCCGAGCTTGGCGCCGGTTAGTCCGGGCTCCCTGAACACCGCATCATGCAGCGGGATCAGCCGGTCCTGGATGGTCAGGGCCGTGGCGAAATCACCGGTCAGGGTGGCGCCCTGCATGTCTGCGCAAAGGCGCGGCGCGATGTTGGAGACCACGGAAATGCAGCCGACACCGCCCGCCGCATTGAAGGCAACCGCCGTCATGTCCTCGCCGGAAAGCTGGATGAATTCCGGCCCCATGGCATGGCGCTGCTGCGAGACACGGGCGATGTTGCCGGTTGCATCCTTGACGCCGGCGATGTTGGGCAACTCGAACAGGCGCGCCATCGTCTCGACCGACATGTCCACCACCGAGCGCGGCGGGATGTTGTAGATGATGATCGGGATGCCGACCGCATCATTGACGGCCTTGAAGTGCTGATAGAGCCCTTCCTGCGTCGGCCGATTGTAATAGGGTGTAACCACGAGCACGGCATCCGCCCCGGCCTTCTCGGCATGGACGGCCAATTCGATCGCTTCGTGCGTGTTGTTGGAGCCAGCGCCGGCGATCACCGGCACGCGGCCTGCCGCTTCGGCGATGCAGGCCTCGACCACGGCCTTGTGCTCGGCATGGGACAGGGTCGGGCTCTCGCCAGTCGTACCGACGGGCACGAGCGCGGCGGTGCCGTTCTCGATCTGCCAGGCGACATGGGCCCGGAACGCGGCTACATCGACCTTGCCATCGCGGAAGGGCGTGACGAGCGCGGTCATGGAGCCGCGGAGGGGCTGATGCTTGGCCATGGAAATTCCTTCGCGCCTGTCCGGATGTCATCGCAGAGGTGGGAAGAATGGCCCGCGATGCAAGGGGGTTCTCATAGCCGGTTCTGTTCCCTGCGAAAAGGACGGAAGAAAGGCCGCATAGTCAATCTGCCCAGGGAAACGTCAAACCTAGGCAAGTTCACCGTCGCTGATCGGCCTTGCACGAATATCGCGCGCCAGCAGGTGGGCTGCTCGTACCAGTTACGGAGCACTGACATTGGCTTCGTTGGCGGCGTTCGCAGTCCTCCTCCTCGGGCGCTGTGAGAGGCTGGCGTCGTGATGGCATCTCTCGTCAGGCAAATGGGCCGACGCGGGCTGCGATACCAAGAACGGCAAGCAGCGCAATCAGCAGCAACAGAAGACCTGCGAAGCGGATCGTTGAAGGCGGCATCGATCCGTCCGGAAGCAGCAGCCCGGCGGCGATCATCTCGTCCCGACGTTTTGTCAGTCGCGCCCGATATGCGCGCTCCATCCACAACCCTTGGGCCAGAACCAGAATGCCCAGCACCACCAGGGTCAGGCCGAACCAGGTCGGTGACCGGGTCGGCAATGCATCTTCGAGTAAACCGTCCCTCTTCAGCGTGCGAAAAAAGGTGAAAAGGGTGAAGCCAAAACCGATCATGGAGAACGACGTACGCAGCGTCGCCATCAGGGTACGGTCGGTGGCCAACAAGGTGCGTTCGAAGGCGAGCGCGGTGCGCTGCTGGGCCAACAGTGTTGCGATCGAAGCTTCGGTGGGGTTGCGCTCAGTGGGATTGCTCATAGAGGGAAATCTGGGTTTGGCGTTTGAACAACGGATGGGAAAAAGATGGAAGAACACTTCTTCGAAATAGCCCGGGTCGTGACATTGGCGATTGAAGCTGTCGCCGTGCTCGTTCTGGCGATAGCAACGATCATCGCAGTAGCAAGGCTGGGGCGCATGATCGTGGCTGGGGAAACGACCCTGTCGATCCGCCGGGACGTGTGGCTGAGGTATGGAGCCGCCATCGCGCTGGCGCTGGAATTCACGCTCGCAGCCGATATCATTCGCAGCATCATCGCACCGAGCTGGGACTCAATCGGAAAACTGGCTGTGATTGCCGCCATCCGAACACTTCTGAATGTCTTTCTGATGCGTGACCTTGAAGCGCTTGGACACAAAAATGAACTTCCGCCAACGCCGAAAATGCCCTCTCATGAATAAGAGGGGCTAGGCGGGTGCTTACGAGGATTATGGTCGGAGCTCACCGAAATTGTGCAATCTGTCTCGTGCATATGGCCTTTATCGATCAGATCATCTAAAGATGAGACGGGAATTAGGGCTTCGCCTGCGTTCCGGACTTCGGTATTTTTTTGAGCTGAGGAGAGCACGAGATGCCAAAGGGTAAACCCAACATTTTGGTCATGTGGGGCGACGACGTAGGTCAGTCCAACCTGAGCTGTTTTACGAAGGGCATGATGGGCTACCGCACGCCCAACATTGACCGTATCGCCAACGAAGGAATGCTATTCACGGACTACTACGCCGAGCAGAGCTGCACGGCCGGTCGTGCGAGCTTCATCACCGGTCAATGCGGCTTGCGCACGGGCCTGACCAAGGTCGGGTTGCCCGGCGCTGAAGCCGGCATGAGCGACAAGGACCCAACCATTGCCAGGATTCTGAAGGCTCAGGGATATGCCACCGGCCAGTTTGGCAAGAATCACCTGGGCGATCGCGATACGCATCTGCCGACCATGCACGGCTTCGACGAGTTTTTTGGCAACCTTTATCACCTGAATGCCGAGGAAGAGCCTGAGTTGCGCGACTATCCTTCGGCCAAGGACTTTCCGAACTTTATGAAGAAGTTCGGCCCGCGCGGTGTGCTTCATTGCAAGGCGGACGGGAAGGGAGGTCAGACCATCAGCAATACCGGTCCGCTCACGAAAAAGCGCATGGAAACCATCGACGACGAGGTGCTTGCACTGACTGTGGATTTCATCAAGCGCCACAATGCGGCCGGCGTTCCATTTTTCGTGTGGTTCAATACGACGCATATGCACTTTCGCACGCACGCCAAAGCCGAAAGCCTTGGTCAATCGGGCCGGTGGCAGTCGGAGTATCATGATGTCATGATCGACCACGACAAGGCGATCGGCGTGCTTCTCAACCTGCTCGATGAACTGGGGATCGCGGACGACACGTTCTGCATGTACTCGACTGACAACGGTCCACAT
>JAPLOV010000122.1 GCA_026400565.1 Hyphomicrobiales bacterium | reverse complement strand
TGACGCTGGCCCTGTGCCAGGACACGCAGGCCGAGGCATACGACTATCCGCTCGGGTTCTTCGAGGACCGGCTCTGGCTGCCGCGCCGCACCGCCCCCGATGCCGGCGAGCTTGCCGTCGCACTGGCGCTGCTGAAAGGCGCGAAGAAGCCGCTGGTCATTGCTGGCGGCGGGGTGCTCTATGGCGAGGCCGAAGCCGCCCTGCTGGCGTTCTGCGAGCGCCACCGGGTGCCTGCGGCCGAGACACAGGCCGGCAAGTCCGCGATTCCTGACGCGCACCCGCTCAATCTCGGGGCCGTCGGCGTCACCGGCACCGATGCGGCCAATGCCATGGCCCGCGAGGCCGATCTGGTGCTCGCCATCGGCACGCGGCTTCAGGATTTCACCACCGGCTCGTGGTCGCTGTTCCAGAACCCGTCCATGAAGCTGATTGGCCTCAATGTCACGCCGTTCGATGCCGGCAAGCACCGCGCCCAGCCTCTTGTCTGCGATGCGCGGATCGGGCTGGAGCAGCTCGGTGCGGCGCTCGGCGACTGGCGGGCCGCAGCGGGCTGGACCGGCAAGGCAGCGGAGCGCAAGGCCGCGTGGGTTGTGGCCGCAGGCGAAGCCACCGCCCCCCGGCCGGGCCGCACCGGCTCGGGCCTGCCCAGCGACGCCGAGGTGATCGGCGCCGTGCAGCGCCAGGCCGGCGCCCGCGATGTGGTGGTCTGCGCGGCGGGCGGGCTGCCAGGCGAGTTGCACAAGCTCTGGCAGGCCGGCGCACCCGGCGGCTATCATATGGAATATGGCTTCTCGTGCATGGGCTACGAGATCGCGGGCGGGCTTGGCGTCAAGATGGCCGACCCGACGCGCCATGTCACGGTGATGGTCGGCGATGGCTCCTACCTGATGATGAACTCGGAAATCGCCACCTCGATCATGCTCGGCATGAGCCTGACCATCGTGGTGCTCGACAACCGGGGCTATGGCTGCATCAACCGGCTGCAACTGGCCACCGGCGGGGCCTCGTTCAACAACCTGCTGCGCAACACGGCCCACGTCGCCCTGCCGGCCATCGACTTTGCAGCCCATGCCGCAGCGCTGGGCGCGAAGGCGAGCAAGGTGACGAGCCTTGCCGCGCTGGAAGCGGCGCTGAAGAAGGCGCGCAAGTCGCCCGTCACCAGCGTGATCGTCATCGACACCGACCCGCTGGCAACAACCGAGGCAGGCGGGCACTGGTGGGATGTGGCGGTGCCGGAAGTCTCCGAGCGCGCCACGGTGCGCGAAGCCCGCAAACGCTATGACGCGGCCCGCAAGGCCCAGAAATCCGGAGGCTGAACGCCATGACGATCCGCATCGGTGCCAACCCCATCGGCTGGTCCAATGACGATCTTCAGGATGTGGGCGGGGCAACGCCGCTCGAAACCTGCCTTGCCGAGGCGAACGAAGCCGGCTTCACCGGCATGGAGCTTGGCCACAAGTTCCCACGCGAGCCGGCGGCGCTGAAGGCGGCGCTGACTCCTTACGGCATGGCCTGTGTGGGCGGCTGGCACTCGGTGGAATTGCTGCGGCGCGATGCGCGCGAGGAATTCGCCCTGGCTGCGGGGCACCGAGCCCTGCTGAAGGCCATGGGCACCGATGTGTTCATCGTGGCGGAAACCTCCAACGCCATCCATGGCGACCGTTCGTGCCCGCTCTCGCGCCGCCCGGTCATGGAGGCTGCCGACTGGGGCCCGTTCTGCGCACGAATGACCGATCTGGCCAAGATGCTGGCCGATGAGGGCCTCAGGCTGTGCTACCATCACCATATGGGCACGATCGTGGAGAGCCGGGACGACATCGCCACCTTCATGGAGGGCTGCGGTCCGGCCGTGAGCCTCCTGCTCGATACTGGCCATGCCAGCTGGGGCGGCAGTGATCCGGCGGAACTGGCGCGCAGCTACCGCGCACGCATCAGCCATGTCCATGCCAAGGATGTGCGCGCCGACATCATGGCCGAGGCGAAGGCCGGTGACTGGAGCTTTCTCGATGCCATTCTCGGGCGCGGCGAGGCGCTTGGCGTCTACACCGTGCCGGGCGACGGCATGGTGGATTATGCCGCCGTGTTCCGTGAACTGGCGGGCTATTCGGGCTGGGTCATCGTCGAGGCCGAGCAGGACCCGGTTAAGGCCAACCCGCTTGCCTACGCGCGGATGGGTGTGGCCAACCTCCGGCGCTTCATGGCCGAAGCGGGGATGGGCTGATGTCGACGCTGCTGCGCAGGCCGCATCCGGCCAGCGGTCCGGTCCATGCCATCACGCCAGCCAATGCAGGCTGGCGGTATGTCGGCTTCGAGGTGGTCGATCTGGCTCCCGGCGAGCGTCTCACGCGGCAAGGCGAGGGCCGCGAGCTGTGCGTGGTCATGGTGGCCGGCGAAGCCGGATGCCGGCTGGGCGGCCAGGATGCCGGGATGATCGGCGGCAGGGAGAATCCCTTTGCCGGCAACCCGGCCTCGGTCTATGCGCCGCCGGGCTGCCTCGTGGAATTGGTCGCCATCGGTGCTTGCGAGGTCGCCATCTGTTCGGCACCGGCGACAGGCCGCCTGCCGCCGCGCCTGATCGCCCCCGGAGAGGTCGGACTGGAGACGCGCGGCAGCGGCAGCAACACCCGCCATGTGCGCAACATCCTGCCCGACACCTCGCCCCATGCCGAAAGCCTGCTCGTCGTCGAGGTGCTGACGCCGGGCGGCAACTGGTCGAGCTATCCACCACACAAGCATGACCGCGACGCCCTGCCGGACGAGTCGGAACTGGAAGAAACCTACTACCACCGCATGAACCCGCCGCAGGGCTATGCGGTGCAGCGCGTCTACACCGATGACCGATCCCTCGACGAGACGATCTGTGTGCAGGACCGCGATGTCGTGCTGGTGCCGCGCGGCTACCACCCGGTTGGCGCGGCGCATGGCTATGACCTGTGGTACCTCAATGTCATGGCTGGCCCGAGGCGCATCTGGCGCTTTCACAACGACCCAGCCCATGCCTGGATGCTGAAGCGCTGAAACCGCTGACGATGCAGCTTGCCCTTGGCATCCCCATGGCAGGCAGCATAGCTGTTCCGGTCAGGGCTGCCCGGACTGGCTCGCAGCAGCTGACCTGCGGCGTGTCAGCAGTGTCCAGACGCGCAGATCGGCCACGACCTTGGCCGTCGCCACGAGCACGAGAAGACAGAACATCGCCTTGGACACCACGCCCATGCTGCCCTCGACCAGCAGCGCATGCACCACGCTGCCGATGACGATCACCAGCGCGAGGCCGGTGTGTCCGACACGCCAGACCTTCGGCGGAATGCGGAGCCGGCCCCGCAAGGTCGCGAGAAGTGCGGCGGCGAACGTGGCCCACATGGCGACGACGCCCCAGACCGAGAACGGCGTCGGCGAGGCAAACAGCAGCGCGTCGGTCACATCGGGGGCACTCGTCAGCCACAGGCCGAGCACGTGGGCAACGACCATGGCCACGAGCACCAGCCCGGCCCAACGATGCACAAGTCGCCCCGGCCGCACCGGCAGACCGGGCAGGTAGCCGCCCGCCAGCAGGGGCTGGACCAGTAGCAGCGCCAGCGCCAGCATCCCTGCGAAACCGGAGGCGATGTAGACCGGGTCGCGCCAGGCGAGCAGCGGACTGGTTGCCGCGATGGCTACGGGCAGCGCGATGGCGAGCCCAAGACCGGCCCAGATCAGCCCGGCGCGGAAAGACGCCACCACGCTCAAGCTGGCTGGAGCACGAAGTGGGCGCTGAGGCTGGTGTCGCGTGCGCTCGGCATGACAGGGCGCAGGAAGACCGTCTTGAAGCCCGCGCCTTCATAGGCGAGATGCCCGTGCGGCTGGCCAAAGATCGGCACGATCTGCGGCATTTCCAGGCGGAATACGCCATCCGGGCCGGTCAGTGTCGCGCCATGGCTGTGCCGGTCATCCTCGCGCCCTTCGGTGGTGTGGGCCCAGACCTGAATGCGGATGCCCGGCAGCGGAGCGCCATCGCCGGCCCGGCGCACGGTGCCCGTCATCCAGAACCCGCCTCCGCCGATCCGGCTGACGATCGGGGCACCGGGCAGATAGTTGTTGGCACCGCCACGCATCGTCGGCGTCGGCGCGAGGCCCTGGGCAAAGGCTGGCGTGACAAGGCCGGAGGTGCCGGCAACGAGCGCAGCGCCAGCCGCAGCCGAACCAAGGGCGAGAACATCGCGGCGGGTTGAAATATGTCGGTTCAACACAGGTCTCCTGTCTGGTGTTTCGCCTGGCCCCGATCATGGGGAGCAGCCCGGCCGGCAGCACAAGCCAACCCTTCGTCCTCGAACAGGCAGCCAGTGCAACGGCATCCCGGTCAAGCTCCAGACGCGACACCGGCACAATCTGGCACGCCGCCCGCAGCGCCATATGATTCCGAAGGCACTGGAGAGGCTACGGACTTGCGAGACGAAGCGACAGCCTAGCAGCGTTCAAATCTGCGCTATCGGCGCACATTGCGTTGCCGGCAATAACAAGTGCGGCAGCGCAATTGGGCCTCACCAGCACCATCGGATGCGCCATATCAACAGAGCCGAACAACCGGCGGCACTCACATCACCTGACGAACTGACATCACAGCAAGACAAGTGGTGCTGCGAGAGAGGATTGAACTCTCGACCTCACCATTACCAATGGTGTGCTCTACCACTGAGCTACCGCAGCGTGCCGGGAAGGAGCCGGGCGCGGGGCGCGGCATTCATCATCAGCCGCCGCTGGATAGACGATGGCCGTGTTCAAATCAACCCGCCAAATGCGGTGGCCGGCAAACCCCGCCAGCATTGCGCGAACGACGGGGCGCAGCCCGTGCGCGGCTTGGGCCGGAGGGCCGCCATCCAGGCGGTTTCCTGCTCCCGGATAAGGCCGCCCCGGCGCGGGTTGCGCTGGTGGCTTGAAACCCCGGCGCTGCCGTTAAAGCCAGCTTGTGCCGACGGGCAATGGCGCGAGCCCCAGATGCGCTGCCACGCTCTGGCCTATGTCGGCGAAGGTGGCCCGTTTGCCGATGGCGCGGCCCGCAACGCCAGGACCGAAGGCGAGGATGGGCACATGCTCGCGGGTATGGTCTGTGCCCGGAAAGCTGGGATCGTTGCCGTGGTCGGCCGTAATGATGACGAGGTCAGCGGCTTTCAGCACGGCCTGGACCTCGGGCAAGCGCCGGTCGAAGGCCTCAAGTGCGGCGGCATATCCCGGCACGTCGCGGCGGTGGCCGAACTCGGTGTCGAAATCGACGAGGTTGACGAAGGCGAAGCCGCCCGCGGGCAAGCTACGCAGGGCCTCGATCGCCATGTCGAGATGGCTGTCATTGCTGATGCCCTTGTGCTCAATCGCCGTGTTGCGATGGGCGAAGATGTCGCCGATCTTGCCGATGGTGGCGATGGCACGTCCGGCTTCAGCGGCGCGATCGAGGATCGTGGGGCCGGGTGGCTGCACCGCGAAGTCCTTGCGGTTCGGCGTACGCACGAAGCCGGCTTCCAGCGAGCCGGTGAAGGGGCGAGCAATGACGCGGCCGATCTTCAGCGGATCGACGAGACGGCGCACGGTGCGGCAAAGCGAATAGAGTCGCTCCAGCCCGAAGGTCTGCTCGTGGGCGGCGATCTGCAACACGCTGTCGACCGAGGTGTAGCAGATAGGCAAGGCGCTGCGCATGTGCTCGGCCGCGTGCTCGTCGATGATGGCCGTGCCGGAGGCGTGGCAATTGCCCAGGATGCCCGGCACCTGCCCTTCACGGATGATGGCGGCCACGAGGTCGGGCGGGAAAGAGTTCTCATGTTCGCGAAAATAGCCCCAGGCAAAGGAGACAGGGCAGCCAGCCATTTCCCAATGCCCGGAGGGCGTGTCCTTGCCCTGGCTGATCTCGACCGCGCAACCATGCTGGCCTGCCGGTTGGGCCAAGGATGGCACGCCGGCCAGCATGCGGCCCGTGGAGGCCTGATAGGCCGCGCCAAGGCCCAGCGCGGCCATGTGCGGCACGTGCAGCGGCCCTGACCGCAGACCTGGCCTGTCTGCCAGACCGGCCGCGCAATGGCCGGCAATGTGGCCCAGCGTGTCGGCACCGGCATCGCCATAAGCCTCTGCATCATGCGCCGCGCCACAGCCGACCGAATCGAGCACGATGATCATGGCGCGACAGGCCGGCACAGGCGCAGAAAGAGCCGCAGGAGGGGGAGCGGATGCCACGGGCTATTCCCTCACCGCATGGGCGGCGGCATCGGCATCGAGATTGAAAGCCGCGGCGAACAGGGCCTTGGTGTAATTGGTCTGCGGCTGGCTGAAGATCGCTTCGCCGGCGCCCTGCTCCACCACCTTGCCATCCTGCATGACCAGCACATGATGGGACAGCGCGCGCACCACCTTGAGATCGTGGCTGATGAACATGTAGGCCAGCCCGCGCTTGTCCTGCAGATCGCGCAGCAACTCGACGATCTGCGCCTGAACCGACATGTCGAGGGCCGATGTCGGCTCGTCGAGCACCACGAAGCCGGGGTCGAGCGCCATGGCACGCGCGATGGCGATGCGCTGGCGCTGGCCGCCCGAGAATTCGTGAGGGTAGCGGTCCATGGCAGCCGGGTCGAGCCCGACATCGACAAGGGCGCGGGCGACGATCTCGCGGCGCTGATCGTAGCTGAGACCCTTGTCCTGCACGAGCAGGCCTTCCTCGACGATCCCGGCCACCGACAGGCGCGGCGACAATGAGCCGTAGGGATCCTGGAAGACGACCTGCATCGACCTGCGCATGGGCCGCATGGCAGCGGTCTTCAGGCCGTCGATGTTCTGCCCGAGAAACACGATCGGGCCTTCGGACGCGATCAGCCTGAGGATCGCCAGACCCAGCGTGGTCTTGCCCGACCCTGACTCGCCGACGATGCCCACCGTCTCACCCTCGCGGATGGTGATCGAGACGCCGTCGACGGCCTTCACATGGCCGACCGTGCGGCGCAGGAAACCGCGCTTGATCGGGAACCAGATCTTCAGTGGCCCTGCTTCCAGCACCGTCCGAGCATCGGGCTTGACGGGCAGGGGCTTGCCCTTCGGCTCAGCGGCGAGCAGGCGCCGGGTATAGTCATGCTGCGGCGCGCCGAACACGTCCGCGACAGGGCCTTCCTCGACGATCCTGCCCTTGAGCATGACGCAGACATGGTCGGCAATGCGCCTGACAATGCCGAGGTCATGGGTAATGAACAGCATGGCCATGCCCAGCCGCTGCTGCAAATCCTTGAGCAGCTTGAGGATCTGTGCCTGCACCGTGACATCGAGCGCCGTGGTGGGCTCGTCCGCAATCAGCAGCTTGGGCTCGTTGGCCAGCGCCATGGCAATCATCACGCGCTGGCGCTGCCCGCCGGAGAGCTGATGCGGGAAGGCATCAAGCCGCTCGGCAGCGTTGCGGATGCCAACAAGATCGAGCAACTCCAGCGTCCGGGCGCGGGCCGCTTCCCCGCTCAGGCCCTTGTGAAGGGCCAGGATCTCGCCGATCTGCTTTTCGATGGTGTGAAGCGGGTTGAGCGAGGTCATCGGCTCCTGGAACACCATGGTGATGTCGTTGCCGCGGACCTTGCGCAGGTCATCCTCGCTGGCAGCCAGCAGGTCCTGGCCATCGAACAGCACCCGGCCTGAAGGATGCGAGGCCGGCGGATATTGCAGGAGCTTGAGGATCGAGAGCGCCGAGACGGATTTGCCCGAGCCGGACTCGCCCACCAGCGCCAGTGTCTCTCCTGCCCTGAGGCTGAATGACACGTCATCAACGGCAAGCGTAACCTGCCCGCCCTGCGAGAAGGCGGTTGACAGATTCTCGACGGAGAGGAGGGGAGTAGTCATTGGAACCACACCCTCACCCGAACGTCTTGCGCGGATCAAAGGCATCGCGGACCGCTTCTCCGATGAAGACCAGCAAGGAAAGCATCAGCGAGATCACGAGAAAGCCGGAAAGGCCGAGCCATGGGGCCTGGAGGTTGTTCTTGCCCTGCGCCAAGAGTTCGCCCAGCGAGGGCGAGCCGGGGGGCAGGCCGAAGCCGAGGAAATCGAGCGAGGTCAGCGTCGTGATTGAGCCGTTGAGCACGAACGGCATGAAGGTCAGCGTCGCCACCATGGCGTTGGGCAACAGGTGCTTGACCATGATCTTGCCATTGGACAGGCCAAGCGCGCGTGCGGCCCGGACATATTCGAAGTTGCGTGCGCGCAGGAATTCTGCACGGACCACACCGACCAGTGACACCCACGAGAACAGCAGCAGAATGCCAAGCAGCACGAAGAAGCTGGGCGTGATCACCGACGAGATGATGATCAGCAGATAGAGCGACGGAATCGATGTCCAGACCTCGATGAAGCGCTGGAACAGCAGATCAGTCCAGCCGCCGAAATAGCCCTGAACCGCCCCGGCAGCGATGCCGATCACGGAGGAGACGATGGCCAGCGTCAGCCCGAACAGCACGGATAGGCGAAAGCCGTAGATCAGCCTCGCGACCACGTCACGGCCCTGATCATCGGTGCCAAGCCAGTTCCACTCGATGTCGCGGCAGGTGCTGCCGCCGACCTTGGCCGCCTGCACCTTGCATTGCTTGTCGGTGAGCAGCCAGGTCGGCGGCGCGGGCGCGGGCACCGGCAGATCGAGGTTGTGGGTGGAGAAGCTGAAGCGGATCAACGGCCAGACGGCAAAGCCGTTGGCGGCGATTTCCTTCTGGATCACCGGGTCCCCTTGTAGCTGACGAAGACAGGCCGGTCGTTGGCGATGAGTTCGGCGAAGAGGCAGAGCACGAACAGCACCATGAACAGCCAGAACGACCATGCGCCGCGGCGGTTGGCGCGGAAGTTGGCCAGCCGCCGCTGGTTGATCGGCGTGAGCCATGGCCGCCTGACGGGCGGCGGCAGCACAAATCCGGGGCTTCTCGCCTCCATCATCAGGTCTCCCGCGTCTCGAAATCGATGCGCGGATCGATCCAAGTGTACATCAGGTCCGAGATCAGGTGCACGACCAGGCCTACGAGCGAGAAAATGAACAAGGTGGCGAACACGACCGGATAGTCGCGGTTGACGATCGCCTCGAATGACAGGAGCCCGAGACCATCCAGCGAGAAGATCGTCTCGATCAGCAGAGACCCGGTGAACAGCGCCCCGACGAAGGCGCCGGGAAAGCCGGCAATGATGATCAGCATGGCGTTGCGGAAGACATGGCCATAGAGCACGCGGTTCTCGCTCAGCCCCTTCATCCGGGCTGTCAGGACATACTGCTTGCGAATTTCATCAAGGAAGGAATTCTTGGTGAGCAGGGTCTTGGTGGCGAAGATGCCGAGCGCCATGGCCGTGACCGGCAAGGCGATGTGCCAGAGATAGTCGAGGATCTGGCGGTGCCAGGGCATGTCCTTCCAGCCTTCGGAGGTCAGCCCGCGCAACGGGAAAATCTGGAAGAACGAGCCGCCGGCAAACAGCACGATCAGCAGGATCGCGAACAGGAAGCCGGGGATGGCGTAACCCAGAATGACGAGGCCGGAGGTCCAGACATCGAAGGGCGAGCCATCTGAAATCGCCTTCTTGATGCCGAGCGGAATCGAGACGGCATAGCCGATCAGCAGGATCCACAAGCCCAGCGAGATCGAGACGGGCAGCTTTTCCTTGATCAGTTGCAGCACCGGTGCATCGCGGAAATAGCTCTTGCCAAAGTTGAAGGTGGAATAGTCGACCAGCATCTTGAAGAAGCGCTCATGCGCCGGCTTGTCGAAGCCGAACTGCTTTTCCAGTTCCTTGATGAACTGCGGATCGAGCCCCTGTGCGCCGCGATAGGCCGAGGTGACATCGCCGCCGGCCCCACCCGCCGCCGGTGCACCCCCGGCCACATCGCCGCCGCCGCCGAGCCGCCCGGCCACGCCCGAATCCTGGCCCTGCAACTGGGCAATCATGCGCTCGACCGGCCCGCCCGGCGCAAACTGCACCAGCACGAACGAGATCAGCATGATGCCGAACAGGGTCGGGATCATCAGCAGGATGCGGCGGACGATATAGGCCAGCATCAGGCGCGCCCGATCCGTCGGGCCTTCTCGGGGTTGAACCACCAGGTGGCCGGCGCCCCACCCCCGAACTTCGGCTGCACGTCAGGCCGCTCATACATATCCCAGTAGGCCAGCCAGACGGTCGGTGCATGCCACATCGGGATCCAGTAGCGGCCGGCGCGGAAGACCCGGTCCAGCGCCTGGCAGGCGGTGACAACCTCACGATAGGAGGTGGCGTTCGAAATCTGCGTCAGCAGCACGTCGATGACAGGGTCAGCAATGCCGGCATAGTTGCGCGAGCCGGGCGTGCGCGCCGCCTCCGAGCCCATGACGATGCGCAAGGTATCACCGGGAATCTGCGAGCCGCCGAGAGCAAGGCTGACGATGTCGAAGTCGAATTCGTTGGTGCGGCGCTGATACTGGGCCGGATCGACCGTGCGCAGCCGGCCCTCGATGCCGAGCCGCTTGAGGTTGGCGATAAACGGCTGGGTGTGCGGATGCAGGGCCGGATTGGAATCGAGGAACTCGATCTCGAACGGCTTGCCGTTCGGCAGGCGCATCACCGCGCCCTCGCGCTTGCAGCCGGCAGCCAGCAGCAGGTCGTTGGCGCGGCGCAGGAGGGCGCGGTCATTGCCCGAACCATCGGTAACCGGCGGCACCCAGGGCTCGCCAAACACCTCCGGATCGAGTTGCGCCCGGTGCGGCTCCAGCAAGGCCAGTTCGGCAGGGGAGGGCTGCCCGTTGGCGCGCTTGTCGGACCTCTCGAAGAACGAGGCCGTGCGCGCCCTGAAGCCGAACATGATGTTCTTGTTGGTCCATTCGAAATCGAAGCACAGGTTCAGTGCCTCGCGGATGCGCTTGTCCCTGAACATTTCGCGGCGGGTGTTGAAATACCAGCCCTGGCTTGCCGTGGTGCCTGTGCGGGGCAGTTCCTCGCGCTTGACGCGGCCATCCCGGATGGCGGGGAAATCGTAGCCGGTGGCCCACTGGCGGGCGGTGTATTCTTCCTCGAAGGTGATTGTGCCGGCCTTGAAGGCCTCGAAGGCGACGTTGCGGTCGCGGAAGTAGTCGTAGCGGACGCGGTCGAAATTGTTGAGGCCGACATTGACCGGCAGGTCCTTGCCCCAATACTCGGGCACGCGGTCATACTCCATGAAGCGGCCCTGCTCGAACCGCCCCATGCGATAGGCGCCGGAGCCGAGAATGGGCTCGAGGATGGCCGCCTCGAAATCACGGCCATCCCAGAACTTTTTCGAGAACACGCTGAGTGAGCCCACCAGCAGGTGCAAGTCGCGGCTTTTGCTAGGTGTCAGCCTGACGGTGACCGTGCGCGGATCATCGGCAGTGACGCTCGCCAGTTCGCGCAGCAGCAGTCGGTAGGAAGAATGGCCCTTGGTCTTTATGATGTTCATCGAAAAGGCAACGTCCTCGGCGGTCAGCGGGCTGCCGTCATGGAAGCGGGCCTCCTCGCGCAGCCTGAACCGGTAGGTCAGCTTGTCGGGTGCGATCAGGATGGTGTGGGCCAGAAGGCCGTAGGAGGTCAGCGGCTCGTCGGCGTGGCTGGTGACGAGGCTGTCGAAGATCAATTCCGTGCCGCCGACGCCGTCACCCTTGTCGACGAAGGAATTGAGCGTGTTGAAGGTGTCGAAGCTCTGGTTGCCGCCACCGGACTTGAGCTGGATGTTGACGAACCCGCCCTTGGGTGCTGCCGGATTCACGAAGGCAAAGTTCTTGAAGTCGCGCGGCAGGCCCAGTTCGCCGAAGGTGGACAGCCCGTGTGTCTCGGTCCAGCCGGCCTCGGCATAGGAGGGGCGGATCAGGGCAGGCGCTGCGGGAAAGGCCGTCGTCACGAGCGCTGCTCCCGCAGTGGCCTTCAGTGCATCACGCCGTGTCCATCGCCGCATGATTGGCTGCCCCTTGCAACGGTTGTGCGCTGGAGTGCGCCTTGCCGATTCGCCAGCACAATATGGCGCGTCTGCCGCCAGTGGCCAGCGGTCTTGATGCCGCAAACGAAAAAGCCGGGCCCGAGGCCCGGCTGTGTCCGATCAGGGTCCGGCGAAAGCCTGCCCTCAGCCGCCTGCTGCTCACTTCAGCGAGGCGAGATAGGCAATGATGTCGGCGCGCTGGTCAGGACGGGCAACGCCGGCAAAGCTCATGGAGGTACCGGCAAGATAGGCGCTCGGCTTCTTCAGGAAGGCATCGAGTTCGGCAGCGCCCCACTTCTCGCCCTTGGCCTTGCGCTCGCGCAGGGAGGCGGAATAGCCGAAGCTGTCAATATGTGCCTTGGGGCCGTCCAAGACCTTCCACAGGTTGGGGCCGACCTTGTTGGCGCCGCCGCTCTCGAAGCTGTGGCAAGCCTTGCATGATCCGACGGCACGCTCGCCGCGACCGGCATCGGCGGTCTTCATGCGCTCCTCGATGGGGGGTTCGGCAGCGGCGGGGGCTGCGGTGGCGGCAGCAGCAACCTCGCCGCCGGGCAATTCGTAGCCGGGAACCTTGGGCTTGGCAGGGGCACCGACAATGCTGTCAAGCATATTCAGGCTCATCACCAGCAAAGCGACGCCGAGCACGGCGCCGGCGATCTTGTTGAATTCAAACGAGTCCATCGTCCGTCTCGTCCTTCTGGGGCGCGCTGGCCTGAGCGCCGCACGCACGTCTGGCGCAAACCGCCGGTCAAGGCTGCTGATTAGCCGCTTTGCGCTCGGGTTTGCAACTCATATAAGCACGTAGGCCTTTGAGACTATTTGACGCCAGCCCCGCCGGTCGAGACAAGACCCATGCTTCCGATGCCGCCCGTTTCCGCCCGCCCGTATACGCCGAGCCATCCATGTCCGATCCGCTGATCTTGATCCCGGCACGGCTGGCCGCGATGCGCCTGCCGAACAAGCCGCTGGCCGACATCAATGGCCAGCCAATGATCGTGCATGTCTGGCGCAGGGCCATGGAGGCCGGCATCGGGCCTGTCGCGGTCGCCACTGATTCGGCCGAGATCGCCCGTGCTGTCGAAGCGGCGGGCGGTGTCGCCGTAATGACGCGCGCTGATCACCAGTCAGGCTCGGACCGCATCAAGGAAGCGGCGGACGCGCTGGATCCGGAGGGCCGGCATGACGTGATCGTCAACCTCCAGGGCGATTTTCCGACCATCGATCCGGCTGCGATCGCGATCTCGATCGAGCCGCTGGCCGACCCGGCGGTGGCCATCGCGACCCTTGCCGCCGAAATCATCGACGAGGACGAGAAGACCGCGCCCAGCGTCGTCAAGTTGATCGGCACAATGCTGTCGCCGGGCCGGATGCGGGCGCTGTATTTCACCCGCGCCACCGCGCCCACCGGCGAAGGTCCGCTCTATCACCATGTCGGCGTCTATGCCTATCGCCGGCGGGCGCTGGAGCGCTTCGTCAGCCTGCCGCCCTCGCCGCTGGAGCAGCGCGAGAAGCTGGAACAGCTGCGCGCGCTGGAGGACGGCATGCGCATTGATGTCCGCCTGATCGGCCATGTGCCGCGCGGCGTCGACACGCCCGCCGATCTCGAACGCGCCCGCGCCGTACTGTAACGCCCGCCCTGCCTTGTTGAAGGAAACCACCATGTCTGTCGTCGTCTCCTATCAGGGCGAGCCCGGAGCCCACTCGCAGAATGCTGCCTTGCAGGTATTTCCTGACTGCGAGCCCCTGCCCTGCCCCACCTTCGAGGATGCGCTCGCTGCCGTCAGCGACGGCACGGCGCGCTATGGCATGATCCCGATCGAGAACTCGCTGGCGGGCCGGGTCGGTGACATCTACCACCTGCTGCTCACATCATCGGCGAATTCTTCCTGCCGATCCGCTTCCAGCTGATGGCTGTGAAGGGCGCGACCCTGGCCACGATCAAGACGGCGGAAAGCCACGTCGTGGCGCTTGGCCAGACACGCAAGGTCATCAAAAAGCTGAACCTCAAGTCGGTCGTTGCCGGCGACACCGCGGGGGCGGCCCGTATCGTGGCGGAGGCGGCCGATCCATCGCGCGCTGCCATCGCCTCGCGGCTGGCTGCCGGGATCTACGGCCTTGATATCCTGATGGAGGACATCGAGGACGCCAAGCACAACACCACGCGCTTCGTCATCCTGTCGAAGTATCCGGAGTATGCCCGCGCCGGAAACGGCACGACCATCACCACGCTGGTTTTCCGGGTGCGCAACATTCCGGCGGCGCTCTACAAGGCGCTCGGCGGCTTCGCCACCAACGGCGTCAACATGACCAAGCTGGAAAGCTACATGCTCGACGGGCACTTCTTCGCGACGATGTTCTATCTCGATGTCGAAGGCCACCCTGACGATCCGGCGCTGAAGCGGGCGCTGGAGGAACTCGACTATTTCTCCCGCGAGGTGAAGGTGCTCGGCGTCTATCCCGCCCATCCGTTCCGCGAGAGCTTCAAGGAAGGCTGACTGAAGAACGGCCAATCCAGCCTCACATCGCCAACCATGCCCTGAGCAGCGTGTTGGCAATGGCGATGTGCACCGGCGGTGTGAAGCCTTCCGGATGGCGGCCTTTCAGCATCAGCTCCGCTTCGGCTCTCGTGAACCAGCGCCCGGCTTCCAGTTCGGTCTCATCGAGGGTAATCGCGCTGGTCAGGCTTTCAGCGATGCAGCCGATCATCAGCGAGGACGGAAACGGCCATGACTGGCAGGCGAGGTAGCGCACGGAGCCGACGACGAGGCCGGTCTCTTCCAGCGTCTCGCGGCGCACCGCATCCTCGAAGCTTTCGCCCGGCTCGACGAAGCCGGCGATGCACGAATACATACCGGGCGGAAAGCGTGACTGCCGCGCCATCAGGCAGACATCGCCCAACGCAGGATCGTGGCGCACCACCAGCATGATGGTGACCGGGTCGGTGCGCGGGAAATGCTGGGCACCGCAGCCGTCGCATTCGCGCTTCCAGCCGCCGGACGCCGCGCGCGTCGGCTGGCCGCAATTGGCGCAGAACCGGTGGCGCGCATGCCAATCGGTCATCGCCTTGGTTTCGCCCAGCGCGCCGAGTTCGGCGGCGGGCAGCAAGCTCTGCACGGCGACGGCACGCAGATCGAGCAGAAGCAAATCCTCACGCGCCTTCAGGGCCTCGGCGAGATCCGCCGCGATGCGCACGCCGAAGCGCCCGGCACCCGCATCGCGCCCGAGGAAGACCTCGTGATCGATGGCACCAAGCAGGCCGAGTTCGCCAGCCTCATGCCAAATCGTGAGCCCTCCCGGCCGGCGGCGCAGGACCGGCTTTTCCCCAGCCACCACGGCGAAGCGCGCACTCTCGGCCATCCTCAAGGCGGCCCGCGGCGCGTCATGGTCACGCAGCTCGGCGGCGCGATCGGTCAGATTGGTGCCGAAGCCGGTGCGGGCGGACAACTCGTCCCGTGCGTGCGGAAGGCCGGGCTCGGTCATGGCAGAAGCATCATCCATGGAAAGGCACCTGAAAAAGAAGCGCAGGGCAGGTGTGGGATCAGGCGGCAAAAAAGGTGGTGAGGCGGCGAATCAGATCGGCAGCGTCCGCCTCATCGTAGCTTTCGGCCGTGCCTTGCGCCCAGACGGGTTTGGGCCAGACCGCGTCTGTGCGGGTGCGGGCAATGACGTGGACATGCAGTTGCGCGACGACATTGCCGAGTGCCCCGATGTTGAGCTTGTGGCAGGGCACCGTCCGGCGCAACGCCGCTGCGGCGCGGTCGATCTCGGCGCTGAGCTGGCGGCGGTCATCGGCGGCGAGATCGATGATCTCGCTGGCGCCTGCGCGGCGCGGCACCAGCACCAGCCATGGGAACCGGGCATCGTTGATCAGGAGCACCTGGCAGAGCGGCCATTCGGCCACGGGCAACGTGTCGGCGGCGAGGCGGGGATCGAGGCTGTAGGCTGCGTTGGTCATGATCCTTGTCTAGAACCAGTCAGGCTCGGGTGGGAAGCGGTTTTGCAGGTGCCCTTGAGCAGCACCTTGCCCGGACAGACGCAAAAAGCGCGTGGATGGCGGCCTCGCACCCTCCCCGGCAGGCATCGGGACTGTATGATGCCGACGAATTCTTCACGAGCATGAGGCAGCCCAGATGGCCAGCACAGACAAAGGCGTCACCGTCGTCGACCACCCGCTGGTGCAGCACAAGCTGACCCTGATGCGCGACAAGGAACGCTCGACCAAGAGCTTCCGTCAGTTGCTCAATGAGATCGGGATGCTGCTGTGCTACGAGATCACGCGCGACCTGCCGATCACCATGACCACGATCGAGACGCCGCTCAAAACCATGCAGGCCCCTGTGATTGCCGGCAAGAAGCTGGTGTTTGCCCCGATCCTGCGCGCCGGCGTCGGCTTTCTTGATGGCATGCTGGAGATGGTCCCTGCAGCGCGCGTCGCCCATATCGGGCTCTACCGCGACCCCGAAACCCTGCAGGCCGTGGAGTACTATTTCAAGGCCCCGTCCGACATCGCCGACCGTACGGTGATCGTGATGGACCCGATGCTGGCCACGGCGAACTCGGCCATTGCTGCGGTCGACCGTCTGAAGCAGCGCGGCGCGCATGACCTGCGTTTCGTCTGCCTGCTGGCTGCGCCGGAGGGCATCGCCAAGATGCGCGCTGCACATCCCGATGTCCGGATCTGGACTGCCGCGATCGACAGCCACCTCAACGATCACGGCTACATCGTGCCGGGCCTTGGGGACGCCGGCGACCGGATGTTCGGCACGAAATGATCATCCGAAAACCAGATTGATGCCGGCTTTCGCGAAGTCATGCACCCGCGAGCGCGTCGGAGAGGCGGTGCCGTCGAACAGCTCCCGGACGGTCGCCTCCTCGGACAGGAACAGGTAGTCGCCCGGCTCCTGTGCCAAAGGGTAGGCATCGATGGAGTGCCAGGTTCCCGGATGAAGCATGATGCCGTGACCGGACAGATCGAAAGCGGTCATCGTTTCCGGCTCGGGCGGCTCGACGGATGGCGCGGCTACAACCAGCACGCAGTGCGAGCCGCTGATCTGCTGGCGGGTTTCGGTGACGTGCAGGTGCTGTTCGATCAGTTGCACCGCGTGGTCCCGCGGCTTGTAGCGGACATATTGTAGCCTGGGTGGCCCCTCGACCTGAAAGGGCATGATCCAGCCATCAAAATTGTCGCGCCCGAAATCACGCTCCCCCGGCGGCGCGAAGATGCGGCCGAACGGGGCGAAGGCCGCCGCCGTGATGGGGATGATCGGCAGTCGAACGGTTCGCATCGTCGGTCCTTCATGTGAAAACGGCGGACCGCAAGGCCCGCCGTTTCGCAACAGCAATCTTCAGGCCATCGGTCTCACTGACCGACGGCTCCTGAATCGCGCAGGGGCTTGTCGAGCAGCGCGATGTCGCGGGCCAGCACGGCGGCCATGCCAGCGGGCGCACGCTCCTGGGCGTTCGGGATCACGGTGCCGAGATCAGCAAGGCGCTTGTTGGTGGTGGGGTCCTCGAGCGCCTTGTTGAGCGCATCGACCAGCTTGTCCTGGATATCCTTTGGCAGGCCCTTGGGGCCGAAGATGCCGTTCCAGCCGCTGATCTGGTATTCGGGCAGACCGCCTTCGGCCGTGGTCGGAACATTTGGCAGGACTGGCAGGCGCGCAGGCGTGGCGATGCCCATGGCCTTGATGTTGCCGGCGAGGATCTGCGGCGTCAGGTTGGTGACCTGGTCGCACATGAAATCGACCTGACCTCCGACCAGATCGTTGAGAGCCGGGCCGGTGCCGCGATAGGCGACGGCGTTGAGCTTCGGCACGCCTATCTGGGCTGTCAGCAGCACGCAGGTGGTGAAGGCCGTGGAGCCGACGCCCGCATGGGCCTGGTTCACCTTGCCCGGATTGGCTTTCAGATAGGCCACGAACTCGCGCAGGTTGTTGGCCGGGAAATCCTTCTTGGTGACGATGACGATCGGCGTGATGCCGGCAATGCCGATGGGCGTGAAATCGGTGATCGGGTTGTACTTCAGGTTGGGATAGAGGGCAGGCGCTGCGGCGTGCGTGCCCATCTGGCCCATGATCAGGGTGTAGCCGTCAGGCGCCGCAGCGGCGACGCGTGCGGTTGTGGTGGTGCCACCGGCACCGGCCACGTTCTCGATGACGATCTGCTGGCCAAGCGTCTTGGACATGTGCTCGGAAACGATGCGGGCGATCACGTCGGTAGGACCACCGGCCGCGAAGGCGACGAACATCGTGATCGGCTTGTTGGGATAGGCCTGGGCCTGGGCAGCACCGGCAAAGCCGAGCGATGCCGCAACAGCAACAGCACCGAACATGGTGCGGCGGGACAGGATGGTCATGAAGCATTCCTCCGGGGTGGGTGTGGTGTTGTTGTTGGGCCTGGCGTGTGTGTGACGTGCCGAGCGGATACGCGGCACGTCCAAGCCTGTGACGCATACATAACGTGCCAATCAGCAATTTGAAGCCTGTTTTCTCGACATCGGGAGCGAGCGCGACCCGATGCAGCACCGCCGGACATTCGGCGATGCCGCCCGCTTGTCACTCAGTAAAGACGACGTTGCGTTTTTTCGAGATCGACGGCAGCAGGGCCACGACAAGCACAACGACGGCGACGGCCAGCAGGCCGGCCGAGATCGGGCGCTCGACGAAGGTCATGAACGAGCCCCTGGAGATGATCAGCGCCTGCCGCATCTTCTCCTCCAGAAGCCGGCCCAGCACATAGCCGAGCAGCAGCGGGGCTGGCTCGAAGCCGAACTTGATCAGCGCGTAGCCGAACAAACCGAAGAAGGCGGTCATTGCCACATCGACCGGGGAGTTGTTAATCGAGTAGATGCCGATGCAGCAGAACAGCAGGATGGCCGGGAACATCAGCCGGTAAGGCACCTTCAGCAATTTCACCCAAAGCCCGATGAGCGGCAGGTTGATGATCAGCAGCATCAGGTTGCCGATCCACATCGAGGCAATCATGCCCCAGAACAGTTGCGGGTTCTTGGTCATCACCTGCGGGCCGGGAATGACGCCGTGGATGGTCATGGCACCGACCATCAGCGCCATCACCGCGTTGGGCGGGATGCCGAGCGTCAGCAGCGGAATGAACGATGTCTGCGCGCCGGCATTGTTGGCGCTTTCAGGCCCGGCTACGCCCTCGATCGCGCCCCGTCCGAAGCGCGACGAGTCCTTCGCAAGTTTCTTTTCCAGCGTGTAGCTGGCGAAGGGGCCGAGCACTGCGCCGTTTCCGGGCAGGATGCCGAGTGCCGAGCCGAGGAATGTGCCCCGCACGATCGGAAGGGCTGATTGCTTCATCTCCGCGAGATTCGGCAGGAGGCGTCCGACCTTCTGGCGGACGACATCGCGCGTCTCGGGGTTTTCAAGGTTCTTGATGACCTCGGCAAAACCGAAAATGCCCATGGCCAGCACGGCGAAATCGAGCCCGTCCGACAGGGGCGCGAAGCCGAAGGTCATGCGTTCCTGCCCGGTTTCGAGATCGGTGCCGATCGTCGAGAAAAGCAGGCCGAGAAGGATCATGGCGATGGCTTTCAGGATCGAGCCGCGGGCCAGCACGACCGCGAAGCACAGGCCCATCACCATCAGCGAGAAGTATTCGGCAGGTCCGAACAGCAGCGCCATGCGGGTCAGCGGCGCACCCAGGGCGGCAATCAGAATTGTCGCGACGGAGCCGGCAATGAACGAGCCGATGGCCGAGATGCCGAGCGCCACGCCGGCGCGGCCCTGCTTGGCCATCTGGTGGCCGTCAAGCGTGGTGACGACCGACGTTGCCTCGCCGGGGATGTTAACGAGAATAGCCGTGGTCGAGCCGCCATATTGCGCGCCATAGTAGATGCCCGCGAGCATGATCAGCGCGCCGACCGGATCGATGCCGAAGGTGATCGGCAACAGCATGGCAATCGTGGCGATCGGACCCACGCCGGGCAGGACGCCGATCAGCGTGCCGATGAAGCAGCCGGTGAAGCACAGGGCCAAGTTCTTCAGCGACAGAGCAACGCCGAAGCCCAGCGCGAGATTGGAAAACAGGTCCATGCTTTCAGTATCCCAGCAGCCAGGGTGCGAGCGGGATCGGCAGACCCAAGGCGTATTTGAAAATGCCGGCGCACAGCGCCGTCATGAAGGCCGCGAAGAGCAGCACCTCGCTCCACTTCGTCTCGGGCGAGGCAAAGGCAGAGACGATGGCGACCAGCGGGCCGGCGGCGATCAGGCCGATGGCCGGCAAGGTGAAGCCGAACGGCAGGTTGCTGCCCCGGATGGTCAGCGCGAACAGGAAGGCCCCGAGCAACACAAAGATCAGCCCTCCAGCCCGGCGACCATGACAGCGAGCGACTTGGGCAGCATGCCGGGGCCCATGGCGCGCAAGGTGCCCATGGCAAGACCCGTCGACGCCCAGAGCGCGCCGAGCCCGATGGCGATGAGAAACAGTCCGCCCGCAAAGTCCTGCGGGGCCGCAATCCTTGGCCTGATCATGGAGCGCTGTCCGTCCCGAATTGTGCTTTTGTTTTGGGTTGAATAAGCAAGTTCCGCAGGCTTTGTCCATCCGGGCTGACACTGCTTTGAACGGAACACAGATGCCGATCACCGAACGCGCCGAGCCAAACCCTGACGTGGCCTGGCTTTTCCCCGGCTTCAGGCTGCTCGATGTCGCGATACCAGGCAGTCACGTGCGGCTACGTACTGGCGGCGAAGGCCCGCCGCTGCTGTTGTTGCACGGCTACCCGCAGACCCATGTGCTCTGGCACAAGGTTGCGGCACGGCTGCAACGGTATTTCACCATCATCGCCGCCGATCTTCGCGGCTATGGCGACAGTGCGAGGCCTGAAGGCGGCACCGGTCATGCCGCCTATGCCAAGCGGGCGATGGCGGCCGATCTGGTGGCTGCCATGGCGGCGCTGGGCCATGATCGGTTCTCTGTCGGCGCCCATGATCGGGGCGCCCGCGTTGCCCACCGCATGGCGCTCGATCACCCGGACACGGTGCTGAAACTGGCGACCCTCGACATCGCCCCGACGCGAGAGATGTATGCCGGCACGACGGATGCGTTCGCGCGGGCCTACTGGCACTGGTTCTTCCTGATCCAGCCCGCGCCGTTCCCAGAGCGGATGATCGGGGCGGACCCAGAGGCCTACTGGCTGAAGAAATGCGGCTCCGGTTCGGCGGGCATGACACCGTTCCACCCCGCCGCGCTGGCCGAATACCTGCGTTGCTTTGCAGATCCGGCCACCATCCACGCCAGTTGCGAGGATTATCGCGCCGCAGCCTCGATCGATATCGCCCATGATAATGCCGATGGCGGGCGCAAGCTCAGCCAGCCGCTGCTGGTGCTGTGGGGCGAGCATGGCGCGGTCAACCACTGCTTCGATGTGCTGGCGTTATGGCAAGAACGCGCATCCGATGTGCGCGGCCACACCCTTCCCGGCGGGCATTATCTTGCCGAAGAGTTGCCCGACCAGGTGGCCAAGGCCTTCCTTACCTTTTTTGATGGAGAAACAGCATGACCCGCAGCAACCGCGTCTATCGCATCGCCGTGATCGCCGGTGACGGCATCGGGCAGGAGGTCATGCCCGAAGGCGTGCGGATTCTCGAGAAGGCGGCGAAGCTGTTCGGCTTCGAGCTCAGGCTCGATCACTTTGATTTCGCCTCTTATGACTACTACGCGAAACACGGCAAGATGCTGCCGGATGACTGGCAGGAGCAGATCGGCAAGCACGATGCGATCTTCTTCGGGGCTGTCGGCCTGCCAGCCAAGATCCCCGACCACATCTCGCTGTGGGGCTCGCTGTTGCAGTTCCGCCGGGCCTTCGACCAGTATGTCAACCTGCGTCCCGTTCGCCTGATGCCGGGCGTGCCCTCGCCGCTGGCGGGCCGCAAGCCGGGCGATATCGATTTCTGGGTGGTGCGCGAGAACACCGAGGGTGAGTATTCCTCGATTGGCGGGCGCATCTTTGCCGGCACCGAGCGCGAGATGGTGATGCAGGAGACGGTGATGACGCGCATCGGCGTCGACCGCATCCTGAAGTTCGCCTATGATCTGGCCCAATCACGGCCCAAGAAGCACCTGACCAGCGCGACCAAGTCCAACGGCATCGCTATCACCATGCCCTACTGGGACGAGCGCGTGGCGGAGATGGCCAAAAAATACCCCGATGTCCGCACCGACCAGTTCCATATCGATATCCTGACCGCCCATTTCGTGCTGAAGCCGGACTATTTCGATGTGGTCGTGGCCTCCAACCTGTTTGGCGATATCCTCTCCGACCTGGGGCCGGCCTGCACCGGCACCATCGGCATCGCCCCCTCCGGCAACATCAATCCGACGGGTGACTTCCCCTCGCTGTTCGAGCCAGTGCATGGCTCCGCGCCCGATATTGCCGGCATGGGCATCGCTAACCCGGTCGGCCAGATCTGGTCGGCGGCGATGATGCTCGAACATCTCGGCGAAACCGATGCCGCCGCAGCCATCGTCGCGTCCTGCGAGCGCGGCCTGTCCGATGCCCGGACGCGGACCCGCGACCTGGGCGGCAGCGCCGGAACCGAGGCCGCCGGCAAGGCCATCGAGGCTGCGCTGGGATGAGCTGCTGCCGACGGGCCAGTCCTGATATGCAGGGCAATGGCTTGAAGGCCCATCACTGAACCAATGTCATCCCTGGCGCACCTTTGACGCGGGAATGGGATCCATGCGGCTGAAGCGAGACTTTCTGGATTCCATTCCCGGCCATGTGGGCCGCCGGGAATAACAGCCATGCGACATTCACCCGCGTTTCCAGCGATTGCCCGATCCTGATGCGTGAACGGCTTGACGCCAGACCTGCTTGACCACGATAAGGGGACACAATAGCAGCGCTAGACTGTGAATTTGCAGGAGACGCCACTCGCCATGGACTTCATGTCAAGCCAGTTCTGGCTGTCCGTTCTGCAAATCGTCTGGATCGATCTGCTTCTGTCGGGCGACAACGCCGTGGTTATCGCGCTGGCCTGCCGCTCGCTTCCGGAAAAGCAGCGCAAGATCGGCATCTGGCTCGGGGCTGGCGCCGCCATCTTTCTGCGCATCGTTTTTGCGCTGGTCGTCTCGTATCTGATGGGCCTGCCTTTTCTCAAGGTTCTGGGTGGCATGCTGCTGTTCTGGATCGCCATCAAGCTCGTGGTCGGCGAGGAAGAAGCGCATGACGGCATCGAAAGCTCGGACAGCCTCTGGCGCGCCGTGAAGACCATCGCAATCGCGGACGCTGTGATGAGCCTCGACAACGTGATCGCCATCGCCGCCGCCTCGCGCGGGCATCCCGAATTGTTCATCTTCGGGCTTCTGTTATCGATCCCGCTGATCATCTATGGCTCGCAGATCATCATGGACCTGCTGACCCGCTTCCCGATTCTGATCTGGCTCGGCGCGGCGCTGCTAGGCTGGATTGCCGGCGAGATGATCGTGAGTGATGTGGCGGTTCTGGGCTGGTTCAAGACCGTGATCCCCTCCTGGGTCGTCGATGTGCCCGTCTCGGTCAACCCGCAAGGAATGGGGCCTTCGGCCTTGCCCCACTACGGCGCGGCGGCGATTGGAGCGGCTGTCGTGATCATTGCGGGCTATCTCATCAGGGGGCGGCGCGCGGCGGCGTGAGCCGCAGCGCACGCTGCATCACAAGGTTGCTGACACGGTAGCGCCGGCGAAGACCACGGCTGCGGCATAGCGCCGGTCACCGACGGTGATCGCGCGTGCGCGGACACAGAGGCCGGCCTCGCCAGCCACGTGCCAGCTCCCGTCGCGGCCCGGCATCACGGCGATTCGGTCGGTTTCCGGCAATCCGGTTCCCGCCCATTTGCCGTGGGCCTCCTTGGCGGCCCAGAGAGTGGCGAAGGCCAAGTCGCGCTCCGGCTCGGGCACCTGGCAAAGCCAGATCTGCTCGGCGCGGTGCAAGGCTGCATAGGGGATCGGTCCAGCCCCGACACGCTCGATGTCGGCCCCGACTGGTGTTGCCGCCAGCGCCACGAGCACCATCCCGTCGCGGGTGGCATGCGAGAAGTGCAAGCTCGCAACGCAGGGACTGGCAAGAAAGGGGCGGCCCGAAGGCTCGTGACCCAGCCGGATACCGGCGAGCGGCAGGGCCAAGTGTTCGGACAGGATCACCGCGCTGGTGGCATGGCGCAGCGCCGACCGCTCCGGCCGCGTGCGGGGCATCTGGTCTGTCGCAATCAGCCACGCGGCTGGCAGGCTGGCGGCCCGCTCGATCTGGTCAAGCCATTGCATGACTGGACCGTGCCGCATGGCCAGTGGCATGGTCAACAGGCCAGTTCGTCGCTGCACCCGCACGTTGGAGCCTGTTGCCATGCCGCTGCCCAACCGGGTCACGCCGTTCCAGAGCCTGGAGGCCAACGCCGCGCGCGGCCTGCTGATGGGCAATCGCGGCGGCCGTTTCCACGATCTGGCAAGGCAGGCCGTGCCGCATCGGCCATGGGCCAGCCGCCAATGGATTATCTGCGTACTGGCCTTCAAGGGCCGGCAGCGGCAGGTCTGGCAGGACGGTTACACCGAACTGTTCTTCTGTGACGAGGTGACGGCGCTGGCCGCCGGGCACCGGCCCTGCATGGAATGCCGGCGCATGGACGCGATGGCTTTCCGGCGTGCGGCCGCCATGGCCGATGGGCAGGACCGGCCCTTGCCGCCCTGCCCGGCACTTGATGCACAGCTTGACCGCGAGCGCCGCCTCGGCAGGACCCAGATCGTGCACCGGCTGCCCTTCGCGGCGTTGCCGGACGGGGCGATGGTGCGGCTCAGCGGACAGGCCCACGCGGTGAAGCAAGGGCAACTTCTGGCCTGGTCCCATCACGGCTATGGCCAGCGCCGTCCCTTGCCGGGCGGCGAGGCCGAGGTGCTGACCCCGCCGACCACGTTTCGAGCCTTGCGCGCCGGCTACATGCCGCTCTGGCACCCCTCGGCCCAAGCCTGAGCGGCAACGCCAACAGGGCGTCAGGCATTGGCAAGGCCGCGCTTTTCCAGCAGCGCCGCCGGGCTTGGCATGCGCCCCCGGAACGCGGTGTAAAGCTCCGCCGGATCGCGGCTGTTGCCGGCTGCGTAGATGAACTGCTTCAGCTTGTTGGCGGTGGTGGCATCAAAGACGTCGCCTGTCTCGCGGAAGGCATCGAAGGCGTCGGCATCCATGACCTCGCTCCAGAGATACGAGTAGTAGCCGGAGGAGTAGCCATCGCCCGAAAAGACATGGGTGAAGTGCGGCGTTTTGTGGCGCATGCCGATCTCGGGCGGCATGCCGATACGCGCCAGTTCCGCCGCCTGAAAAGCCAGCGGGTCGATGTCGCCGGGCTCTTCGAGTTCGTGGAAGGCCAGATCGACCAGCGCAGAGGAGGTATATTCGATGGTGGCGAAACCCTGGTTGAAGGTCTGCGCCGCCTTGACCTTGTCCATCAGCGCCTGCGGCATCGGCTCTCCGGTTCCGGCATGGACGCAATAGCGGCCCATGACCTCGGGCGTGCTGAACCAGTGCTCATAGAGCTGCGACGGCAACTCGACGAAGTCCCGTGAGACCGCTGTGCCGGCCACGGACGGATAGACCACATCGGAGAGCAGGCCATGGAGCGCATGCCCGAATTCGTGGAACAGCGTGCGGGCATCGTCGAACGAAAGCAGCGTGGGCTGGCCTGTCGCCGGTTTCGCGAAATTGCAGACATTGACAATGATCGGGCGGACTTCGCCATCGAGGTTATCCTGACGGCGATAGCCACTCATCCACGCACCCGAGCGCTTGGAAGGCCGGGCAAAATAGTCCCCAAGGAACAGGCCGATATGCCGGCCGCCACTATCGCTGACCTCCCAGATGCGCACATCCGGATGATAGCCCTCAAGATCGGGGCGGGCCTTGAACACCAGCCCGAACAGGCGGGTGGCGCACTCAAAGGACGCTTCGATGATCCGGTCGAGCTGGAGGTATGGCTTGAGTGTGCCCTCATCGAGCGCGAAACGCTGGCTGCGCACCTTCTCGGAGTAGTAGTGCCAATCCCAGGCGGCAATCGGGTCGTTCTGCCCCTCGGAACGGGCCAGAAGTGCGAGATCAGCGGCTTCGCGCGCGGCCTTGCGCCGTGCCGGGGCCCAGACCAGTTCGAGCAGACCGCGCACGGCGGCAGGCGTCTTGGCCATGGTGTCATCAAGCTTGAAGGCGGCGAAGCTGGCATAGCCCAGCAGCCGGGCCTTCTGCGCCCGCAGCCGCACCATCTCGGCCACCACGGCGCGGTTGTCGGTCTCGCCGCCGTTGGCTCCGCGCGCATCCCAGGCCTTGCGGGCCTTCTCGCGCAGGTCACGTCGGGAGGAGAAGGTCAGGAACGGCTCGATGACAGAGCGCGGCAAGGTCACCGCATGCTTGCCCTTGTGGCCGCGATCCTCGGCAGCCTTGGCCATGGCGGCTTTCAGGAAATCCGGCAGGCCGGCCAGATCGGCTTCGCTGTCGAGGATCAGCGCATAGCTGGCCTCGTCCTTGAGCACGTTCTGCGAGAACTGCGTGCTGAGCGTCGACAGGCGCTCGTTGATGGCTTTCAGGCGGGTCTTGTCGGCCTCCCCCAGCCTGGCACCGGCGCGCACGAAGCCCTTGTGGGTGAGGTCCAGCACCCGCGCCTGCTCCGCTGTCAGGCCGAGTTTGTCCCTTAGGGCATGCAACGCATCGACGCGCGCAAACAGCGCCGGGTTCATGCCGATGGCCGACCAGTGCCGCGACATCACAGGCGCCATCTCGCGCTCGATCAGCTGGAGCGCCTCGTTGGTGTCCGCGCCTGCGAGGTTGTAGAAAACAGCCGCCGCACGGTCGAGGTCCTCGCCGGCGCGTTCCAGCGCGTCAATGACGTTGGCGAAGCTGACCGGCGCGGTCTCGCCGGCAATCGCCGCGATCTCTGCCGCATGCGCCACCAGCGCGACATGCAGGGCCGGTGACAGGTGTTCCGGCCTGATGCTGGCAAAGGGCGGCAGCCCGAACGGCGTGGTCCAGGGCGCTGCGAAGGGATTGTCGGCGGGCAGGGCTGTCATCTCGGGGATCCTTCAGCGGGTCTTGAACACATCGTGCAGGAACACCTGCATGAACAGCGGCATGCGCGCCGCGTCGATATCGGCAGCCGACCGGGCCAGCACAATGTCGGCCAGTTCCGGTTCGCTCTGGCGCGACAGCCGGTCGCGGATCAGGGTGCGAGCCTCCTCGCCGGGCAGGTCGATGACCAGATCGCGCATGTAGGCCACGCGCTCGTCGCTGAGGATGACGCGCCAGCCCTCGCCGACGCTGACCTCGCTCGGCAGAAGGCCGGTCTCCTCTTCCAGTTCGCGCATCACCGAGCCGGCCAGATCAACCGTGCCATCGGCCAGCACATCACCGGGATCGGGCGTACCGGCGGCAAAGTAGATGCGTCCGGCATTGACGGTGTGGTTGGCCATCACGCCCATTACATAGGCGCCGTCGCGGCTGCGCAGCGCGCCCATGGCAAAGCCGTTGCGGATCTGCGCGCTGCCTTGCTGCGGATAACCCCAGCGGTGCCAGGCGATGAAGCTGGCATAGTCGAGTTCGAAATAGTCGGCGCTGAAGCCGTCGCCGCTCACCTCGCCGCGGCATTGCAGCAGCACCTGGCCGTTGAACATGGCCGGCTTGTCGGCCTTAGTCGCCTGCCAGTGGGCGGCAATCTCGCCCGAGCGCTCGCGCCGGAACGACCAGTCGAAATCGATGCGGCGAGCCGTGACGGTGCGGATGGGAATGATCGACGCGCTCACAGATACAAGGTTCCCTCGGCGACGATGACCGCGGTGCCGCCGATCGCGGCCTTGATCAGCACACCGTTCTCGACCGTCAGGTGCAGGTCGATCTGGCTCGGGCGGCCCATCTCGTAGCCCTGCTCGATGGTCAGCTTGTGCTGGCCGTCATCGGGCGCATCGAACGCCATGACCACGCCTGCGAAGGCTGCCGCCGCCGAGCCCGTCGCGGGATCCTCGAAGCCGCCCATGTCGCGGGCGAACATGCGGGCGCGGTAGTGATGGCCCGGCTCCGCCGTGTCCTTTGTGTAGACATAGACATTGGGGTGGCCGCCGGCTCGCACGGTGCCCCAGTCAGGCGAAAAGGTGGTGGCTCGCGCCAGTGCGGCGCTGTCCTTGACCGGGATGAAGGTGAAGCCGTTGCCGGCCGTGAAGACGCTGGGGCTGTGTCGCTCAAAGCCGATATCGCCGGGCTTCAGCCCAATGGCGTGGGCGGCAGCGATGTCGTTGGCCGCCTCGCCAAGGCTTTGCGGCAGGGTCGGCAGCGAGAACACGGCCTTGCCGCTGGCTCCGCTCAGCACCTCCACCGAGCAGGGCAACAGCCCGATCTTCTCTTCGAGGTCGAAGGCGACATGGCCATGATGGCCGCCGTGATCTCGGATCGCGAGCAGCACCGCCGTGCCGACCGTCGGATGGCCGGCAAACGGCAACTCGCGCACCGGAGTGAAGATGCGCAGCGCCGAACGGGAGCGCGCATCCTGCGGCGCCTTGACGAACACGGTCTCGGACAGGTTGAATTCGC
>JAPLOV010000182.1:5325-8259 GCA_026400565.1 Hyphomicrobiales bacterium | reverse complement strand
CGCCGGCGCCGATGATTATGTCGCCAAGCCTTTCCATATGGAGGAAGTGCTGGCGCGCCTGCGCGCGCTTCTGCGCCGCGCGACCGGCCATGCCACCAATGAACTCACCTGCGGCCCTGTGCGGCTCGATACCAAATCGGGGCGCGTGGTGGTCGGCGGTGCGCCGGTCAAACTCACCTCGCATGAATATCGTCTGCTTGCCTATCTGATGCATCACACGGGGCGCGTCGTGTCGCGCACGGAATTGGTCGAACATCTCTACGATCAGGATTTCGATCGCGACTCCAACACGATCGAGGTCTTCGTCGGCCGGCTCCGCAAGAAGCTCGGCGTCGAGGTCATCCAGACCATCCGCGGCCTCGGCTATGTCCTTGCCGCCCCCGGGACGCGCTGAGCGCCCCCGACAACCGGAGAGCCGAGATGCGGCTGCCGCAGAACCTGGTGCAGCCCTCCCTGTCGGGCCGCCTGATCATTCTGGCGGCCCTGTGGTCGTTCCTCATCCTGCTGGTGGCGGGGCTTATCCTCTACACCTTGCAGCGGCAGGTCACCGAGCGCGGCTTCGACGAGCGACTCGGAGTCTATGTCAAGGAAATCGTGGCCGATCTGGCCGCTCCGTCCGACAGCGACCGCCAGCAGATCGGCGATCTGGGCGAGCCGCGCTTCGATCTGCCGATGTCGGGCTGGTACTGGCAGGTCACCCGCACTGACTCCGAGCGCCCCGTGATCCGGGCCTCGCGCTCGCTGGTGGGCGGTCAGTTGCCCAAGCTTGAGGATCTGGGCGCCGAAGAGGTGCGCGGTGCCCGCAAGGACTACATCATCGGCCCCGATGACCGCCGCCTGCGCCAGTTCGAGCGGCGCATCGATGCCGGCGAGGATGGCCGCTACATCATCGCCGTCTCGGCCCCGGCCGACGAAATCGCCGACGATATCCGCGATTTCCGCATCGCGCTGACCATCACCTTCGCGCTGCTGTTTCTAGCACTGGTCGTCTCGACCCTGCTTCAGGTCAGGCTCGGCCTCGCGCCGCTTGCCCGGCTGCGCCAGTCGGTTGGCGATGTCCGTACCGGGGCCTCGGCCCGCATCGATGGCAGCTATCCGCCCGATCTCAGGCCGCTGGCGCAACCTCGCCCATGCGCTCAAGACCCCGCTCAGCGTGATCATCAACGAAGCTGATTCTCATCCCGGCCCGCTCGCCTCCAAAGTCAATGAGCAGGCCATGATGATGCGCAACCAGGTGAGCTACTATCTCGACCGGGCGCGCGCGGCAGCTGTCTCCGGCGCTCTGGGCGGCGATTGCGAGGTCGGCCTGCCGCTGGAGGCGCTGATCCGCACCTTCGAGAAGATCTACCGCGTCAAGGACGTGAAGACCGAGCTGCGTCTCTCCGGACATCCGCGCTTTCGTGGCGAGAAGCAGGACCTGGAGGAGATGCTCGGCAACCTGCTCGACAATGCCTTCAAGTGGACCGACGACGAGGTCACCGTCGCCATCGAGCCGTTCGAGCAGGCCGGGCGGCGCTACCTGCGCTGCGTGGTCGAGGACAACGGGCCCGGATTGCCCGCCGCCCTGCGTGACGAGATGCTGCGGCGTGGCCGCCGGCTGGATGAATCCAAGCCTGGATCTGGCCTCGGCCTGTCGATCGTCGGCGACCTTGCCAAGCTTTACACCGGCAGCCTTGTGCTGGAGGAAGCAGCGTCGGGCGGGCTCAGGGCGGTCCTCGTCCTGCCCGCGATATGAGCAGCTTCCCGGATTTGAAGTGCTCCGGCAATCATGCAAGAACAGCGGCGCAAGATCAGTGGCTTGCGGCTGAGATGATGTGGGCAAGATGGTCAGAACAACAATAGGTTGCATCTGCTCTGTGCTGGTGGTCCTCGCCGCCGGGCTGGCCGTCGCGTCCTGCATGTCGTCGCCTGCGCCCGCCCCGGTGGCCTCGGCGCCCGGCGAGGCTATCCCGCGACCGATCACGGGCTGGCTGGCCACGGCAGCCGGCGATGGCCTCGATGCGGCGGACCGCGAGCGGGCCTTCGCAGCCCAGATCAGCGCCGCCGAAACCGGCCAGCGCGCCTCCTGGCGCAGCACGAAGGGCCATTTCGGATTCGTCGAGCCTGGTCCGGAAGGGGCCGGGCTGAGCGGCACCTGCCGGCCGTTCACCCACACGATCTATGTCGATGGCAAGGCGCAACGTGGCACCGGCTCGGCCTGCCGCAGCAGCGCCGGCATCTGGGATGTGGTCAGTTGACATGTGCAGGACGGCGGGGCGTCGCGCGTGACGGTTTGTCGCCGACAGGGCGGATGAAGAGGATGGCGTAACGCTGTAGAACCAAACCATGCTGATCTGGATCATCCTCGCCATCATCACGGGCGCTTGCGTCATCGCGGTGCTCTGGCCCCTCGGACGGCAATCGCCGCGCCCGGTCGTCAGCGCCGATGCGCGCGCCATGTATGACGCACAACTGCATGACATCGCGCGCGATTTGGACCGTGGCGTGATCTCGCCCGCCGATGCCGAACTGGCCCGCGCCGAGGTGGCCCGCCGCCTGATCCGCGCCGCACGCGAAACAGACCCGGCAAGCGACGTGATCAACGAGGTCACCTATCGCCGCCGCCGCGCCGCATCCGCCATCATCCTGTCGACCATCCCGCTGGTGGCTCTCTCTCTCTATGGCGCGAAAGGCTCACCGCAGATGCCGGCCAAGCCGCTGGCCGGGCGCCTGTCCACCGATCCAGCCAACATTGATCTCGCGGTGGCCCTGAGCCGGGTCGAAACCCATCTCCAGCTCAACCCGACGGACGGGCGCGGCTGGGAAATCCTGGCACCGATCTATCTGCGCACCGGGCGCTACGACGATGCCGCACGGGCCTATGCCAATGCCGCCATCCATCTGGGCTCGACCATGGAGCGGCTGGTGGATGTGGGCGAGGCGCGCGTGCTGGCC
>JAPLOV010000182.1:0-5305 GCA_026400565.1 Hyphomicrobiales bacterium | reverse complement strand
CCGGCGTCGTCACCGCTGACGCCCGCGCCGCTTTCGTCGAAGCGGGGAAACTCGGCCCTCTGAACCCCAAGGGCGTGTACTATCTGGCGATTGCGCGCGATCAGGACGGCGACAGGGCAGGGGCCATCGCCGATCTGAAGGCCCTGTTTGCCAGCGCACCGCCCGATGCCGGCTGGAGCGAGATGGTCAGCGAACGTATTGCCGTGCTCGAAGGCAAGCCCCCTCCACCCCCAACCGGCTCGGATGCCGTGGCCACACTGCCCCCTGCCGAGCGAATAACGGCGATCAGGGGCATGGTGGACGGACTGGCCGCGCGGCTGGCCGCGCAGGGCGGCAGCGCCGAGGAATGGGGCCGGCTGGTCCGCGCCCGCGCCGTGCTGGGCGACAAGGCCGCAGCACAGGACGCGTTGCTGCGAGCCCGCATCGCGTTGGCCGCTGACCCTGCCGGGCGTGCCAGCGTCGAGACCATCGCGCGCGACAGTGGCCTGGAGGTTGCGCCATGACCCGCAAGCAGCGCAGGCTTGCCATCATCGGCTCGTGCGGCCTCGTCCTGGCGGTTGCAGCCGGGCTCGTGCTTTTTGCGATGCGCGACTCAATCGTCTTCTTCCATGGGCCAACTGACGTGGTCGAGAAATCGATCCAGGCCGGCACGCGCTTTCGCCTCGGCGGGCTGGTCAAGGAAGGCTCCGTGGTACGGCAGGGCCAGACCGTGACCTTCGAGGTCACCGACATGAACCGCAATATCCCCGTCACCTACACCGGCATCCTGCCAGATCTGTTCCGCGAGGGGCAGGGCGTCGTCACCGAAGGCGTGTTGCAGGCCGGCGGCCTGTTCAAGGCCGACAGCGTGCTGGCCCGCCACGACGAGAACTACATGCCGCGCGAGGTTGCCGATTCCCTGAAGAAACAGGGCCACTGGCAGCCGCCCGGCAGCAAACCGCAATCCTGAGGCGAAAACGATGCTTGTCGAGATTGCCCACTTCGCTCTGGCCATGGCCCTGGGGCTGTCGCTTGTCCAGATGATCATTCCCGTCTGGGGCGTGCGACGCAACGACATCGCGCTGGCCCGTGTCGGGGAGCCGGCCGCGATCAGCGTGTTTGTGTTGCTGCTTTTTGCCTTCGGCGTGCTGATGTATGCTTATGCCGTTTCCGATTTCTCGGTCCAGAACGTCGCCGAGAACTCCCATTCGGCCAAGCCGATGATCTACAAGCTGACCGGAACCTGGGGCAACCACGAGGGCTCGATGCTCCTCTGGGTGCTGATCATGGCGCTGTTCGGCGCGCTGGTGGCATTGGCCCGGACCTCGCTGCCGGATCGGCTGCGCGCCGGTACACTGGCCGCGCAAGCGTCTGTCACAGTGGCCTTCCTGCTCTTCATCCTGTTTACCTCGAACCCGTTCAACCGGCTCGATCCGGCCCCGCCGGAGGGCAACGACCTCAACCCGTTGCTTCAGGATCTTGGCCTCGCGATTCATCCGCCCCTGCTTTATGTCGGATATGTCGGCTTCTCGATCACCTACGCCTTCGCCATTGCCGCGCTGATCGATGGTCGCATCGATGCGGTCTGGGCCCGCGCGGTCCGTCCGTGGACGCTTGTTGCGTGGATTTTCCTGACGCTCGGCATCTCGATGGGGTCTTATTGGGCCTACTATGAGCTGGGCTGGGGCGGCTGGTGGTTCTGGGATCCGGTCGAGAACGCCTCACTCATGCCCTGGCTGGCCGGAACGGCGCTGATCCACTCCACTATCGTCATGGAGAAGCGTGACTCGCTCAAGGTCTGGACGATTCTGCTCGCCATCCTCACCTTCTCGCTTTCGCTGCTGGGCACCTTCCTCGTCCGCTCCGGCGTGCTGACCTCGGTGCACACCTTCGCCACCGATCCGTCGCGCGGCTTGTTCATCCTGATCATCCTGATGCTGTTCATCGGCGGCTCGCTGGCCCTGTTCGCCTGGCGCGCACCCATGCTGCGGCAGGGCGGCCTGTTCGCGCCCGTCTCCCGCGAGGGCGCGCTGGTCATCAACAACCTGTTCCTGGCCGCGGCCTGCGCCACCGTCTTCATCGGCACGCTCTATCCTCTGGCACTTGAAGGGCTGACCGGGGCCAAGATCTCCGTCGGTCCGCCCTTCTTCAACGCCACGTTCCTGCCACTGCTGATCCCGCTGCTCCTGCTGTTGCCTTTCGGCCAGTCGATGGCGTGGAAGCGCGGCGACCTGCTGGGCACAGCGCAGCGCCTCGCGGTCGCCATAGGCATCGGCATCCTCGCCACCATCGGCATCTTCGCGGCCACCTATGGCGGCCCGGTTGCGGCGCCGCTCGGCATCGGCCTCGGCGTCTTCCTGATCGCCAGCGCCCTTTGGGATCTGGGTGAGCGCATCATCGGCCGGGCCTCCGGCGCGCGGGCGATCTGGTCGCGGGCTATCGGCCTGCCGCGCTCGGCCTATGGCTCGGCGCTGGCCCATGCCGGCGTCGGCGTCACTGTTATCGGCATTGCTGCCACCGCCTGGGCCACCGAGGATATTGCCGTGATGAAGCCTGGCGACCGCATGACCAATGGCCGCACGGCGATCGTCCTGCAGCAGGTCTTCCCGCGCACCGGGCCCAATTTCCGCGAACTGGTCGGACGATTCCGCATCGAGATCGACGGCAAGGAGCGTGGTGAGATTGAATCCACCAAGCGCACCTTCATAACCCGCAATAACATGCAGACGACCGAGGCCGGCATCCGGACTTTCGGCGTCAGCCAGGTCTATGTCAGCCTTGGCGAGATCCAGCCCGACGGTTCGGTCGGTGTCAGGATGTATACCAAGCCGCTGATGCTGCTGATCTGGATCGGCTCGCTGATCATGGGGCTTGGCGGCGCGCTGTCGATCACCGACCGGCGCTTCCGCGTGGCGACACCGGCCAAGGCCCGGTCGCCGAAGGGTCCGCAGGGATCGACCGGCGGCCCGTCCCCTCAGCCTGCGGAGTAAGCCCGATGCCAGTCCGCCTTGCTGCAGCCCTCGTGTTGCTCGCCGCGACCTTCGGGCCTGCGCTTGCGGTGACGCCGCAGGAGCGGCTCGCCGATCCGGCCCTGGAGCAGCGCGCCCGGCAGGTCTCGGCCGGCCTGCGCTGTCTGGTTTGCCAGAACCAGTCGATCGACGATTCCGAAGCTCCGCTGGCCCGCGACCTCCGCGTGCTGGTCCGCGACCGGATCAAGGCCGGCGACAGCAACACCCAGGTCACCGATTTCGTGGTGGCACGCTATGGCGAATACGTGCTGCTCAAGCCGCCTTTCGGGCTGCATACGGCCTTGCTCTGGGGCGGGCCGGCGCTGATCTTCCTGGCCGGCGCCTTTGGCGTCTGGCGGATCCGTCGCAGCGCGGCTGGCAAGGGTGTCGGCGAATCGCTGAATGCCGGCGAGCAGGCCGAACTGGCGCGCATTCTCGACAAGGGTTGATGCACCGCCGCATCGAAAACGTCTCGCCTTCCGGGCGGAATCGGGTATTTTCCTCAGTACATGACACAGCAACCGCCCACCAAAGATCTGCTTCGCTATGACCTCCTCGTGCAGGAAGCGCTCAAGGGCGTTGTGCGCAAGGTGCTGATCAATGCCGGCAAGGAAGGCCTGCCGGGCGACCACCATTTTTACATCTCGTTCCGCACCGATTTTCCCGGCGTGCGCCTGTCGCAGCGCATGCGCGAGAAGTATCCCGAAGAGATGACCATCGTTCTCCAGCACCAGTTCTGGGATCTCGGCATCACCGAACACACGTTCGAGGTCGGCCTGTCCTTTTCCGGCATTCCGGAGCGGCTGCTGATCCCGTTCGATGCGCTGGTCGGGTTCTTCGATCCATCGGTGCAGTTCGGTCTCAAGTTCGAACTGAACGGCGAAGGCCAGTCCGCCGGGGCCATCGCTGCGCCCGAGCCTGCCCGGGACAAGCCGCGACTGGCCGGCCCCAAGCTGGCGGTTGCGCCGGTGGATGGCGAGGCTGGCCGTGACGTCGGCGCCGAGGAGCAGGACCAGTCCCGGCCCGACGCACCATCAAGGCCCGCCCCGAAGGCGCAGCCAAAGGCCCGCGCGGCCAAGGCCGAAATCCCGCCTCCGGCCAGCGAGGACGCGCCGGCTGATGGCGATGCCGACGACAAGCAGTCCGCCCAGGTGGTCAGCCTCGATGCCTTCCGCAAGAAGCCCTGACCATGGCTGCCTGGTCCGGTCCCTATGCCCGGCCCAGCCCTGTGGTGCCGCTTGAGCGCCGAGATCGTCAATCTCAGGCAGGCCCGCAAGCGCAAGGCGCGCGCCGACGCCGGGATTGTGGCCGCCGGTAACCGGGCCGCTTTTGGTCGCAGCAAGGCCGAGCGCGAGGCGACGGAAGCTGCCCGCGAGAAAGCCGTGCGCCGTCTCGACAGCCAACGGCGCGAGCCGCCCTCTGGCAGCGATGACTGATCACCTGGCACCTGCGGGCAAGCGCCCGGCCTTGCGCCTGCGCACCGCGCGCCGCACGGGTTCCGGCCCGGTGCCGGCCCTGGCGCGGGAGGGCGTGGTCAAGCGCTCCATCGCTATCGCCGGTCATGCCACCTCGATCTCGCTGGAAGATCCGTTCTGGCGGGCGCTGCGCCTGATGGCGCGGGAACAGGGGATCAGCCTCGCCGCGCTGGTGGCGATGATCGATGGCCGGCGCGCCCGCACCAATCTCTCGTCG
This sequence comes from Hyphomicrobiales bacterium, assembly GCA_026400565.1. Taxonomy (GTDB): domain Bacteria; phylum Pseudomonadota; class Alphaproteobacteria; order Rhizobiales; family Beijerinckiaceae; genus Allobosea. The sequence goes on along the minus strand of JAPLOV010000182.1, from coordinate 626 downwards.
GCCTTGCGGGTTCATGTGCTGGACCATGCCCAGGCACAGATCAGGTCGCTGCGCGGCAAACCTGTTGCTGAGACGGACAGCGCGGTGTCCGATCAGAGCGAAGACAACGCCTGATTGACACCGGAAAGGCGTTTTGATCAGATGGTCAAACGTCGTATTGTTCGCATTCCAGACTGCCTGCCGGCATTGCGGCGTTGTCGGCACCCATCCTGCAACATCCATCCTGCGAATGGAGCCATTATGCCGGACATCAAGGCGGGCCGACTGGACGGGACAGCCCTCAACGTCAACTTCTCCGACATGCTGCCCGGCTTTGCCCGCAACGATGCGCGTGTTGCCGCCGAGCGATGCCTGTTCTGCCATGATGCGCCTTGCGTGAAGGCTTGCCCCACCAGCATCGACATCCCGCTCTTCATCCGCCAGATCGCCGCGCAGAACCCGATCGGCGCGGCCAGAACCATCCTCGACCAGAACATCATGGGCGCCATGTGCGCCAGGGTCTGCCCCACGGAAAACCTTTGCGAAGGGGTGTGCGTGCGTGAGGTGTCCGAAGGCAAGGCCATCGAGATCGGCCGTCTCCAGCGCTATGCCACCGATGCGGCTTTCGAGGCCGGTCGGCAGTTCTA
>JAPLOV010000219.1:2647-4250 GCA_026400565.1 Hyphomicrobiales bacterium | reverse complement strand
AACGTCGATGGGTGGGAATAACCTCGACCTTGCCATGTGCCCACCAGAGCTACCGTGTGGGGTTGGATGTGGGGTTGGAAAAAATAGCTTCCGAAAAACCCCAACAAATCAGATATTTAGATGAAAAAATGGCGGACAGGGCGGGATTCGAACCCGCGATAGAGTTGCCCCTATACACACTTTCCAGGCGTGCGCCTTCAACCACTCGGCCACCTGTCCGCAACGTACACCGGGGCGCACGCAAACTCATTTACTCAAGGACGCGCCAGCCTTGGGCTGGCGCTGTGCGCCTTCAACCACGCGGGCACACCTGTCGGCAACGCGCGCCTGAGCGCACGCAAACTGCTCTGTCATCCATCAGCTTGATGAGCCTGCCAATGAACGCAAGGCGCTATGACTGGCTCAGGCGCAGAATGCAAGCCTTGCGCGGTTGCTCACAGGCATAACTCCGGCATTTTTGTGCGGTGTCTCGTGGCAGGGGCTGGTCGAGAGGCGCAAAGAGCGGCTCGCGGCCCCCAGATCGCGAGCCTTGGCTCATGACTTCTGATTCATGTCCTCAGGCTCGCAACCCGTGGCCGGTTTCTTCTTGCCCTTGTTGCGCGCTTCGTGATTGAAGAAGTCGTGTGCGCAGACGCATCCGGAGGTTGCCGCCGTGATCAAGGGCCTGCTCCGCATTCTTGCCTTCCTGCTGCTGGCCGCCGGCTTTGTGGCGGCGGTGATGGATGGCGCGCGCACGATCGCCAACGGTGCCCTCGATTATGCCAAGCTGGGCGGCACGCTCTTCCTGCTGCTTGGCGAGCGCTTCCTGCTGCTCCAGCCTGCCGTGGAGCGGCATCTGCATACGCTGCTCTGGGACCCGGTGCTGCTCAACCTGCTCGTGCTGCCGACCTCGGTCGTGCTGCTGGTGCTGGGCTTCATGTGCTACCGCATCGGGCGTCGTTCCGGCAGCCGCATCGGCCATGTCATGCGCCCCTGACAGGCCCCGTCCCATGCGCCACGCCACCTTGCGCGAGGGAGCCTCGCGAACCAGCCAGTTGATGCCCATATCAAGCTCAATGTCCACCCGAACGATGATCGACAGGAGTAGCCAGCCATGTTCTTCATGCGCAAGAAAGCCGAGATGCCCGCCATGGCCAGCGCCCTACCGGGCCGGCCGCACCCGATAGCCACCGCTGAGAACCATGTCGTCAACGGCCGCGCGCTGAAGGGGCCCGTGCCGGAGGGCATGCAGGAGGTGCTGTTCGGCATGGGCTGCTTCTGGGGCGCGGAGCGCAAGTTCTGGCAGATGGGTGAAGGCATCTGGGTGACCGCCGCCGGTTATGCGGCGGGCTACACGCCAAACCCGACCTATGACGAGGTCTGCTCTGGCCTGACGGGCCACAACGAGGTGGTGCGCGTGGTGTTCGATCCGGCAGCGCTGCCCTTTGCCGAATTGCTGCGCACCTTCTGGGAGAGCCATGATCCCACCCAGGGCATGCGCCAGGGCAATGATATTGGCACGCAGTATCGCAGCGGCATCTACATCACCAGCGCAGCGCAGCGCACCGAGGTCGATGCCTCGCGCAGGGCCTACGCCGCGGCGCTGGCGGCGCGCGGCCTGGGG
>JAPLOV010000219.1:0-2563 GCA_026400565.1 Hyphomicrobiales bacterium | reverse complement strand
ATCATTGAGGCACCTGAGTTCTATTTCGCCGAGAGCTACCACCAGCAATATCTGGCGCGGAACCCTTCCGGCTATTGCGGGCTGGGCGGCACCGGCGTCTCGTGCCCGATCGGCACGGGCGTTGGTGCCTAAGCGGCGCGTTCATTGCAGTGGAAACGCTTGAAGCTCACTGAGCGGTTCTTGCGATGAGTGCCTTGCGGTATTCGTGATCCCCGGCGGCGGCTTTTCTGCGGACCTTGAGGCTGTCTTTTCTTGGTGCGGCGCGGATCGGGTTCATGGCCATGTGTATGATGTCGGCCACGTTTCCGGGTCCGTTTTCGGTTCTGAGACGCGACTGATCGTCATGGAAGACGACATCGAGCACCCAGTGCAACCGATTTTCGATGCCCCAGTGGGCGCGAACGGCGCGGGCGAGCGAGCGCTCATCGAGCGGGAGCGAAGAGATGAAGTAGCGGCGGGAGGTGGAGGTTCCGCCGCCCTGCTCGACGGTTGCTTCGACCATGGCAATGGCCTTGAGGCCGGGGAAGCGCAGTTCGCCGGGCGCGCGGCGGTCACCGTTGAGCCATGGGACGTCGTGGCTGACCCAGTGGCGGCGGGTCTCGACGCGCCCGTGATCGGCATCGACGGTCTCGAAGGGGAGTCGGCGCCGCGCCCCAGGATGGTCCGGGCGATCTTCGTCTGCGCGCCCATCGCGTCGATGGTGACGAGCGCGCCAGTGAGCTGCAAACGGGCGAGCAGGAGCGGAATGGCAGTGATCTCGTTGGACTTGGCGTCCGTCGCCTGCTGGCCGAATACGAGACGCTGGCGCGCGGCCCAGGCAAAGACGACTTGAAGCGGGTGCCTGTCGCCGCTGTGCGAGCGCCGTGACGTCTTGCCATCGATGGCGACAATGTCAGGTTCGTCCTCGCGCAGGCCTTCCAACCGGGCTCCGAAAATCTCCGAGAACAAATCGCCGTCCAGCGCATTCATCATATCTTTGCATCACATCGTTGCATCACATCGATGAGCGTGTCGTGGGATGGAATGCCGCTGCCGCAAGGCAGCATGGTGCGCAGAAACGGCAGCTTCTTGCGCCCCCAGTGGCGCACCTCAACGACATCCTCCGCGCCCGCCAACGTGGCGCAAAGGACCAGAAGCATGATCTCCGGTGGCGGATAGACCACTTTGCCGGGCTGGCGGGGATCGCGAAGAGCTGAAAAATGATCAAGGAGAGATAGACCCGCCATGTCGAGGCCTCCAAGATTGAGGCCTTCCATGAGTCAGACATCTCACCCTGGGGGAAACCCGCCGCTTCAAGCGATTGCCCTGGCTCTTCGCCAAATCCCTTGCCAAATCGCCCGCCCGCCGTCATACACCGTTCGCACGGAGACGTGGCCGAGCGGCTGAAGGCACTCGTTTGCTAAATGAGCATACCTGGAAACGGGTATCATGGGTTCGAATCCCATCGTCTCCGCCATCAATTTCTCTTAAACCATTGATTTTATTGTAAAATACTGGATGTGACTTTTATAAATCCCCCATATTAACCCCCACCATATCGTCGATGCTATTGGAACGTGGTGGAGCTTCTTGGCACCGAATCGCGCACTGAGGCACCTTTACATCAGCCAATCCGACGAAGGGAACGGGCGATGCTACGCTTCCGGCGGATGCAAAGTCTGCAGAAATTCGCAGCCCTCCACTGCTCTATTCACAACCACTCCAACCAGGAACGCACCCTCATCAGCCGCCGGAATTTCGCTCCGCGCGCCTTCGGTTCAAGGATCGACGTACCGCTGCGCTGACCGAATGGCGCCGGCTCTGCGCGGCATGAGCAAGGCTGGGTTTGGGCGAATTCCCAGACTTTTCTGGTTTGTCTGATGGTGTGGACGGCGCCCCCCGGCGGCATCGCGATGTGCCATGTTGGGGGTAGCGAAGGACACCACTTCGCGGATGGTTCGGCTGGCAGCGGGCGAGCTAACCGTTACCCGCTCTCTATTGAGGAGGGCGGACTAAATATTGAAACCTTATGTATACCGTCCAAGCCGCAACATAAAGATCTTCAGAAGGCTTAGCACGGCATATAGCTTCAATTTCACCGAATATTCCGCTGCTATCTGTATGGTTTCCAGTAAATCTCATCGTTTTATTTGGATTTACGGCATTCATCGCAGTCCAAAATCCTGCTATATAACTCTGGCCCGCACTCTGGCGAAACGGGTCAGAAAGCCACCGTGCGCAGCTTCCGACATCCATCGCCCAGAATTGTTCTGAGCGCACTGAAGATTCCTGAGCTGTCTGAGCTGTCAGGGACGATACGCTCCAAGCCGATTGAAAAATTATAGAGGCTGAGGCGACTAGCATCACCTTTCGATTTTTCATGCCCTCTCCCACCTCATCTGCCCTTGCCATGCTGAAGCAGAAATCCGGTCTGTCAGCCTAACAGGCCGCTGAAGAAGTCGCGACCAGTTTCATTTTCTCGCGTTTTTGAGCAGCTTTCAGTGTTTTGGCGACGGATTTTCCACCATCAGATGTCGAGATTATCGTCAAGCCGGTCAAGAGATTGATCATGCTGGGATTTCTC
>JAPLOV010000111.1:6497-25018 GCA_026400565.1 Hyphomicrobiales bacterium | reverse complement strand
CTCAGGACAGAGCTCGGTTCTCACAGCTGACGTGCCGGACATGCCGGCGTGACTGTGCCGGCGTGACTGTGCCGGCGTGACTGTGTCGGGTGACTGTGGACATGGCCATGGAATTTTGCTAGACGCGGCCATCCTGATACCGCGCCAGTATTGGCTTGGTGTCACGTTTCAGGTTCCAACCTCCAGAAGCAGGTCACACGTGCAGGTTCTCGTTCGCGAAAATAACGTCGATCAGGCGCTCCGGGCGCTGAAGAAAAAGTTGCAGCGCGAAGGCGTCTTCCGCGAGATGAAGCTCCGCGGCCACTACGAGAAGCCCTCCGAGAAGAAGGCACGCGAGAAGGCCGAAGCCGTTCGCCGCGCCCGCAAGCTCATTCGCAAGCGCCTTCAGCGTGAAGGGCTGCTGCCGCCCTCCAAGCCCAGGGTGATCGCCGGCGCCAAGCCGCCGCGCACCTGACCGTCCGGCACCCGATGACGGGCGGCCCTGCCGCTGCCATCTTGGCTGAGTTTGCTGTCAACGGCGCATGGATGTCATCCGTCCAAGCGCCGTTGCTGTGTCTGGGCGGATGACATTGACGCCGCCCTCCTTTGCACGATGACCGACATGCTTGGGTCCGCACGGGATGGTCAACGCACAAGGAACAGGACATGCCGGGCGTCGCACGCTTTGTGATCTTGCTGTCCCTTGCGGGGGGCCTTGCCGCTTGCGAATCCGTGTCAGCTCTCGGGCCGGCAGCAGCGGTCGCGGAGATCGAGACGGGCGACACGGCTGCTGCATCCGTCAATCTCGCCTCGCTGTCCGAGGTCGTAAACCGCCGCCCGACGGATCCTGAAGCCTTCAACCAGCGCGGCGCCGCCTATGCGCGCCTCGGCCGCTTTTCCGAAGCCGTGGCGGACTTCACCAAGGCCGTGAGCCTTGATCCCGATTTTGCCCCGGCCTACACCAATCGCGGCCTGGCCCAGCGCCAGACCGGCCGCAACGACGCGGCCATGCAGGATTTCTCCCGCGCCATCCAGGCCAACCCGAACTATGCGCCGGCTTATCTGGCACGCGGCAATCTGCTACGGTCGCAGAACCAGCTTGCCGAGGCGGTCAACGACCTCAATCAGGCGATCCGGCTCAATCCGGAAGGGGCCGAGGCGCTGCATGCCCGCGGTCTGGTCTACCAGCGCCAGGGCAACCACCGGCAGGCCGTGCAGGACTTTGACTCGGCCATCGACCGGAACCCCTACAATGCGCCGCCCTATACAGCGCGCGGCCAGAGCCTCAACCAGCTCGGGCAGTATGCCAAGGCGCAGGAAGATTTCACGGCCTCTCTGAACGTCGACAACCGCAACGCCGATGCCTGGGCCGGGCTTGGCCTTGCGATGGAGCGGATGAACAAGCCGCGTGAAGCTGGCCAGAACTACCAGCGCGCCCTGACCCTCGATGCCAACAATGCCGCAGCCCGCCAGGGCGCAGCCCGGGTCAGTGGCGGCGGTGGCCTCTTGCCGCTCTGACAGCGAGCGCTGCTCCCCACATCTGGTCAGGCAGCCGATGCCGCTTTCAGGGCTGGTTGCCTGCCATGGCGGCCCGCATCTTCGGCAGCAGGGCCCTGCCGATATCCGGCACATGGCAGCGCCCCTCGATCACCGTGACAGAAGGCTTGGCCGGAAAAGCGGCCAGCAGGCGCAGGCTCTCTGACAACGGGATCACCCAGTCCTGCGTGCAATGCTGCGCGATCACCGGGATGTGCACGCTTGGGGCCAGGTCGATCGAGCGGAACGGGTCGCGCGACAGCAGCGCAACCGGCAGGAAGGGAAAGCGCAGCCGGCCAAGATCAACGATCGAGGCATAGGGCGAGTCCAGCACCAGCAGCGCCCCCTTGCCGCTGGCTGCCAGCCCGATGGCGACACCCGTTCCAAGCGATTCGCCGAACAGCACCAGCCGGTGCGGCTCAACCCGCCCCGCCAGCCAATCATGGGCCGCCTCGGCATCGCGCCGGAGCCCGACCTCGGAAGGCTGGCCGCTTGAGCCGCCATAGCCGCGCCAGCTGACCGCCAGCAAGCCAGAGCCGTCATCGGTCATCCGCTGGAAGCGCCCGGCACGGCGGCTCAGGTTGGCTCCGTTGCCATGCAGGTAAAGATAGACCGGCAGCCCCGGCTCACGCGGCGCCTTCCACCAGGCCTTGATGGTTTCGCCATCACTGGTGGCGAGCGTGATCGCCTCCGCCCCCGGCAGGCGGTCGACATCGCCGGCCACATCCCTCACATCGGGAATGAACAGCATCGAGCGCTGCACGGCATACATCAGGGCGCAGATGGCAAGGTAGCCGAGGATCAGCGCCGCGGCCGCAACGAGCCCCGTGCGCCGAAGCCAGCGCCGCCATGGCTGGCCCGCCGATGGACCAGTGCCCTCAGCAGCCGTCATTCGTCGAGCCGCTTCATCCGCTCGATGCTGTAGCGGCGATAGCCAAGATGGTCATACAGCCGATCTGCCGGCTCGTTGCCGGCCAGCACGCCGATGAAGATCGACGGCACGCCCTGTTCCCGTGCGAAGGCTTCAGCGGCTGCCATGAGCCGCTGCCCGAGGCCCTTGCCGCGCATGGCCTGCGCGACCACAAGCTCCGCGATGTAGGCATGCCGGCTGTAGCGGCTGTGCACATAGGCCTGTGCGCTTTCGATCACGCAGAGCAGATAGCCGACGACGGCACCGTCGACCTCGGCCACCAGTTCGATGCCACCATGCCCGGCCATGCGGCGGCGGTTGGCGCCAAGCCCGGACGCCGCGGCCTTGCGGTCGGGGGCACGGTCGCCGGACACGCCATTCTCGAAGCGGTTCAGTTCCCAGATCAGGTCGATCACCGTCTCGCGATCGGCATCGTCCATGTCGCGAATGATGGCCTGGCTCATGGCATGCGCCCGTTCAGGCGAGGACCGGTGCGACCGCCGCCCCGCGTTGGCAATGACCTGGCACAGGACAGCTCTCCGCCAGGCAGGGCGCTGTTCTCAGTGAGCCAGCGCCTTGACGATGCTTTCGACCATCTTCTTGGCATCGGCCAGCAGCATCATGGTGTTGGGACGGTAGAACACCTCGTTGTCGATGCCGGCATAGCCCACGCCGCCCATGCCGCGCTTGACGAACAGGATCGTGCCGGCCTTCTCCACATCCAGCACGGGCATCCCGTAGATCGGCGAGGTCTTGTCGGTCTTGGCGGCAGGGTTTGTGACGTCGTTCGCGCCAATGACGAAGGCCACATCCGCCTGCCCGAATTCCGAGTTGATGTCTTCCAGCTCGAAGACCTCGTCATACGGAACATTCGCCTCGGCCAGCAGCACATTCATGTGGCCCGGCATGCGCCCGGCAACCGGGTGGATCGCATACTTGACCTCGACGCCTTCCTTCTTGAGCAGGTCGCACATCTCGCGCAGCGCATGCTGGGCCTGTGATACGGCCATGCCGTAGCCCGGAACGATGATCACCTTCTGGGCATTCTTCATGATATAGGCGGCATCTTCGGCGGACCCTGCCTTGTAGGGGCGGGCTTCCGTGGCGGCAGCAGCGCCAGCATCGTCGGCACCGAAACCGCCGAGGATCACGGAGATGAAGCTGCGGTTCATCGCCTTGCACATGATGTAGGACAGGATCGCACCGGACGAGCCGACCAGCGCGCCGGTGATGATCAGCGCCATGTTGCCAAGCGTGAAGCCGATGCCCGCCGCGGCCCAGCCCGAGTAGGAGTTGAGCATCGACACCACGACCGGCATGTCGGCCCCGCCGATCGGGATGATCAGCAACACGCCAAGCGCGAACGAGACGATGACGATCAGCCAGAAAACCGCGTGGCTCTCGGTGCGCAGGAAAATCAGGATCAGGATCGCGAGCGCCACACCGAGGCCGATGTTGATCGCATGGCGCTGGGGCAGCATGATCGGCTTGCCGGACATGCGGCCATCGAGCTTGAGGAAGGCGATGATCGAACCGGTGAAAGTGATCGCCCCGATGGCGACGCCAAGCGCCATCTCGAACAGGCTGGCGGCCTTGATCTGGCCGACCTTGCCGATGTTGAAGGCCTCAGGCGCATAGAGCGCGGCACCAGCCACCAGCACGGCGGCCAGACCGACCAGCGAGTGGAAGAACGCCACCAGCTGCGGCATCTGCGTCATCTGCACCTTGCGGGCCATGTAGGCCCCGATGCCGCCGCCGATGCCAAGGCCAAGCACGACCAGAAGCCAGCCGGAGAAGCCGGACGGACGGAAGAAGATCACGGTGGTCAGAATAGCAATCGCCATGCCGGCCATGCCGAAGAGGTTGCCCTGACGGCTCGTCGTCGGATGGGAAAGCCCGCGCAGGGCCAGGATGAACAGGCTGCCGGAGACCAGGTAGAGCAGGGCTGAAAGATTGGCGGCCATGACGCGTCAGCCCTTCTTCTTGTACATCGCGAGCATACGCTCGGTGACGAGGAAGCCGCCGAAGATGTTCACGGAGGCGAGGATCAGCGCCAAGAAACCCATGACCTTGGCCCAGAGCGGCCCGTCGCCCATGGCAGGGGTGGAACTGACACCGACGGCCAACAGGGCGCCGACGACGATCACCGAGGAAATGGCGTTGGTCACCGACATCAGCGGCGTGTGAAGGGCCGGGGTCACCGACCAGACGACATAATAGCCAACGGCAACCGCCAGCGCGAAGATGGCCAGCTGGAAGACGATCGGATCGATCGCACCGCCGGACGCAGCGCTCGCGGTTGCGGCGATCTGGTCGGCGTATTTCTGCGCCGCCTCGGCTGCCTGCTTGGCGGCATCGGCTGCGGCGCGGGCCCGGTCGAGAGCTTCCTGGGGTGTGATGGTCGACATGGTGAATGCCCCTCTTGTCCGTTGGCTGACGCGGCTTAGGCTCAGGCTTTGGGCTGGAAATTCGGATGCACGACGGCACCGTCACGGGTCAGCAGCGTCGCCTTGACCAGTTCGTCATCCCAGTTCACGGCGAGCGCCTGTTCCTTCTTGTCGATCATGGTCTCGACGAAGGCATAGAGGTTCTTCGCATAGAGCGCCGATGACGTGGCGGCGAGACGGCCCGGCACATTGAGATGGCCGACGATGCGCACGCCGTTGTCGGTGACCACGATCTCGCCCGGCCTGGCCAGTTCGCAGTTGCCGCCGCGCTCCACCGCCAGATCGATGATGACCGAACCGGCCTTCATGCTCTCGACCATGGCCCTGCTGACAAGGCGCGGCGCCGGCCGGCCCGGAATCAGGGCCGTGGTGATGACGATGTCCTGCTTGGCGATGTGCGAGGCCGTGAGTTCGGCCTGCTTGGCCTGATACTCTTTCGACATTTCCTTGGCATAGCCGCCCGCCGTCTGGGCCTGCCTGAATTCGTCATCCTCGACCGCAAGGAACTTGGCACCGAGTGACTCGACCTGTTCCTTGGTAGCAGGCCGGACATCGGTCGCGGTCACCACAGCGCCCATGCGCCGCGCCGTCGCGATGGCCTGAAGCCCGGCGACGCCGACACCCATGATGAAGATGCGGGCGGCGGGCACCGTGCCTGCAGCGGTCATCATCATCGGCAGCGCGCGACCATATTCGGCCGCGCCATCGATCACGGCGCGGTAGCCGGCCAGGTTCGCCTGCGAGGACAGCACGTCCATGACCTGCGCGCGGGTGATTCGCGGCATGAATTCCATGGCAAAGGCACTCACGCCCGCCTTGGCAAGGCCTGCCAGCGCGGCCTCCTGGCCATAAGGGTCCATGATGGCCACGACGACCGCACCGGACTTGAGGTTCTTCATCTCGGCATCTGCCGGACGGCGCACCTTCAGGACGATATCTGCATCCTTCATCACGTCCTTGGCGGACCTGGCGATGGTGGCACCGGCCGCCTCGAAATCAGCGTCGGATATCCCCGCCTCAAGGCCTGCACCCTTCTCGATGCTGACACTGGCACCAAGACCGATGAACTTCTTCACGGTCTCGGGAGTGGCCGCGACACGGGTCTCGACGCCCTTGGCTTCAGCCGGAACAGCAATGCGCATCTGGGATGTCCCTTTGGGCAACAAGGATCAGTGAGAGCCGCCCATGAAGGCGAGCGCGGCAAGCATGAGCACGAGCGGGATGGCCGGCGCGCGCCAGCCGATCTTCGGCGCGGCAATGCCGATGGCCGCCGTCACCAGGGTAAGGATCGTGCCGAAGATGACCGTCAGCCAGGCATGCTTGACGCCGCCGACGGCCAGGGCAGCCACGATCGCAAGGCACGCCACGGTGCCCACTTCCGCAAAATGAATGAAGCCCTTGAAGGTGCTTTCATGGGCCTTGTAGTCCATTGCGGGATGGCCGGCGTCGCCGGAATTGCCATGGTCAGCCATGCTTGCCCCTGTGGGAGAATAGGACGGTGTCAAACCTCATCAGCGTTTAGCGCAAGGACATGACAAGATGCAACGGGTCAACGGACAAATGGTCGGGATCGTCCAAGCGTAACCACCGCGATCGGGGGTGGCCGTGGCACTGGCCGATCCGTGTCATTCGGCAGGGCCGCGTCACGGACCCAAGACGGACGGCTTGAGACCAACCGCAGCCAGCGCCTGCGCCTGCCGCTGGCCAACCGTCCCGGCAGAAAAATGGGCCAGTTCGTCCTCGATCAGACGGAAGAAGTTCATTTCCGTGCGCAGGTGCAGGAAAACGCCGCCAAGCCCGATGGCGGCACGGTCCATGAACACGAATTCCTGCGGCACCGTGACCGGACCCTTCTCCTTCAGCGCCTGATGCACGCTGAAGGCCTCGCGCCGGCCATAGGCACCGGGGCTGACCCCGTCGGCGATGGTGCGGACGCGGTCATCAAGCAGCGGTCCGTAGATGAACTTCGCCCAGATATTGAGGATCTCGATCAGGTCCTTGTTCAGGTTCTTGAAGCCCCAGACCTCGTAGGCGTGGACGATCTGCGCCTCGTCGCAGCGCAGCAGGCCATTGCGCAGTTCGTTGACGCCATTGACGAATGTCGGCGGGAAAATGCGCACGCAGCCGTAGTCGAGCAGGTTGAGCCCGCCCGGCTGTCCGTCCTGATCGAACACGGTGTAGTTGCCCAGATGCGGGTCGCCGTGAATCACGCCATAGCGGATGAACGGCCGCCACCAGGCGTGGAACATCGCCCGCGCGATGCGGTTGCGTGTTTCAAGGTCAGCCTCCTTGTGGCTGAGCAGTTTGCTGCCTTCGAGCCAATGCATGGTGAGCAGGCGGCGCGTGGACAACGATGGCTCGACCTTCGGCACCCTGACATCGGGCGTCTCTTGCAGCATGAGCTGATAAAGGGCCGCATGCTTGGCCTCGCGGTGATAGTCGAGTTCCTCGCGCACCCGTGCGCCGAGTTCCTTGGCGATCTCGCGTGTGTCGATGGCCTGGTCCATCTGCCGGTGCAGCGCCAGCAGAAGTTGCAACTGCTTCAGATCGGCCTCGACTGCCGATTCCATGTCCGGATACTGCAGCTTGCAGGCCAGCCGCGTGCCGTCGAGCGCAGTCGCCTTGTGGACCTGTCCCAGCGAGGCCGCGGCGGCGGGTTTCAGATCGAAACTCTCGAAACGCTGCCGCCAGTTGCCGCCCAGTTCCGCCATCATGCGCCGGTTGACGAACGCGACCCCCATCGGCGGTGCTTCCGATTGCAACTTCTGCAATTCCTCGGCGTATTCGGGCGGCACCACGTCGGGGATCGTGGCAATCAACTGCGCCACCTTCATCAGCGGCCCTTTCAGCCCGCCCAGCGCCTGCGCCAGCGCCGCTGCGTTGCGCGCGTCACCGCCGCTCGAACGTCCCGTCAGGAACGAGGTTGCGATGCGGGCCGCCACCCCGCCGACATTGGCACCGACGCGGGCATAGCGTGTGGCACGGGCCGAAAAGCGGTTCTGTTCAGTATCGGGGGGAATGCTCATCCCTGTCAGATAAGGCGCAGGCCGGCCCGCGCCAAGCGGCGCTGGCGTCGCGGGGTCAACCCGGCGCCAGCGCCTTGCGCACGTCGGCTGGCGCAGCCAGCGTGCCGCCGGCCCTGGCGATCAGTCCGGCTGCCTCGGTCACCAGCGCAGGATTGCTGTGCGCCTCGCCGAATGGCGCATCCTCGAGGCCGACGCGGACATGCACGCCGCGCCCCACAGCATCCTCGACCAGCGGCCGGATATCGACCTGAAGCCCCGCAATCATGGCCGGCGCTCCGGGTGCGCAGTCCGCCAGCAAGGCCAGATGCGCCGCAAGCGCCCAGCCACGCGGCGGAAAGCCCCAGGCATAGCCATCCGAGAACATCAGGCGGTAGATCGGCACGGGCAGTGCCGGATAGCAGGCAGCCAGCGCCGCCCCGGCCCGCGTGAACCCCGGCTCGTAAACCGCGAAGCTCGGATGAAGCCGGTGCCGTTCGGCGATCGCCATGCCTTCGCGAATGTGCTCCTCGGGGTTCTGGTAGACGAAGCCCGGCACGCCGGCCGCGATGTCCCCAAACCCGGAAAAGTTGACGCTGCCGGGATCGATCACGCCCCATTCCACCAGCCCGCGCCGGCCAAGTTCATCAAGGTGGGCATACCGCCCGGACGTGGATACGGCATCGCCGGCAAAACCCGAGCCGGCAATCGGAATGGTGGGATAGACGATGGCGTCGCAGCGGCTGCGGATGGCTTCGATCGCCCGCGCATAGACCTGCCAGTCATCGGTCTGGCGGCCCGTCGCCTCGTCATAGACATGCAGGTGGATGATGGCAGCACCGGCCCTCGCCGCAGCAACCCCGTCGGCGATGATCTCGGGAAGGGAGATCGGGATGCCGGGCTGCCGGCTGCGGCCCCACGGCCCGTTGATCGCCGCCTCGAGCCAGACCGGGCCCGTCACCCCATCTGCTCCAGCTCGATGATCATCCGCTCGATCAGCCCCAGCCCGATCTGCCAGAAGGCCGGATCACGGGCATCAAGGCCGAACGGTGCCAGAACTTCGGAATGGTGCTTGGTGCCGCCCGCCGCCAGCAGGGCGAAGTAGCGGTCCTGGAAGCCCTCCGGCGAGCGCTCGTAGACGCCGTAGAGCGAGTTCACCAGACAGTCACCAAAGGCATAGGCATAGACATAGAACGGTGAGTGGATGAAATGCGGGATGTAGGTCCAGAAGGTTTCGTAGCCGGGCCCCAGCCTGATCGCCGGGCCGAGGCTCTCAGCCTGCACCGACATCCACACGTTGCTGATCGCATCAGCCGTCAGTTCGCCGTTCTTGCGCTCCTCGTGCAGCTTGCGCTCGAAGGAATAGAACGCGATCTGGCGCACGACCGTGTTGATCATGTCCTCGACCTTGCTCGCCAGCATGGCCTTGCGCTGGCTCTGGCTGGTGGTTGCGTCGAGCAGGCGGCGGAAGGTCAGCATCTCGCCGAAAACCGAGGCGGTTTCAGCCAGGGTGAGCGGCGTCGGGGCCATCAGCGCGCCATTGTGCGCTGCCATCACCTGATGCACGCCATGGCCGAGTTCGTGCGCCAGCGTCATCACATCGCGCGGCTTGCCCTGGTAGTTGATCAGCACATACGGGTGTGCGGATGGCACGGTGGGGTGCGCGAAGGCGCCGGGTGCCTTGCCGGGCCTGACAGGCGCATCGATCCAGTTCTCGTCGAAAAAGCGGCGGGCAATGCCGGCCAGCCTTGGCGAGAAGGTCTCATAGGCACCGAGCACCGTATCGCGAGCCTCATCCCACGGGATCGCGCGCTGCTCGACCTTGGGCAAAGGAGCGTTGCGATCCCAGAAATCCAGCTCCGTCCTGCCAAACCAGCTGGCCTTGAGCGCATAGTAGCGGTGTGACAGACGCGGATAGGCGGCACGCACCGAGCTCACCAGCGCCTCGACCACCTCCGGTTCGACCCGGTTGGCAAGATGCCGCGACTGCGCGACATCGGTGAAGCCGCGCCACTTGTCCTGGATGTCCTTGTCCTTGGCCAGGGTGTTGGTGATCAGGGCGAAGGTGCGGGTGTGCTGACCAAACACATTGGCCAGGGCTTCGGCACCCGCCTTGCGCACCTTGCCGTCACTGTCCTGAAGCTTGTTGAGCGTCGGCTCCAGCGTCAGTTCATGATCGCCGACCTTGAAGCGCAGCGAGGCGATGGTTTCGTCGAACAGGCGGTTCCAGGCCGCCCGGCCGGTCACCGACTTCTCGTGAAACAATTGCTCGATCCGGTCATCAAGCTGGTGCGGCTTGTCCTTGCGCATGTCGTCGAGCCACGGCTTGTAATGGCTGAGCGGCGGGGCAGAAGCCGCAGCGTCGAGAACCGTGTCATCGATCCGGTTGAGTTCGAGCGTGAAGAACAGCAGCTCTGTCGAGGCGGCCGTGATGCGTTCCTGTGCGTCGCCGTAGAACTTGGCCCGCTGCGGATCGGTGGTGTCACCAGAATAGACCAGACCTGCATAGGACATGATCCGGCCCATGAGGTCGTCGAGCACCTCGTAGGCCGCGACGGCCTTGTGCAAGGCCACGGATGCATCGGCCTGGGCCGCGATCGCCGCCAGCTTGCCGCGATAGGTACCAGCAAAATCAAGAGCCCGGGACGCAGCCCGCTCCATGTCAGCGGCGAATGCCGGCGCATCCATCGACGGATAAAGATGCGTGAGGTCCCATTCCGGCAAGGTGCCAAGGTTGGGCTCGCGGTTCTGGCGCCGATAGGCCGCCTGCACCGGGGCAAAGACCGCATCGGCAGGCAAGAGCCCGTGGTCTGTCTTGGGCGTCATGGGTCTGAACCTGTCATCTCAAGCGGACACATCGGCAAGGACATGCGCTGATATCAGCATATGTGGTTTTTCCCGCGCGCAATCAACTGGCCGGCGGTGTCAGCGGGCTGCGACGTCTTGCCAGGCTGCCTGGTCCGCTTAAGCGCCGCTTAACCGTTGTGCCCGACAGTGCCCCGAAACGACACAGGCGATTCCCGCCGCGTCGTCCGGAATTGGACTGAGATGAGCACCACCGTCCTGATTGTCGATGATGACCCGGTCCAGCGCCGCCTTCTGGAGGCGATGGTGCGGCGCTTTGGTTATGAGGCGCGCACTGCCGACAGCGGCACGGCAGCGGTCCGCATGCTGACCGGCATGGAAGGCGAGGCGATCGATCTGGTCATTCTCGATCTGGTGATGCCCGAGATCGATGGCATGGACGTGCTGGCCGCGCTGAAGGACAAGGGGCTCGAAAAGCCGGTCATCGTCCAGACGGCCCATTCGTGGATCGAAACCGTCGTTGCCGCCATGCGCGCCGGTGCGTCCGATTTCGTCGTCAAGCCGGTGGGCGCTGAACGCCTTCAGGTTTCGATCAAGAACGCGCTCAAGCTGGGTGCGCTCGAGGACGAGATCCGGCGCATGAAACGCCGCGCCTCCGGCACGCTGGGCTTCCACGACCTGAGCACCCGCAGCGCCGAGATGGCCCGCGTCGTGCGCCTTGCCGAGCGGGCGGCCAAGTCGAACATCCCGATCCTGATCGAGGGCGAATCGGGCGTAGGCAAGGAAGTGCTGGCCCGCGCAATCCAGGGATCGAGCGACCGCAAGGGCAAGCCCTTCGTGACCGTGAACTGCGGTGCCATTCCCGACAATCTGGTCGAGTCCATCCTGTTCGGCCACGAGAAGGGCTCGTTCACCGGCGCGACCGAGAAACATGTCGGCAAGTTCGTCGAAGCCAGCGGCGGCACCCTGTTCCTCGACGAGGTCGGCGAGTTGCCCTTCGATGCCCAGGTCAAGCTGCTGCGCGCGATCCAGGAGGGCGAGGTCGACCCGGTCGGTGGCCGCAAATCCGTGCGTGTCGACATCAGGCTGATCTCGGCCACCAACAAGAGCCTGCTCGAACAGGTCAAGCAGGGCCAGTTCCGCGAGGACCTGTATTATCGTCTCAATGTCTTTCCGATCATGTTGCCGGCCCTGCGTTCGCGACGCGAGGACATCCCCGATCTGGCGAAATCCTTCGTGGCGCGCTTTTCCGCCGAAGAAGGCAAGCGCATCCGAGGGCTCTCCGCCGAGGCCGCAGCGCTGCTCCAGCGCTATGACTGGCCCGGCAACGTGCGCCAGCTCGAGAATGCCCTGTTCCGTGCCGTGGTCCTCTCCGATGGTGATGAACTGACCGTCGCCGAATTTCCGCAGATCGCAGCCCAGGTCGATGGCTTTGATGTGCGCATTCCGCCCGCGCCCCAGCCTTATGCCGTCACCTCGGGCGGAGCCGAGCCGCCGCGCATCATCCAGGTCCCGGTGCGCGACCCCAATGCCATCGATCTGACCGCAGGATCGGACATGCGCCGCATGGATGATCTGGAACGCGACATCATCAAGTTCGCATTGCAGCACTATCGCGGACACATGTCGGAGATCTCGCGCAAGCTCGGTATTGGCCGGTCGACCCTCTACCGCAAGCTCAAGGATCACGGCCTTGAGGAAAGTGCTGGCCTCGACATCGCAGACGAAAATGCCGCCTGATCCTGCGCGGCCCGTGCGCTCCCGCACATGGCGCCACCAGACAGGGTGAATGACGGCGAAAACACGGGCCAAAAGGCGAGAAATCGCCACATTCTGGCGATGTATTGCACGAATATGGTTGCCGGACGCCAGAACCGTCAGCACTATCGACTGATTCGATTTGAGCATCCGGGAGAATGACAATGGCCATGAGGCGCGTGACCTTGTCGGCGTCGCTGTTTGCCTTGTGTGCCGCGTTCCCTACCCTGATCGCCCCGGCCCTTGCCCGCGACGAGAGTGCGTTTCCGGCACCGCCCGAGGCGTTCGAACTCGTGCTGACCCCGTCCGATCTCGGACTTGGGCAGCCCACTGCCATGCGCGCTCCTGACATGCGCGCTCCTGACATGCTCGCACCTGACATGCGCGCTCCTGACATGCGCGGACCTGCCGAGCCGGAACCGCTGATCGCCGTTCAACTCAGCGAGGCCGAAGTTGAGCGAAACTTTCCAGCCCCGCCAGAGCTGCCGCCGCTGGTCCTCGATAGTCTTGTTGAAAAGCCGGCAACGGACCTCGCCACGGCACCATCCACGGAAATGCCAGCGGATCCTGGCATCGCCGCAGCGCCAACGTCACCTGCCGCAGCAGAACCCGGTCCGATGCTGACGGCTGCGATCAAACCGGCCGGGCCGGTCATCGAACGGGACGCACCGACGCTGTCACCGCTGACGTCGGCCGCCCCCTCGCCTGGAGAAACGCCCGCCGCCGCGATCGTGCTGGATATCCCGGCCCCGCCCTATCCTGCCATCATCGTTCTCGACGAGCCCGCAACGCCGCCCGCCGCCGGGCCGGCGCGACCGGTGATCGCAGCGCCCGCAGCACCGGGCGAGATCACGCCGCTGCTGGCTGAACGGCTGGCAAGGGCCGTGGCTCAGCCATGGCTGCCGGAGCGTGACGAACGCACCATCATCTCCTTCTACCAGGCGCGCGGCCACAAGCCCTTGTGGCACTCTGCCGATGGCCTCACCGAGACCGGTCAGCGCCTGCGGTCGCAGCTCTCCCGCGCTGCGCAGGATGGCCTTCGCCCTGAGGATTATGCCGCGCCGCGGCTGATAAACCCGCGGCCACTCGATCTGGCCCTGGCCGACATCCGGTTGACGGCGCTGGCCGTGCGCTATGCCCGCGACGCGCGCGGTGGCCGTATCGACCCGCGCCGCCTATCCGCATTGATCACGCCCAAGCTCGATCTGCCTGCGGCGAGCGAGGTTCTGGCCCGGCTCGATGGCCATGCCGAACCCGACACGGTTCTGGCATCCTATCAGCCGGCTCATGAAGGCTACCGCGCGCTCAAGGCCAAGCTGGCCGAACTGCGCCAGTCCCAGCCGCAGGCGCAGCCCTCGGTCCGCATTCCTGCTGGTCCGGCCATCCGCATCGGCATGCGCGATGACCGCATCACCCTGATCCGCGCCCGTTTCGGCTTCGCGCCGGAGGATGGCCGCATGCACGATGCCGGGCTTGCCACGGTGGTGGCGAGCTTCCAGCGGGACAATGCGCTGCCAGCCAATGGCGTGATCAACCGCGCCACAATCGACGCCCTGAACGGCGGCGGCCCCTCTGCGAAAAGCGCCGATCTCATTGCCAACATGGAGCGCTGGCGCTGGCTTGCCGGCGATCTCGGCAGCGAGCATCTGATCGTCAACGTGCCCGAATACATGGTGCGCAAGGTCAATCAGGGAGAGGTCGTCCATGCCGCGCGCGTGGTCGTCGGCAAGGCCGAACGGCCGACGCCGATCTTCTCGGATCTGATCGACCATCTGGTCCTCAACCCGTCATGGACGATCCCGCCGACGATCCTGCTGAAGGATGTCCTGCCCAAGCTTGCGGCCGACCCCGGCTACGCGGAGAGGCGCGGCTATCAGGTGATCCGGCGCGGCAACAACATCACCGTGCGCCAGCCGCCGGGCCCTGACAATGCCCTCGGCAACATCAAGTTCATGTTCCCGAACGACCATGCCGTCTACCTGCACGACACGCCGTCCCGGAACCTGTTCGCCTCGGCCCGGCGGGCGTATTCCTCCGGTTGCGTGCGCGTCGAGCACCCGCTCAGGCTGGCCGAACTGGTTCTGGCCGGCACCGATGGCGGCTGGTCCGAACGGCGGCTGCAAAGCCTTGTCGGTTCGGGCGAGCGCACGATCCGGCTGACGCGCAAGCTGCCGATCCACATCGTCTACATGACGCAGACGGTCGACGCTGACGGCACGCTTCGCAACTTCGAGGACATTTACGGTTTTCACCGCAGGACGCGCGAAGCGCTCGGCCTGTGAGGGCAGATCAGCATGGCGATGTTCGGCTTGATCTGCATCACGCAGGCGTCGGCCGCCATCGGGCATGGCTCTTGGACGTTTGCACGTTTTTGCCATGATTGGTGACTATGAGGCAGGGAGGGAGACGCATCCCGTTCCGGAGCCGCAACAAGGTCTCCGGTGAGGGTTTGTTGATCCCATGTGTCAACGAAGGGTTAACCACCATCGGCAATGGTGTGCACGTCGGTGGAGTATCCGCTGAATCCGTCGCGGCAGTCACAAGGTCATTGCCAGTTATGATCATCAGCGAGATGGTGGATCGTGGTTTCGGCACCCGGCACTAGTTGCGCCCGCTGTGCCCTGTCACGCTGGCGTCACCGTGCCGGCGTCGTGGCGCTGTCGCTCGCTGCGCTGATGGTGGGCTCACGCACCACGCAGGATGCCGTGGCCAATGGCGACACCCGCACCATCAGCATCCAGCACATGCACACCAGGGAACTGACGACAGTCACGTTCAGGCGCGACGGTCGCTATGTGGGTGAAGCACTCGACAGGCTCAACAATGCCCTGCGTGACTGGCGCAATGATGATGTCATCAAGATGGACCCGCGCCTGTTCGACATCGCCTGGGAAGTCCACCGCGAGGTCGGCTCCAGCGGCCCGTTCCATGTCGTCTCGGCCTATCGCTCGCCCGGCACCAACGCGATGTTGCGCCGCCGGTCGCGCGGCGTGGCCAAGCACAGCCAGCACACCATGGGCAAGGCGATGGACTTTTACCTGCCCGACATCTCGACCGCGCAGATCCGCGCCGTCGGCATGAAGCTGCAACGCGGTGGTGTCGGCTATTACCCCACGGCCAACTCCCCGTTCGTCCATCTCGATGTCGGCAGCGTGCGCTCCTGGCCGCGCAT
Organism: Hyphomicrobiales bacterium; assembly: GCA_026400565.1. Taxonomy (GTDB): domain Bacteria; phylum Pseudomonadota; class Alphaproteobacteria; order Rhizobiales; family Beijerinckiaceae; genus Allobosea. The sequence continues at coordinate 9,409 of JAPLOV010000111.1, read as the reverse complement.
GACGCGCGATCAGCTCGCCCGCATTTTCCCCAACGGCAACACCGTGCACATCGCGGCCGATGGCCGGCCCATGGAGGGCTACGAGGTCGCGAAGGCACAGATCCTCGCCCGTGGCGGCAGCGTTGGCGGCTATTCTTCGTCCGATTTCGACGAAGGCGCGATCATGCAGAGTTCGCGCCGCAGCCTCTGGGCCTCCCTGTTCGGCTGGAACGAGGAAGAAGAAGCCTTGACAACGACGCGTGGCAGGGGCCGCGCCCGCACCTCGTCCAGCCAGCAGACTTTGGCCTATGCGCCGTCTGGCGGCAGCGAGAACAGCGATATGTATTCACTCATGCGGTCGCCAACGGCCGATGCGCAGGCCCCGGCCACTGCCCGCATGCCAACGCGCGGCCGCAGCGCAGACACGCAGGTGGCAGCCGTGCCGCGCAGCGCGGAAGCCGAAGCGCCGCCCGCGCCGGCGCAGGCTCCACCACAGGCTCCTGCACAGTCTCCCGCACAGGCTCCGGCACAGGCTCCGGCACAGGCTCCCGCACCGCCAGCACCCGCACAACCACGCTTCGTGGCAGCACCCTTCCCGATCGCGCGACCAGGCAATCTCGCCCCGGCCCAGACAGCCCCGGTGCAACTGGCATCTGTCGAGCCCGGCTCAACCGGTCAGCGCCTCAACTGGCAGCAGGGGCCAGGTGGCATTCCGGCTGGGGCGGAACAGGCCCCTGCGGCACAAGCAGGTCGACTGGTGCAGGCACCGGTTCCGCCACGCAGGCCAGATGTCATGCCGGCTGCCGGCGCGGGCGGCCCGGCCCTTGCGGCGGCGGCCACCGTCCCGGTAAGCTTGCCCGCGCAAAGTCCGGCTGCCCCGGCCCCGCGTGATCCTCCGCCACGGCTGGTCGCCATCAATCACCCCCTGCCGCCCGAACGACCGCGTCTCGCCATGGCTTCCGCTGCGCCTGCCGGTGATGCGGCCAGCGCGGCTGCACCACCCGCGCTGCCAGCTGCACGCCTTGCTGCACCGGCCCCGGCGCGCACCGCCACGAACCCGGACCGCTCGGCGCTCGACAACCTGTTTGCAGCCGTGGCCACAGGATCGCTGCCGGACAGCGCGGCCAGGGTCACCACCACCCGCGCACGCACGACACAACCCCAGCCAGGCCCGGTCGCTGCCGATTCAGCGCCCGCCGCATCGCTCGGGTTTACCCAGCGCGATCCGAACGATACCAGGCCGGACCGCTTTTCGGGGCCCGCCGTCAGGCCGCTGCCAACGAACTACACCAGCCGCTGACCGCAGCCCCGGTCAGGCCGATTCGCCAACCGCCTGCAGGTAAAGATCGAGGATGGCCTCTTCCTCGCGGCGTTCGCGCAGGTCGCGCTTGCGGATCGAGATCACCTTGCGCAGCACCTTGACATCATAGCCGTTCGCCTTGGCCTCGGAGTAGACCTCCTTGATGTCATCGGTGATGGTCTTCTTCTCCTCTTCAAGCCGCTCGATGCGCTCGACGATGGACTTGAGTTGATCGCCCTGGAGGGGTTCGGACATGGCGTGCTTCCTTGTTCAGAAGGCCGGAATGCAGCCTGTCGCCGGCACCGTCAAGCACCTGAACCGTCAATGCTGTGGCTTGTTGGCCTCGAACGCCGCCTGCTGCCCAGTGCTGGCTGCGCCCTGGTGCAGCGCCTTCCAGGCATCATAGCTCATGCCATAGACCAGTTCGCGGCTCTCGTCCCTGGACAGGGCGATGCCACGCTCGTCAGCGGCATCCTTCATCCAGTTGGACAGGCAATTCCGGCAGAACCCCGCCAGATTCATCATGTCGATGTTCTGCACATCGGCCCGCGTGCGCAGGTGCTGCACCAGCCGCCGGAAGGCGGCTGCCTCCAGTTCGGTCAACGTGGCGGCTTCGAGGGTGGTGTTGGCTGGCATGGGGATGAGCTCCGGCAGGATACCAAGGAAGATAGGGTGCGGCAGGCACCGGCGGAAGGCCCCTGGAGCATCAACACGCCCACTGGATGCCGGCTGCCGGACAAGGATGATGCCAGAACAAGGGGCTAGCGCGGCCCCTCGGCGCGGGTTGCCATCACGGCGTTGACGGCGATGGCCGCCAGCACCAGACACCCGCCGAGATACTGCACCAGCACCAGACGCTCACCCAGGATCAGCGCGGCGAACAGGCTGGCAAACAACGGCTCCGCGCAGAAGGTCAGACCGCCCACGGCAGCAGAGACCCGGTTGAGTGACACAAGCTGCATGGCCATCGAGACCACATAGGCCAGCAGCGTCACCGCAACCGACAGCGGCGCCAGCGCGAAGATGCCCGGCCCGTGAAAGCCATCGATCCAGCCAAGCGTGGCGACCACGGCGGGCAGCACCAGCAGATGGCCCCAGAACAGCTTCGAGATGGTGGGCGTCACCGGCATGCGCGCTGCCGCGAAGAACTGGATCGCCGCCCCCGCCGCCGCCAGCAGCGACAAGGCCAGTCCGCGCGGATCGAGGCTGTCGAGGCGGGGACCGACAACCAGCGCCACACCGGCAAAGGCGAGCAGAACGATCAGAAGCCGCATCAGGCCGAAACGGGTCTTCTCGACGAAGGGCTCGGCCAGCACGATGAGGATGGGGAACAGGTAGAAGATCACCGCCGCCACGCTCACGGGCAGGAAGGCCACCGATGACATGTAGGCCGTCCCGATGATCGAACTCGACAGGCCGAAGACCAGCAGCGATCGGCCTTCTCCGGGCGCGATCGCAAGGTTTGCCACAAGGCTTCGTCTCGACACGGCGATGGCGACGGCAAGGCAAGCCAGCATCAGGAAGACGCGGTAGAACACCATCAGCGCCCCGGTGATCCCGACCGTCGAAGCCATCTGCGCGGTGACGATGTTGAGCCCGTAGCCGGCCGAACTGCCGAGCGCCAGCATGATCC
>JAPLOV010000111.1:0-6481 GCA_026400565.1 Hyphomicrobiales bacterium | reverse complement strand
TCCGGGCCGCTGATGGCGGGATGTGAGCACTCATGACCCGTCAAGCCGGTGGCAAGACGGCATCACATGCGGCAGGACCAGGCCGGAACTCACGCGCGACCAGGCCTCACTCTGCGGGTGGCGGGGGGCGACGAGGCGGCAGTGTGGCCGGTCTGGCCGGCGGGGCGGCAGGCCGTGAAGCCGCCGGCTTGGCAGCGGGGCTTGCCGCCACACCGGTCGTGCCGGCGCGCGGCGTTGGCTTGGCAGCCGCCGGGCGCGCGGCTGTTGCAGGACGGGCGGCTGTTGCAGGGCGGGCGGCTGTTGCAGGGCCGGATGGTGCCACGGATGCCGTGGCGGGCGGGGCGGGAGCAGGCTTGGGCTTGATGCCGGCCGCCGAGGATGGGCGCAGCGCCGCAGGTCCGCCTTGCCCGATCGCGCCTTGCAGCTTGATCGGACCCGGACCCCCGGGCGCTGCACCACGCGGAGCGGCCTCGCCCGGGGCCGCGAAGGCGGCCGCAGCGGCACGGGCAGCAATGGCGCCGGCCACGGCACCGGCGGGTGCGAGGGCACCGGGCGCGGCTGGTGCGCCCGGGCGTGCTGCCGCCACCGCCGATGCCGGGCGGCCAGACACGTTCGCGGCCAGCGGCGCCGAAGCCGACCCGGCACTGCGCCCATAGGCAACCGGGATGGCTGTGAACTGCGCCCGTGGCCCCAGCGTGATGCGGCCACCGGTGCCGCGCATCGTCGATGCCTGCGGGCCGGCGAAAAGGGCATAAGCTCCCGAGGATTCACTCCCGGACGACGGAACGAACGAGATGGCGCCGCTGGTCTCGACATCATCGGCCAACGGCGCGCCGCGTCCGAAGGCGCGGACCTCTGCGCAGATGTTGCGGGCCCGCGTGCCGCTCGCGCCGATCGAGGCGACACTGCGCCCCGTGCCGCCCCACGATGTGAAGGCCGCATCGAGGATCTGCGCCGCCTTGATGGTGCGCTCCGCGCCGGAATAGGCGCCGAGCACCACGGCAATCAGGGTGCGCCCGCCGCGTGTCGCGGTGGCGACGACGTTGAAGCCCGACGCGCAGACAAAACCTGTCTTGAAGCCGTTCGCGCCGGCATAACGCCCGATCAGGCCATTGGTGTTGTTGAGCGTAACCTTGCCAAGCTGCACAGCGCCAATGCCCCAGTAGTCGGCATATTCGGGGAATTCGCGCATCATCGTCATCGTCAGCACGGCCAGATCGCGCGCGCTGCTCTGCTGCTCGGGATGATGCCATCCATTGGGGTTGCGGAAGGCCGTGTCGCGCAGACCCAGCCGGCGCGCTTCGGCGTTCATCATCTCGATGAAGGCCGGAACCGTCCCGCCGACGCCTTCGGCGATCACGTAGGAAATGTCATTGGCAGACTTCACCATCATGATCTTGAGGGCGTTGTCGAGCGTGATCTCCTGCCCGGCCCTGATGTAGACCTTCACCCTCGGCTGCCGGGCCGCAAGAGCCGATGCCGGGATCGCGGTCTGCAGGCCTATGCGGCCGGCACGCACGGCCCTGAGCGCGACATAGGCCGTCATGATCTTGGTGGTGGATGCCGGATGCCAGGCCTGCGAAGCCCCTTCCTCGTGCAGCACGGCGCCCGATGCCGCATCGATCACCAGCGATGGTCCGTTGCTTTGCGCAAGCGCCGGCCCGGCGCACAGCACCGCAGGCGCAAGCAGCGTCATCAGGAAAACGGATCTGGCTGGCGTCATGGACGGGATGCGGTGCGTTGCGGGATGCGGTGCGTTGCGGGATGCGGTGCGTTGAACGAGCGAGCGTGAACAGGAAGCCGTGACAGAACAGATGGCAGAACAGATGGCAGGCAACAGGCAATTGTCAGATCATGCAATGTGATTGCCGGCGCGACAGCAGGCAGCCGCCATGCGGGCCTGCCTGATCCATCGCGCGAAACGACGCGCACAACGCATCCCTACCCCTCAGCCAGCGATTTGCCTAGCACCCCGACATGGTCTTGTGTGATTGGGTCCGCTGTCGCTGCCCGGCGACATAACCCGCAAGGCCCCCCGTGCTCTCCCCTTTTCTGATGTCCCTGCTCTGGATCCCGGCGACCCTGATCGCAGCGACAGCCCAGACCGCGCGCAACGCGACGCAGCGCAGCCTCACACAGGCCATCGGCGTTGTTGGCGCAACGCAGGTCCGCTTCGTGTTCGGCCTGCCCTTCGCGGCGCTGTTCCTGGGCCTTGCCAGCCTGCTCGCCGGAACGCTTCCCCCTGCCCTCAACAGCACCGCGTTTCTGTGGTGCCTGGGCGGCGCAGCCACCCAGATCATGGCAACCGCGCTGATGCTCACCACGATGAAGCAGCGCTCCTTTGCCGTCACCACGGCCTACACCAAGACCGAGCCCGTGCAGGCGGCCGTCTTTGCGGCCCTCGTGCTGGGCGATCCGCTGTCCTTGCCGAAGTTCGGGGCCATCGCTCTGGCCACGCTCGGGGTTCTGATGATCTCGTTCCGGCGTGGCGAGCCGGTGCTCGGAGCAGGCCTGCGGCCACTGGTTTTCGGCATGCTGTCCGGCGCCTTCTTCGCGCTCGCTGCTGTGTGCTTTCGCGGGGCCATCCTGTCGCTGGAAGAAGGGGTCTTCTTCCTGCGTGCCTCGACAATTCTCGTCTGGGGGCTTGGCCTTCAGTCGCTCATCCTGATCATCTATCTGGGGCTGTGCGACCGGCCAGCGCTGACCGGCAGCTTCCGGGTCTGGCGGCCAGCGCTGTTTGCCGGGTTTCTGGGGGCCCTTGCCTCGCAGTTCTGGTTCATCGGCTTTTCGCTGACCGCCGTCGCCAACGTGCGCACCCTGGCTCTGGTGGAGGTGTTTCTGGCCCAGATCATGTCACGCAAGCTGTTTGCCGAAATGACAAGCCCGCGCGAGATCGTCGGCATGGGGTTAATCGCGATCGGTGTCGGCACAATCCTGCTGCTGGCGATCTGACCCGGCAAGCTCCCACCCAATCATGCAAGACCGACGTGCGCAGCCGCTGCTTGCCGATTGCGCGGCTTGCAGGCATGTCATGTCGAAAGAACGCGGAAGCGCCATTCGAGGGAGATCGCTGCCATGACCGCTGCCACAAATGCTGCCCCGAATACTGCCCCGAATGCTGCCATCGTCGGTTGGGCCCATACGCCGTTTGGCAAGCACGATGCCGAGACCGTGGAAAGCCTGATCGTCCGTGCCGCCAACGAGGCGCTCGCGCATGCCGGGCTCGATGCCGCCGATGTCGACGAGATCGTGCTGGGCCATTTCAACGCCGGCTTTTCCGCGCAGGATTTCACCGCAAGCCTCGTTCTGCAGGCCGATCCGAAGCTGCGCTTCAAGCCGGCCACCCGTGTCGAGAACGCCTGCGCCACCGGCTCGGCTGCCGTGCATCAGGCCGTCCGGGCCATCAGGGCCGGCGCGGCGCGCACCGTGCTCGTGGTCGGCGTCGAGCAGATGACCACCACGCCCGGTCCGCAGATCGGCCAGAACCTGCTGCGCGCTTCCTACCTGCCGGAGGATGGCGACACGCCGGCAGGCTTCGCCGGCGTTTTCGGCCAGATCGCGGCCCGATACTTCCAGCGTCATGGCGACCAGTCCGATGCGCTCGCGGCCATTGCGGCCAAAAACCACCACAACGGCGTCTCCAACCCCTATGCCCAGATGCGCAAGGATCTCGGCTTTGCTTTCTGCCGCGCCGAAAGTGAAAAGAACCCGTTCGTGGCCGGCCCCCTGAAGCGGACCGACTGCTCGCTGGTCTCCGATGGAGCAGCAGCGCTCGTCATCGCCGATCTCGACACCGCCATGACCATGTCCCGTGCCGTCGCCTTCAAGGGTATGGCCCATGTCCAGGACTTCCTGCCGATGTCGAAGCGCGACATCCTGAAGTTCGAGGGCTGTGCGCTGGCCTGGCGCAAGGCACTCGAGCAGGCCGGCATCGTGCTGGCCGATCTGTCCTTCGCCGAAACCCATGACTGCTTCACCATCGCCGAACTGATCGAATACGAGGCCATGGGGCTGACTGGCGAGGGCGACGGTGCCCGCGCCATCCGCGAGGGCTGGACCACCAAGGATGGCAGGCTGCCGATCAATCCTTCAGGCGGCCTCAAGTCCAAGGGCCACCCGATCGGGGCCACAGGTGTCTCGATGCATGCGCTCAGCGCCATGCAATTGATGGGCGAGGCAGGCGACATGCAGATTGCCGGAGCGAGGCTTGGCGGCATTTTCAACATGGGCGGCGCTGCCGTGGCCAACTATGTCAGCGTGCTGGAGCGCGCGAAGTGACGGGACACTCCCGAACAGCGCTGCTCCTTCCGCATCCGTCAGGGCAGCCGACAGGTGTGCCGTCGTTCAATCCGGGAATGGTCTGAACCCACGCCGTGCGCATTTTCTTTGCCCTCATTCTCGCTTACATCCTGTCGATCTTCTATCGCTCGTTCCTGAGCGTAATCGCGACGCCGCTGATGGCTGATCTTGCCATCGGCCCGGCCGAACTCGGCGCCTTGAGTTCAGCCTGGTTCATCACCTTCGCCGTGATGCAATTCCCGGTCGGCCTGGCCCTCGACAGGGTTGGCCCGCGCCTCACCGTATCAGTTTGCATGGGCGTTGGCGCAGTGGGTGCGATCCTGTTCGCATTCGCGCCGACAGCGGCGGTTGCGACAGGAGCCATGGCGCTGCTCGGCATCGGCTTTTCGCCCGTGTTCATGGCCGCGCTCTACCTGTTCGCACGATCAGGACCATCGGCTGGCTTTGCCGGTCTTGCCTCCCTGTTCATCGGGCTGGGCTCGCTGGGAAACCTCCTCGGAGCCGCGCCGCTCGCCCGTGCCGCCGATGCCTTCGGCTGGCGCCCGACGATGGCCGGCGTGGCGGCGCTCTTCTGTCTGGCGCTGCTGCTGGCGGCCAGTCTGCTGCGCGATCCGCCGCCCCTGCCAAAGACCGGCAATGCCGATGATCGCGGCATTCTGGCCGGCATTCGCGCCATCGTCTCGATCCGTGCGCTGTGGCTGCTCGCGCCAATCACCTTCATCGGCTATGCCATTCTGGTCACAACGCGTGGGCTGTGGATCGCGCCCTTCCTCGAAGAGGTCAACGGCCTTGACCGCGCCATGCAGGGCAATGGAGCCTTCGCCATGGCGCTGGCGATGACGGCGGGCGCTTTCGTGTTCGGCTGGATCGAAAAACATCTCGGCGGCCCCAAGCCGACCGTGCTCTGGAGCACGGCCTTGACGGCGGCGCTGTTCGTCGCCCTCGCGCTCAGCGGCCATCTTGGCGGGCTCTGGGCCATCGTGCTGTTTACGGCCATCGGCATTGCAGGCTTCAACTACGCCATCCTGATGGCCCATGCGCGCCTGTTCTTTCCCGCCCATCTGATTGGCAGGGGCATGACCACGATGAACTTCCTCTTCATTGCAGGAGCCTCCGCCGTGCAGATCGGCTCGGGCTGGTTCATAGCGGCAGAGCGGGCCGAGGGGCTGGCAGCGACCACAACCTTCGCCAACCTGCACTGGCTGTTCGCCGGACTGCTGCTGGTCAGCGTGCTGATCTACGCCCGCGCTCCGGCCCGTGCGCCGGAGGCGCCGCCGGCATCACGGGCCTGAGCCTGAAACGGCCGGCAAAGGCCGCCAGCGATCAGGCCACGGCCAATGCGCCGACGATCTGGCGCATGTTGTGTTGCATCATCGTGATGTAGTCGGATGCAGGCCCGCCAGCCGGCGTCAGCGCATCGGAGTAAAGCGTGCCACCGACGCGCGCGCCGGTCTCCTGCGCAATGCGCTGGATCAGGCGCTGGTCGGAGATGTTTTCGAGGAACACGGCGGGGATCCTCTCGGCCTTGATCTGCCGGATGATGCGACCGACCGCTTGCGGTGAGGGCTCGGCGCTGGTCGAGACCCCGCGCGGCGAGATGAAGCTGATCCCGTAAGCCTTCTCGAAATACTGGAAGGCATCGTGCGAGGTGATGACCTTGCGCCGATCGGCGGGAATGCGCGCGATGCTGGCGCGCAACTCCGCATCGAGCGCGTCCAGTCTGGCGGTATAGGCCCGGGCATTGGCGCGGTAGGTTTCTGCGCTGGCCGGGTCGGCAGCCACCAGTGCCGCCTCGATGTTGGCCACGTAGATCTTCGCATTGGTCACCGACTGCCAGGCATGGGGGTCGTTCTCGCCGTGATCATGTCCGGCATGCGCATGGCCGCCCCCCTTCGCTTCCGCCTTGAGCGGGACGATCGAGCGGGTCGCGGTCACCACCGTTGCCTTGGTCGCGGATGATCTGATCAGGCGGTTGACCCAGCCCTCGAAGCCGAGCCCGTTGATGAAGATCAGCCGGGACGCCACCAGCGCCCGCGCATCACCAGGTGTCGGGGAATAGACATGCGCGTCAGCACCTGCCTGCACCAGCGAGGTCAGCGCGAGCCGGTTGCCGCCAACCTGGGCGATGAAATCGGCAAGGATCGAGAAGGTTGCCACAACGGGCAGGGGCGCGGCGGCAGCG
>JAPLOV010000132.1:3628-10153 GCA_026400565.1 Hyphomicrobiales bacterium | reverse complement strand
GTCCTGAAGTCAGAGTTCCTCGAGCCCATGGGGCTATCTGCCTATGCGCTGGCCAAAGCGATTGGCGTGACGCGCAGCCGCCTCAACGAGATCGCTCATGGGCGGCAGAACATCACTGCCGCCATCGCACTGCGGCTCGGCAGGTTCTTTGATGTTGCTCCTCAGTGGTTCCTGAACATGCAGAGCCGTTATGATCTCAGGCATGCGGAGGCGCCGATTGATGTGTCCGGGATCGCACCGAGACGGTCTGCCTGACGATGACTGGCGCCGAACAGACTTCACAACAAAATGCCGAGGTGACGGCATGAGTGTCGGGCCAAGGCGGCAGTCGCCCTTGGCTTTGATGCTGTAGACGCCCGCGACGATCCCAATGTGTGGCAAAGAAGAATGGTTGGCATCACCATTGGAGCCCGGCATGACAGGCGAGGTTTGCACGATCGGTTTGGATCTGGCCAAGAACGTCTTTCAAGTTCAGGGCGACATTCGCTTAATCTCTGCAAGAAAGGCGAGCAAACATGAACGCGAAATATACCAAGGCCGCTAAGGTGGTGCGGTATGGCAGCGTCGATGAGCTGCCCCCTGCCCCGCCGCTCAGCAAGGCCATCAAGACCATGAGCGACGCCGAGGTGAAGCGGCGAGCCGAAGCTGACCCCGATTCAGGGCGCTATCCCTGCTGACTTTCGGGATACAGCGCAGGTGGTCGAGCCCGAGGGCACCGAGCAAATCACCTTGAGGCTCCCCTGCAAGGTGCTAGGTCACTTTAAATCCACAGGCAAAGGGCTTTTCAGCAAGAGCTGAAATGGCTTCTTCGATCTCAACGGCGTTCATTAAATTAAAATCCTCTGCTTTTTGGATAATTATTAGACTTTACTATGTTAAAAAGCGTCTTTTATCAGAAATCTTTAGGCAACTTGCAGTACTAATCAGCGAGCTTTTGTTCTGGCGCTATTGCAAGGTCACTAAAATTCGTGATCGACACATCAGCATCGGGAAACCGAGCGGTGATCTCCAGCTTGCCGCCAAGGGCTTCGACGTAGCGACGAAGATTGCTCACATACATGTCGGTGCGCCGCTCCATCTTGGCGACGGCGGGCTGTCCGACATGCAGGGTCGCTGCAAGCTCCTCCTGCGATTTCTCTCGTGCGACGCGAAGCTCGTGCAGCGCCATGTCTCGAAGCATGACCTGTGTCGCGTCGGCATTGCGAGCCTGGCGCTCCGCCGACAAGGTGGAGCGCAGTTCCTTGAATGAGCGATGTCCGGTCATGGGATCAAACCCTCCTTCTTGAGTTCAGCGATATACGTGTCGTACAGGCTGTCTGCTATCGGCACCGTCCGCTCATAGAAGCGGTCGTCGCCCGTCTTGTTGCCGCCGATAAGAAGGATTGCCGTCCTCCTCGGATCGAAGGCATAGAAAATGCGGTATGGCTCGCCGCCGCTCTGCACGCGCAATTCGCGCATGTGGGCGTGACGGGAACCCTCGATGCCGGATGAATGGGGAAATGGAAGCTGCGGTCCTTTCGCCTCCAGGAGACCGACCGAACGGTCGACGTCGTCCTGCACGGCCTCAACCAGCGTCGCAAACCATTCCCCAAATTCGTCCGTGTACTCGACGTTCCAAACCAAACACACCCCCAATATATTCCATTGATGGAATAATTCAAGAATATTCCGTCGACGGCATAAGAGGTATGCCATGCTGCTCGATTCTGGCAAGGACGCCATTCGCGTCGCCGCTGGCGATGCCGTAAACGGCCTCCTTGTCATCCTCTCCCAGCGCGGCGAAACGAGAGCATGGCCGGGACGGAGAATGGCCTATTCTGTCGCACGAAGCAGGCGACAGGCGAAGTCCGCCCTCACTGTGGCAAAACCAGCAAGAAACGCACTTCTGGGGTGTGGCATGGCGGTCTGAACGCGCTTCTGCTGCGACGGACGCTGCCGCGACGCGCTTCCGGCTTCCAAGAGGACCAAAGCTGGGCTATTCTGCCGACAATCAGGGTCGGATGGGCCGCCTATCGGGGAAATGTCGGGTCAAGTCTTGGCATGACAGGTATGGCACCGACTTGCGGGCGCCGACCTCCGGGCCGCATGGTCGCCTCGACGGCATGGAGGGACGAATGAGCGAGGCGATGTCGTTGCGACGGCGGGCTATGGCGGGCGAGCCCGTGCATGGCGCCATGGTGTTCGAATGCACCGTGCCCGGCGTCGGGCGCATGATGGCGAACGCGGGCGCGGCCTTCGCGATGTTCGACATGGAGCACACGGGGCTCGGCTACGAGACCTTCAAGATGCTCGTCGCCACCTGCCAGGGCCTGCCGATCGCGCCGATGGTCCGCGTGCCACGCGGCGAATACACCTACCTCGCCCGTGCGCTCGACATGGGCGCGCACGGCGTGATGGTCCCCATGGTCGAAAGCGTGGCCGAGGCCCGCGCCATCGCGGAGGCGACCCGCTATCCTCCACGCGGGCGCCGTGGCGCCGCGTTCGGCTTCGCCCACGACGGCTACACAGGCGGCGACGTCGCTGCGAAGATCGCCGGCCTCGACGAGCGAAACCTCGTCGTCGCCCAGATCGAGACCGAGCGCGGCCTCCACGCGGTCGAGGACATCGCGGCCGTGGACGGCATCGACGTGCTCTGGGTCGGACATTTCGCCCTGACCAACTTCCTCGGCATGCCCGGCGCCTTCGACGATCGGAGGTTCGACGCCGCGCTGAAACACGTCGCCGCCGTCGCGCGCCGGCATGGAAAGGGCGCTGGCTTCATGGCGAGCGACGCGGCCTGGATGAAGCGCGCCATCGCCGCCGGCTACAACGTGATCGCGGTCGGCCCCGATCAGGCGATCCTGACAGCCGGATACCGGGCGATCCTTGGCTCGGGAGCACGCTCGTGAGCGCGCGCTTCAAGGTCGGACTGTCCCGCGACCTCCTCGACGGCAGCGGCGCGCCGAGCTTCGGGCGGGCGGCGCTCGCCACGCTCGACGCGAACCCCGCGATCGACTGGGAGTTCGTGCCCGAGGCCATGAGCGAGGTCACGCCCGACGTCGCCGCGTGCTACGACGCACTTTACGTCAACACGCCGAAGGTGACGGCGGCGAGCGTCGCGCGGGATGACCTCAGGCTGAAGATCGTGGCGCGCCACGGCGTCGGCTACGATTCCGTCGACGTGGCTGCGTTGGCGAAGCGCGGCGTGATCGTCACCAACACGCCGATCGCGGTCCGCAGGCCCGTCGCGGTCGCGACCCTGACGCTCCTGTTCGCGCTCGCCTCCCGCCTGTTCGCCAAAGACCGGCTGGTGCGCGCGGGACATTGGGCCGAGCGCAACGATCACATGGGTCTCGGCCTGGCTCGGCGCACGCTCGGACTCGTCGGAGCCGGCGGAATCGGCCAGGAGATCCTGACGCTTGCCCGCCCCTTTGTCGGGCGCATGCTCGCCGCCGACCCGTTCGCGAGCGCAGAGCGGATCGCGGGCCTCGGCGCGACGCTCGCGCCGCTGGACACGGTGATGGCCGAAAGCGATTTCGTGGTGGTGTGCTGCGTCCTCGACGCCTCGACGCGCCACTTGATCGACGCCGGCCGGCTCGCGCGCATGAAGCCCGCCGCTTTCCTCATCAACGTCGCGCGCGGGCCGGTGGTCGACGAGGCCGCGCTCATCGCGGCGCTCTCAACGGGGCGTATCGCGGGTGCCGGCCTCGACGTGTTCGAGACCGAGCCGGTGTCTCCGTCCAACCCCTTGCTCGCGATGGACAACGTTATCCTCGCGCCCCACGCGCTCGCCTGGACCGATGACTGCTTCCGCGAGATCGCCGTATCGGGTCTGACCGGCATCGTCGAGCTGTCGCTCGGCCGCTCGCCGGTGCACGTGGTGCGACCGAGCTGAGACGGAGAGCGCGGGCCGGATGAACCACTTCGCCACGCAGGGTCGTGATCAGCCATATCATCCGCGTCGTCCTGTCGAACGTTCAACAGAATCCAGACCAACAAATCTGCCCTCCAGACTTGCGTTCCATTTGTCCAGAGCGAAGAGCCCTACGAAGATCGACGACGGGATGAGAAAAATCCCATTGGTTGAACGCTATCTCGTCCACCCCACACGAACACACCCGAACACGGCAAAAGACATCCGTTCGAAGACCACGCAGCTCCGGTGCTGATGGCCCGGACATGGCCCGAGATGGGCTTGATGAGCCGGCTTCCAAATTATCATGCAGGGTATGGAGATACAGCAATATTCGAGGAATTACACATGTCATATCAATGGGTTATCGGTATGCCAATTGGCTTTCTGCAGTGATCAGCCCCCACTGGGTGGTCCGGTTGGAATGTTGGTGCATTGACGGGACCTGTGAAGGGCGTTGGTGCAAGGCTAGCCATTCGCGGGTCTGAGGAGCGATTTTGCAGCAGTCCCGAGTTCGCCCATGCTTGAGGAGACGTATCGAGGGTGTTCCCTCGTTATCAGGATGCATCCACGTGAATTGGCGCTGCAGTGATTGTAAGAAAAATCGGCTTCGGCGTTTGACCGGATCGTGCGCTTTGCCCGCGATATCTGAGCCAGCGCAATGAATGCGACGCGCTCGAGGCCCATGCTTTGGCCGGTTGATCTGTCAAGGATGGACACAATGCGCATTGTCTTCGCACTTGGCGGCAACGCTCTGCTTCGGCGCGGCGAGGCGCTGACCGCAGCAAATCAGGCCCGCAATATCAGGATTGCGGCAGAAGCTCTGGCACCAATCTGCATCGCTGGCCATGAAGTCGTGATCACACATGGCAACGGCCCACAGGTCGGTCTCCTCGCGCTTCAGGCAGCGGCCACACCGGACACGCCATATCCACTTGATGTGCTCGACGCGGAGAGCGCCGGCATGATCGGCTATCTGATCGAGCAACAGCTCATGAATGTTCTGCCCGGCGGCGCCTTGATCGCCGCGCTTCTGACCCAGGTGCGGGTCGACCGCCATGACCCTGCTTTTCGCAAACCCACAAAACCGATCGGCGCCGTCTACGCCGAGAGCGAAGCGCGCGCCGTGGCGGCAGAGCGCGGCTGGCGCGTTGCGGCGGATGGCAAGGGCTGGCGGCGTGTGGTGGCATCCCCTGCCCCGCTCGAAATTCTGGAAGCCCGGGTCATCGCGTTACTGGTCGCGCAGAAGGTGATTGTGATTTGCACCGGTGGCGGCGGCATTCCCGTGGTCGAGCTGGAAGATGGCAGCTTTACCGGCATCGAGGCGGTGATTGACAAGGACAGCGCCAGCGCACTTCTGGCGCGGCAACTCGGCGCTGACTGGCTGGTGATGCTGACCGATGTCGATGCACTCTATCTGGATTGGGGCACTGACATGGCCCGGCCCCTCAGGCATGCGACGCCGGGCGAACTTGCGAGCGTTAAGTTTGCCAACGGATCGATGGGTCCGAAGGTTCGGGCCGCGTGCGACTTCGTCAATGAAACCGGCAAGCATGCCGGGATCGGAACGCTCAAGGACGCCAACGCGATCCTCGAAGGCACCGCCGGCACTGTGATTTCCATCAATCCGGAAACACAAGGCGGTCAAGCCCTGAGGCAAGCCAGAATGCCGCCGCGCCACAACTCACAGCGATGATGGCCGTGAGGCCATAAATGGACCCAAACGAGCGGCCACCAAACGCGACTGCAAAGGCTGCTTTGGCGATGATGTCCGCCGCAATGGCTGCACAGATCGCCATCGCCATGGTTGTGATGGATATGCCCTGGTTCGACAGCTGAGCGATCGACAGCACGACGGCATCAGCATCAAACAGCCCGCCAAGCGCCGACAGAGGCACCATGCTGCGCGGCCCAATGAGCGCAATGCCGGCTTTCACCAGAAATGCGGCAACGAGGATCAGCACAGTCATGCGCAGGACAGGGCGCAGCTCGAAAGGGTTGCGGACATTTGCCGCGTCAAACGGTGCCTCTGCTGCCATCGCCTTGGCATTGAAAAAGGCGGAAAGGGCAAAGGCCGCTGCAGCGGCCATGAGAGACGGCGCAAGATTGAACAGCAGTGAAGGCGCAAGGAACAGCGCCAACCCGCCGATCCGAAAGACAGACACCGAGCTTGCGGCGAGTGCGCCAGCGACAAGAGCCCGGGGCGGGGCTTCATTCAGTGCCGCACGCCGCGCGAAACTCAGCGTCACGGCCGTGGATGAGGCCAGCCCCCCCAGAGCCCCCGCGAGCAGGAGCCCATTTCGTGGTCCAAGCAGCTTCAAGGCAACATACCCGGTGTAGCTGATTGCTGCCATGAGGATGGCGAGCGTCCAGACTGCCGCCAGATCAACGCCACCGAACGGACCAACAGGGGTGCGCGGGACCAGAGGCAGCACCACGAACGACATGACCAGAATGATGATCATGGACCGCAACTCGACCCAGGTCAGACGCCTGAGCAGGCCGTGCAGCACCTCGCGCGACGCCAGCAGCGCCGTCATGGAAACACCGGCGGCGGCCGTAATCGTCCGGTCACCGAGCACCGCCATGGCACCCAGAACGAAGACCAGGATCGCCGCAACCACCGTGGTGAC
>JAPLOV010000132.1:0-3558 GCA_026400565.1 Hyphomicrobiales bacterium | reverse complement strand
ACCGTGGTGACGCTGTTGGTTTCGTCCTCGACCGCCTCCTGAAACTTGAAGACGATCATGGCCGCCGCATAGGCACCCAGTGCTGTCGCCATGACAATCGCGCCGCCCACACTTCCCCCAAATGCGGGCGATTGCGACACCAGAGCCGAGATGCCGCCCAGCAGGCCTGTCAGCCCGAATGTCCTCAACCCCGCAGTCCGCGTGCCCGGGGCCGCATCACGTTCGCGCCAATGGCGCTCAACGCCAACCAGAAGGCCAATTGCCAGCGCCAGCCCGAGTTGCAGCAGAGTCTGGAACAGAACATCTTGCGAGGTCATGCGTCACGGTGACCGATGGATTGGCCATTGGCCAGTGAAGCGCTGATCATTCGGCACGGACAGGCACAACCGGTTGCGTGGACCCGATGGTGTCGACAAATCTGGCCAGCGCCGCCCAGTCGGTCAGCTCGCGATCGCGCGAGGTGTCGGTCGATTGTCCCTTCCGCCAGGCGATGTCCTTCATGGCGGCATGGGCGGGGATGGTCACGATGACCAGATCGGGCGCTGCGCCCAGCGCTTTCAACGAGCCAAGGCAAGGCACGCCCAAGACACGGTCATGCTTGGGGTTGACGGCATGCAAGGTGCCTTTGCAACCACCTTGCTGCAAGCAGCGGAGCACGACACCGCCCCATGAGCCCACACGCGGACTTGCGCCAACAACCGCGACGCTGGCGGGATTGAAGAGTCTGTCCAGCCGATCGGTGCTCATGGAAACATTCGCAATTCCGATGTCAGCGAAGCTAATGCGACATCAACAACGGCACATCTGCGGTGTTCAGGATGTCTCTGGTCACGCCGCCAAACAGCCATTCGCCCGTGCGGCTATGACCGTAGCCACCCATCACCACAAGATCAGCGCCAAGGTAGCGTACTTCATTCAGCAAGACCTTGTGAACCGGCTCACCATTGCTCGGGACATGTTTGACATCGACCTTGATGTCGTGACGCGCCAGATGGCGCGCCATGTCGTCGCCCGCATTCGCCTCTGGCATCATCGCGCCGGTGTTGACGACAACGATGTGCACCTGTTCTGCGGACTTGAGAACCGCCATCGCATCATTCACTGCACGCACGGATTCGCGCTCGGGCGTCCATGCTATCAGGACGCGCTTGGGATGCCCCAAGCGCTTGAAGGCTTCCGGTACAAGCAGGACGGGCCGGCCCGAATGGAACAAGGCTGCTTCAAACAGTGTCTTCTGGAGATCTGCTCTGATCCGGTTCGCGTCGGTGCTGGCTGACCAGCCGATCACCGTGATGTCAGCATAGCGTCCCTGCGTCACGATGGTGTTGCCCTCTTCGCCATGCATGACGTTGGCGCGGCGCAGCTCAGCGCGGGATCCCGCGCTGGCAAGGTTGGCCCTGAGACGATCTGTTCGCCATGAAGCCAAGCATGAGGGCGCACGTGTTGCCGTCGGGGTTCAAGGCTTCCGCGTAGGCCAATGCGTTGCGGGCAGCGGCACTGTCATCAAGATAAATCAGAAGATCCTCAAATGAGGACGGCATTGTTGCGGGCTGCCTGTTTGCATGACGAGCGGTCGACGTGTTGTGTACCATGCGGGTTCTCCGTGAAACGTGACGTGCGCTGTCCAAACAGCTCACGATGATCTGGCTGCAGGGAACCCCGGCATGGGAGCGCTGGAGACTGTTTCAGTCACCGACGCGAGATTCTTGCGCGCCATGTCCGTGAGTAGCATCATCTCCTCGGTGTCGTCTTTCGTGACCGTTTCAAGGAAGGCACGCTGCGCTTCAGCTGCGCCGCTGGTGTCGCTGAAATGGCCGATATTGCTCCACAAGGCTGCCTGGGCCTTCAACCGGCGATTCATGAAACTGAAAGCATGGTTCGCCGCTTCCAGGTTGATCTGCATCAGTTTGTGCGGGACCGCGGGAAAACCCGTGAGGCTTTGCTGGATGGCATCGTTCGCCGATGGGTGGGCATCAGGGTTGCCACGTGCGGCACCGGATATCTGATGGGGGGATGTGGACATGGAGTGTCTCCTTCGGATGACGACCACGATTGAGCAGTGCATCAGCCCATGGCGGCCAGCCTCGCATCTTCGCTGGGCAAAAATATGAGGTAGGTCAAAGATCGCGCCGTTTTGTCCGGGTAGACACAAAGCCATGGGACAAAAGCAGATCAAGCTGAAAATGGGCGCATGGTTCTGGGTGCCAACAATGCTTGCATTGAGTGTTGCGCAGCCCCTTGCCATGCCGGCTGATGCCCAGCGCCCCGAAAACCGCGAGAGCGCACGGGTCGGACGCGAGGTGGCGCAGGAACACTGTGCCAGATGTCATGCGATCGGCCGACGAGGCCAGAGCCCCAATTCCAAAGCTCCGCGCTTTCCGCTGATTGCCGAGCGCTACCCGAACAACAATCCCGCGCCTGTGCTGATCGATGGGACTGTTATCCGCCATCCCGGCATGCCGGAATTCAGGCTGCTGGAAAACGAGACCGACGGACTTGTGTCCTATCTCCGCCGGATTTCGCGCAAGTGGCGCCCATGACAGTCAAATTCCCTGAATTCGATCGCCGGCCGTTTCAAGTGGAGAAAGCGCCCATGACATCTCTTGCCCGTGCGACAATCGGGGCCGCATTCATGGCGGTCCTAGGTTCAGGCCCCGTACAGGCCCAGAGCATCGGAGACCTAACCGCGGGCAGGATGATTGCGACCACGCTGTGCGTGCAATGCCACCGCATCACCGGATCGGACAACGATCCAAACCGGACGCCACCCGACTTTGGCGCTGTCGCCAACATGCGGTCCTTCACCGAGTTGTCGATGCGGGTTTTCCTGCAGACTCCGCACGGGCAAATGCCCCGCTACCAGTTCAGCCAGACGGAACTCGACGACATCGTCGCCTATCTGTCCAGCCTCAGGCAGCGTTGATGCCGGACGCCAGAACCACACCAGGAGCAGCTGATAGACCGAGGAAACCTTGTCCTCGGCGGTATCGGCCTTGCTCTGGCGGCGACAGGGGGCGTGGCCCTTGCGCGCCGAAACATGGGGTCGATGGCAGACGATGATGAGGTGTCGGTCAGACCAGCATCTGATGCGACATTTCCTGTCATTGGCAACGCAATTCTGGACCGGCCACACGTGCCGCGCTGCCTGGGTTCTGACAGCTGGTCTTCTGGTGTGCCTTGTCGCCAACGTGCTGCTGGCACTCGCGATCAATCTCTGGAACAAATCCTTCTTCGACGCGCTGCAGGTCAGGGATCAGGCCGCGCTGTTGTGGTGCATCGTCTTCGTCATCATGCTCAGCGTCCTCAATGCATCAGCTGCGGTCGCGCAGATCCAGATGCGCATGCGTCTTCAGCTTCGCTGGCGCCAATGGCTGACCCAGACCTTGGTCGAACGCTGGCTATGGAACAGGACAATGCATCCATCCGGCGATCCGGATACGCTCGACAATCCCGAAGCGCGGATCTCCGATGATGGACGGTTGTCAACCGAGCTTCTTGTCGATCTTGTCGCTGGCATCTTCAATACATTGCTGGTTTCTTCGTCGTTCATTCTGGTTC
>JAPLOV010000231.1:1370-5662 GCA_026400565.1 Hyphomicrobiales bacterium | reverse complement strand
GCTTCTTCACGGCCTCGCCTCTGCGGGGCTTCGGCATCGGCGATTTCTGGCTCGGCTTCTTCAAGCAGTCGGCAAGTCCGTATGATTTCAACCCGCTGAACATCAATCCGCTGAAGGATTTTCTCGAGCGCGAGATCGATTTCGAGCGCGTCAGGGCCTGCAAGCAGTTCAGGCTCTTCATTGCGGCCACCAACGTGGAGACGGGCAAGGGCGCAATCTTCGAAGGCAAGGACCTCACGGCCGACCATGTGATGGCTTCGGCCTGCCTGCCGACCGTGTTCCAGGCCGTCGAGATCGATGGCGTGCCCTACTGGGATGGCGGCTACATGGGCAATCCGGCGCTTTACCCGCTGTTCTACGGCACCGGCACCGACGATATCCTGCTGGTGCAGATCAACCCGGTGGAGCGCAAGGGTGTGCCGACAACACCGCGCGACATCCAGAACCGGCTCAACGAGATCACCTTCAACGCCACCTTGCTGCGCGAACTGCGCGCCATCGACTTCGTGGCGAGGCTGGTCGACAAGGGCAACCTCTCCACCAAGGACTACAAGAAGGTGCTGATGCACCGCATTGCGCTCAGCCAGGCACTGAATGACCTCGATGCCTCGTCCAAGCTCACGGCCAAATGGGACTTCTTCGTGATGCTGAAGGAGGCCGGGCGCAAGGCTGCGAAAGCCTGGCTGGCCCGCCATTTCAATGATCTTGGCCAGCGCGCCACGATTGATCTGCGCAAGGAATTCGGCTGAGGCTGGTCCTCAGGGCAAGGGATCCAGCCTCCAGATGCCGGTCGCCTTGATGTCCTGGTCCTCCAGTTCGCGGGTGACCGGCACCTCATGGGTGGCGAGATGCGTCAGGCGCTGCGTGGGCAGGTAGCTGCGGCCCGGATCGCCGATCAGGACGATGGCGCCGCGCGCCGCCAGCCCGGCCAGCCATGTCATGACGCGTTCGGCAAGGTTGCGCTCGTAGCAGATGTCGCCGGCCAGCACCGTGTGCCAGCCACGGTCCGTGCCAATCTGGTCTGTGCCCACGGACTCGATCCGGACGTTGTTGGCGCGCGCATTCAGATCCATCGCTGCGAGGGCAAAGCCGTCAATGTCGGCTGCCTCGACGCGTGCCGCGCCGGCTCTGGCGGCGGCAATGGCGACAAGTCCGGAGCCGGAGGCGAAATCGAGCACATGATGTCCCGCAACCAGCGCGGGATCGTCCAGCACATGGCGCGCCAGGGCCTGCCCGCCGGCCCAGGCGAAGGCCCAGAACGGCGGCGCAAGGCCGATCGCGCCCAGTTCGTCCTCGGTCTTCTGCCACAGGGCCGTGGCCTCATCTGCGACATGCAAGCTCAGTTCCGGAGCATGCGGCACGGGCAAGAGCCGCGTGTGTGCCGCCACGAAGGCGAGGCGCGCGGGATGATCCATTGCATTCACGCGGGGCTCTCCGGGCCGAGCATCTCTGCCCACAGACGCCTGAACGCGTCCATCACCTGCCGTTCGGTATAGCCGTTCAGCACGCGTTCGCGGGCCGAGCGGCCCATGCGCTCGACCAGCGCCGGAGCGCGCGCGAACTGTATGATCGCCTCAGCCAATGAATCCGGATCGGAGCCGTCAACCACGCGGCCATCGATGCCATCGCGCACGAAGCTGGCCGAGCCACCTGCCGAGGACGAAACAATCAGCGGCCGCGCCGACGCTGCGGCCTGAAGCGCGATGGCCGGCAGGCCATCACCGCCCCCCGCGGGCAGGATCAGGGCATGGTGCTGACGCCAGACCTGCGCCATGTCGGAGGCTGGTGCAAACCAGCCAATGCCCGGCTGGCTGCTCCAGCCCTCGAGGATCGCTCTGGGGACCGCATTCCGGCTGGCGGACCACGGCGCTCCGATCAGCGAGAGCGTGACATCCGCACCTGCTGCACGGGCCTTGGCGACCGCGTCCACCGCCAGCCCGGGGCCATGGGCCCAGAGCAGCGGCGAGATGAACGCCAGCTTCAGCGGAGGCGACCAGGGCATCGGCTCGGGCATGTGGATCAGCGGATCGACGCCCGCCCCACCAGTGATGCGAAGCGCCGGGTTTGCCGGATCAAGGCCGAGGACCGCCGCATCTGCGGGACTGCCGAGGACAAGGCGGGTGCCGCCAGCCATGGCTGCGCCGGTCAGCATCCGTGCCAATGCCCGCATCCCGTCGCCGGGCAGGCCGGTGCTGGCGCTGACCATGCCGAGCCCGTTGACGGCTGCGATGCGCCGGGGAATGGCTGTCAGCCGTGCCGCCGCCAGTCCCGCCAGCGCGGCGCGAATGCCGTGGAGCTGGACCAGCGCAGGGGCCTGTTCCAGCATGATCTGGCGCAGGGTGCCGACGCAGCGCGCAACGGCCACCGGATGGTTCCGCCACAGGCCGGGCGTGAGCGGAACGAAGCGCGCGCCAGCCGCAGCGATGCGCGCCCCTTGACCATGGTCCGCGGCGGCGACCACCACATCGTGGTCACGCTCGCGCGCTGCCCGCACCAGCGGCAGGTGATGCCGGGCGAAGTGCCAGTCCTGCGTGCCGATGAACAGCAGTTTTGCCAAGGCCTCAGCCCTGCTGCGACCAGCCGGCGAACCAGGTCTTGAACAGGGCCAACTGCTGCTTGGCGTAGTGCTGCTGGCTCGCCGACAGCGCATCGCTGGCATTGAAGTGCAGCGCGTATTCGGGATTGCCCTCAAGCAGCATCAGATACTTGTAGTAGAGGACCAGGTCCGCGCCCTCGTCGAAGGATGAGAGCACACCGAGGGCCTGTTCGAGTTCAAGCGCCCTTCGCCGCGCGACGGGATCGCCGGCAGCGGCCTTCAGACTGAGGTCGACCAGCAGCAGCACCTCGTGCGGCAGCACATTGCCGATGCCGGTGATGGCGCCGACTGCGCCGCAATTGACGAAGCCGTGCACCACCTGCGTGTCGACGCCGACCATCAGGGCGAGCGACGGATCGCGCCCGGTGATGTGCTCGGCCGCATAGCGCAGGGAAGCCGCACCACCGAATTCCTTGAACCCGGCCAGGTGCGGATAGCTGGCGCTGAGGTCGAAGAACAGGTCCGCGCGGGTCTCGTAGCCATAGTAGGGGCTGTTGTAGATCACCGAGGGGAGATCAACGGCAGCTTCGAGAATGCCGGCAAAGTGGGCGCGCTGGGCGGCGGCCGAAGGCCCACGCGACAGCACACGCGGAATGATCATCAGGCCCTTCGCGCCTGCCTTTTTCGCATGCGCCGCGAGAGCCGCTGCCCGTGCCGGGTTCTGCGCGCCGGTGCCGACGATCACGGGCAGGCCGGCTGCCACAAGGTGCTCGACGCCTTCCATGCGCTGCTCATCGGTGAGCAAGGGCCAGTCGCCCATCGAGCCACAATAGACGACGGCTGACATCCCTGCCTTCACCAGCTCCTTGCCCTTGCGGACAAGCGCGCCGAAGTCCGGCTGGCGCTGGTCGGTGCAGGGGGTCATAAGGGCAGGGATGGTGCCGCGGAAGATGGCAGCTTGCATGGGCAGTTCTCCGGTCTTGTGCCGCTCATATCGCGCCACAGGCATGGTCATGTATAGGGCCGGTGCGGCATCCGGCATGCCAAAAAGCGATGCGGCCGGCGAGGGGGGGGTGTGTTCCTG
This sequence comes from Hyphomicrobiales bacterium, assembly GCA_026400565.1. Classification (GTDB taxonomy): domain Bacteria; phylum Pseudomonadota; class Alphaproteobacteria; order Rhizobiales; family Beijerinckiaceae; genus Allobosea. The sequence goes on along the minus strand of JAPLOV010000231.1, from coordinate 2,042 downwards.
CCTCTGTGCTTGTGCAGGATCAGAGGCTCGCTGCGTCCGAGGTCCGGACGCGCGCATCGGCCCGGCGCGTCAGGTCCGGCAGCAGTTCCAGCCCGAGGCCCGGCTTGTTGTTCAGGCGCACCATGCCGTTCTCGACCGCCGGCAGGTCGGTGACGAGTTCGGTATACCAGCCTGTATAGAAGGCCCGCACGCTCTCCTGGATCAGGGCATTGGGCGCATAAAGCGAGAAATGGCACGAGGCGGCATAGACCACGGGGCCGGTGCAATCATGCGGCGCGACCGGTGTGTGCCAGGCTTCCGCCATGCCGGCGATCTTGCGAGCCTCGCTCAGTCCTCCACACCATGACAGGTCCAGCATCACGACGCCGGCAGCGCCCGTCTGGAGATACTCGCGGAAGGCGTGCGTGAAGGACAGGGTTTCTGACGCGCAGACCCAGGCCTTCGAGTGCCGCGCGTAGTCCTTCAGATCGCTGATGTTGTCGAGGCGGAACGGGTCCTCGTGCCAGTAGGTGTCGAATTCCGCCAGCCGTTCGGCCAGTCGCTTGGCCATCGGCAAGCTCCACAGCGAGTGGAACTCGACCATGATGTCCATCCGGTCGCCCACCGCTTTCCTGATCTTGCGGAAGGGTTCGAGCGCCGTGTCCAGTTCCGCAGGCGAGATGTCGAAGCCAT
>JAPLOV010000231.1:0-1355 GCA_026400565.1 Hyphomicrobiales bacterium | reverse complement strand
GATGTCGAAGCCATTGGTCCGTTCGGCGGCGATGTCGAAGGGCCAGATCTTCATGCCGGTGATGCCCTGCTCGAGCAGGGAATGGGCCACCTCATCTGCCCTGTTGAGGAAGCCTTCGAGGTCCTCATAGGGGCCGCCCTGTTCCCCGAGATGCCAGTTGGCCACGGCCTGGGCGCGGCTGTCGCGGATATACTTGTAGCCGGCGCAGGTGTTGTAGACGCGGATGGAATCGCGGGTGCGTCCGCCGAGCATGTCGCAGACCGGCTTGCCATGGGCCTTGCCGAAAATGTCCCACAGGGCGATGTCGATGGCCGAGTTGCCGCGCGTCTCGACGCCGGCCGAGCGCCAGCCGAGGTAGTTGCGCAGCTTGAGGTTGATCGCCTCGATGCGCAGCGGGTCCTCGCCGATCAGCTTCGGCGCGACGGTTTCGTGCAGGTAGGCCTCGACGGCTTTCGGACCCATGAAGGTCTCGCCAAGACCGGTGATGCCCTCATCGGTGTGCAGGCGCACGAAGATTATGTTGCCGAATTCCTCCAGCCGGATGGTTTCAAGGCGGGTGATTTTCATGGGTCTTTGGCCGTCCGGGCTGGGATCATCAAGGGGATGTCATCCCGGCGAGGCCGGGATGACACTCTCGTGTGGCAAAGCGGTCCTCAGCCGCGGATCTTGGCGAGTTCTGCCTGCATCCGGTCCACGGTCTCCTTGCCGATGGTGGTGGCGCCGCGCTCATAGACGGGCTTGACCACCTCGCGCATGCGCTTTTGCTGTTCGGGTGCGATTTCGTTGATCAGCATGCCCTTGGTCCTGAGGCTGGCCAGCGACCTGCTGGACAGGGCCCGTGACACGGTGCGCTGCTCGGCCTGGCCCTCGGCGGCACAATCGAACAGGGCCTTCTGCTCGTCGGCCGAGAGACGGTCGAACAGTGCCTTGGAATAGAGCACCATGAAGGGCGTGTAGGCGTGGTTGGTGATCGAAAGATACTTCTGGACTTCATACAACTTCGAGGTGTCGATGGTCACGAACGGGTTTTCCTGGCCGTCGATGGCCTTGGTTTCGAGCGCGGCGAAAACCTCCTGGAAGGCCATCGGCACGGCATTGGTGCCGACGGTCCGGAAGGTGTCGAGGAAGATGTTGTTCTGCATCACGCGGACCTTGAGGCCCGGAAAATCCTCGACCTTCTCGACCGGCTTGCGCGAGTTGGTCAGGTTGCGGAAGCCGTTTTCCCAGTAGGACAGGTTGACGACGCCAACGGCGGGCAGCTTGTCGGAGATGAACTTGCCGAACGGCCCGTCGAGGATGGTGTCGGCCTCCTTCTCGTTGGCGGACAGGAAGGGCAGGTCGAACACGCCCAGGTC
>JAPLOV010000063.1 GCA_026400565.1 Hyphomicrobiales bacterium | reverse complement strand
GAAGGTCGGCCTGATCTCGACACCCTGACGACAGGCGTTCCACCACGAACCGCTGCGAGCGCCGCGCGGGCGGCCAGCGTCCGTTGAGCCGCCATGTGGTGACGCTCAGCGCATACTCCGAGCGACGGTGAGCGGTGGCGCGCGACAGGCCGAAGCGCCAGCAGATGGGCTTCCATGGCGCGCCCTCGACGCGCGCCCAGACGAACTTTGCGTTTTCCGGCTCCAGCCAGACGAACCAGTTGAAGGGGTCCTGTCAGATTGACGACGTGTCGACGCGCATCGGCTCTTTGAGCGCGATGATGACGAGTGCGACATCGATTGATCGCGGCGACCGGTTCCCGGCCGAAGTTATCAAGCAGGCTGTCTGGCGCTCTATCCGCTTTCCGCTCAGCCTGCGGATGGTCGCGGACCTGCTGGCGGCCCGCGCCTCAGTTCGGCGACAAGTGGTCGTGTCGATGTGGTCGTGTTCTCAATCAACGACAACAAGCAGTGCCATGTTCGCGCCGTCGATGCGGACGGCTTGGTTCTGGGCGCCCTGGTTCAGGGCCGCGAGGGTTGGCGCGCAGCGCAGAAGCTCGCAGCGGAGAAGCTCATTCGCACGCCATGCGTGATGGTCACCGACAAGCTCGGATCTTACAGTGCGGCTCGGGCGGATACGCGCCTGAATGTCGAGCATCGCCAACACAAAGACCTCAACAACCGGGCAAAGAATGCGCACCTGCCGACGCAGCGGCGCAAGATCGTCATGTAGCGCCTCGTCTTTATCCACGATCCGGTCGCCACCCTCCACAATTGTCCCCGCCAAGCCATGTCGTCATCTGGCGATCAAGCGCTTCGTTCCGGGGCGATGGTCGCTTGGCGCAAGATCACAGGACTGGGCATCGCCGCGTAGCGCCCACGCAAAGCTCCCGGTCTTCGCAAGGCCGCCGTTCGGCACATTGACAGTACCTCGTGCATCAAAGGGCCATTTTGGACGAGCTTTGATATACATCAAGAATGGCACCGTGGATAACCGGTACGAGGGAAGACCAAGCAAAGTCGAGGTTACAAAGTATATCAGGAGTTTGCATCGTGGAGTTGCCCGCTTCGAGATCGCACCTCCTTCTGGCGCTGGTCGTCACCAACACTTCGGAGCGTTCCGCGCATTTGCGCGAGGGCGTGATCGCCACAGCACGTATCTCGCGGCCTCACCCTGGTCTTCTGCGGCGTCGCCGCGCTCGTCATTTATAGTGTTCAGTATCGTTGGCTGCTGAAATGTCTAGATCAGCAATTTCAGATCAACTGCGGTATATAGCCCGGAAGAAAATCTTACATCGGCTTCCGCATCGACAATTACGTTTGTGATTGTTGGAATATTGACGTTCTTGTCATTGCTGTTCCAGTTCTTTTGACAGGAAATATTCACCGGGCTTCGGGAAACTCCTAACCAGCAGGACAAAATCCATGACAATCGAAGACAAGAAGCATCGTTCGCACCTGCCGCTTTCCAATACGTCCAAGCCGAAGCTTATTACCTATGACGCCAAGGATCCGGACACGAAATTTCCGCCGATCGAACAATTGCGACCGCCGAAGGGCGCGCCGAATGTACTGGTCATTCTTATCGACGACGCCGGATTTGGATCCACGAGCGCGTTTGGAGGGCCTTGCCAGACGCCCGCCGCCGAGAAGCTGGCCGCACGTGGCCTCAAGTACAATCGCTTCCATACAACCGCCCTGTGCTCGCCGACGCGGCAGGCTCTGCTCACCGGACGCAACCATCATTCGGCGGGCATGGGAGGCATTACCGAAATCGCGACTGGCGCACCCGGCTATTGCTCCGTTCTTCCCAATTCCATGTCGCCGCTGGCGAAGACGCTGAAACTCAACGGCTACTCCACGGCACAGTTTGGCAAGTGTCACGAAATTCCGGTTTGGCAGACCAGTCCGGTCGGCCCCT
>JAPLOV010000267.1 GCA_026400565.1 Hyphomicrobiales bacterium | reverse complement strand
CAAAGGGTCCTGTTCACTGGGTTCGCCACAACCTCTTTTCTTCGCCGCTCAACACGATCCTGACGCTGCTCGCTTTTTACGTGATTGCGACCACGATCCCCGCGCTGATCAAGTTCTACATTGTCGACGCCGTCTGGACGGGGGCGAACCGCGATGCCTGCCTGAGCGAGAAGGTGGGTCGCCCGGTCGGAGCCTGCTGGGCTTTTGTCGCGGACCGCTACCAGTACTTCATCTACGGATCCTACACGCAGGCCGAGCGCTGGCGTGTGAACCTCGTGTTCGTGGGTGTCGCCATCTCGATGGTCTGGCTGCTGTGGGACAAGGCCCCCTTCAAGGCGCTTGGCATGATGTTCGTCTTCGGCGTGCTGCCGATTTCGGCATGGATGCTCCTCTACGGCGGCGCGCGCTCTGAATTCTGGTTCCTTATCGTCAGTACCGGCTTGATCGCCTGGTCGATCTGGGGCGATTACAGTGCGCTCAAGATGGGCGAAGCCAATGCGTTCACCCGGCCCGAAAGTCTGGTGCGCTATGGCATGCTGGGGGCCATGCTGTTGTTCGGCCTCCATGTCCAGTTTGGCGCCGGCGAATTGCCGATTGTCGAGACCGGCTTGTGGGGCGGGGTGCTGGTCACGATGCTGATTGCCTCGGCGGGCATCGTGTTCTCGCTGCCCTTCGGCATTGCGCTTGCTCTGGGGCGTCGCTCGCAGCTGCCGATCATCAAGATGTTCTCGGTCATTTTCATCGAGTTCGTGCGCGGCGTGCCGTTGATCACGGTGCTGTTCATGGCCAACGTGATGCTGCCGCTGTTTGTGCCACAGGAATGGTCGCCGGACAGGTTGCTGCGTCCACTCATCGGCGTTGCGCTGTTCGCCTCTGCCTACATGGCCGAAGTGGTGCGTGGCGGGCTTCAGGCGATCCCGAAGGGTCAGTATGAAGGGGCCATGTCGCTTGGTCTTGGCTATGGCAAGATGATGCGCTTCATCGTGTTGCCACAGGCGCTCCGGATCGTGATCCCGGGCATCGTCAACACCTTCATCGGTCTATTCAAGGATACAACGCTGGTCACGATCATCGGCCTGTTCGATTTCATGAAGACCATCGAAGCGTCCTTTGCCGACCCGTCCTGGGCAACGCCGACAACGCGTGCCACAGGCTATGCTTTTGCAGCGATCTTCTACTTCCTGTGCTGCTGGGGCATGTCGCGCTATTCCATATCGGTCGAGCAGAAGCTTGCCGCAGGCCAAAAACGCTAAACATCAACGTCATCGAGAGGGGTTCCATACATGGCCACTGCCGCACTTGCGTCCAAGCCTGCCGCACTGAAGCCGACGACACTGAACACGGAAACAGCCGTCGAGATGATCGGCGTCAACAAGTGGTTTGGCGATTTTCATGTTCTGCGCGACATCAACATCAAGGTGGCGCGCGGCGAGCGGCTGGTTATTTGCGGGCCTTCCGGCTCCGGCAAGTCGACCATGATCCGCTGCATCAACCGGCTGGAAGAGCACCAGAAGGGCAACATCATCGTCGATGGCACGGAACTGACCAACGATCTGAAGAAGATCGACGAAATCCGCCGCGATGTCGGGATGGTGTTCCAGCACTTCAACCTGTTCCCGCACCTGAGCATTCTGGAAAACCTGACGCTGGCCCCGATCTGGGTGCGCAAGATGCCCAAGAAGGATGCCGAGGAAATCGCGATGCACTACCTCACTCGCGTCAAGATCCCCGAGCAGGCGCTGAAGTATCCCGGCCAGCTTTCAGGTGGCCAGCAGCAGCGCGTGGCCATCGCCCGCTCGCTGTGCATGAGCCCCAAGATCATGCTGTTCGATGAGCCGACATCGGCGCTCGATCCGGAAATGGTCAAGGAAGTGCTCGACACCATGGTGAGTCTTGCCGAGGAAGGCATGACCATGCTGTGCGTGACGCACGAAATGGGCTTCGCGCGCCAGGTCGCCAACCGCGTGATCTTCATGGATGCCGGCCAGATCGTCGAGATGAACGAGCCCAACGAGTTCTTCAAGAACCCGCAGCACGAGCGCACCAAGCTGTTCCTGAGCCAGATCCTGCATTGAGGGACGTGAGCGGCGCAAGGCCAGGGCAGCATGGCGCTGTGATTGGCCGCGCGCCGGCCACGCTCACGGCTTGTCGACGACAATCTCGGCGCCGGACGCGGTTGCCCATTCCGCCCAGCTTCCGTCGTAAAGCGCTTTCGGAGGCTTGCCGACGAGTTCCATCGCGGTCGAGAGGATCGCGGCGGAGACGCCTGATCCGCACGAGGTGATGACCGGCTTGTCGAGGTCGACACCGGCACCGGCGAAGGCCGCCTCCAGCGCCGCTCCGTCCTTAAGCCGGCCATTCTCGATGATCGCGGCGAAGGGCAGGTTGACCGAGCCCGGCATGTGTCCAGATGACAGGCCGGGGCGCGGCTCAGGGTCGGTCCCTGCGAAGCGCCCGGCAGGCCGCGCATCGACAACCTGGGCAGATCGTGACGCCAGCGCGGCCTTGACGTCGGCCATGCTGGCGACAGCTGAGGCGTCGAACACGGCGTTGAAGCGCGCTGCAGCGCGGGGGCGGGCAGGGCCGCTCTCTGTGGCGCGGCCTTCGGTCAGCCACTTCGGATAGCCGCCATCAAGGATGCGCACGTCCTTTGCGCCGAAGGTGCGGAAGGTCCAGCGCACGCGCGGGGCCGAAAACAGGCCCATGCCGTCATAGACAACGATGGTCATGTTATCGGCAATCCCCATTGCGCCGACTTTCGCGGCGAACTCGGCGGCACCGGGCAGAATATGCGGCAGCGGACTGGCCATGTTCTTGACGGCATCGATGTCGAACCGGATGGCGCCCGGAATGTGGCCAGCAGCAAACTCGGCGGCTGCATCGCGGTTCATGGTCGAGAGATAATAGGAGCCGTCGACGACGACGAGGCCTGGCCTGCCAAGGTTCGCGGCGAGCCACTCGGAGGTCACGAAAATGTCGGCGCGGCTCATCCGT
>JAPLOV010000194.1 GCA_026400565.1 Hyphomicrobiales bacterium | reverse complement strand
GGCGTGGAAGGCACTGTCAGAGGAAGATTGCGCTTGACGGGTGGGGTGACTGTGACGTTGCGCCCAGGTTTATCCAACTCTGAGTTCGTTTCCGGGGTCCGCCTCATACGAGGTTGGCCTCATGACTGCCGTCTGCAACCTCCGGGCTCCGGCGCTTAACCTCTTGTTCGTATCGATTTTTGCTGCAATCCCTCTTAACGTCGGGATTAACCTTATGTTTTCGCCTCTGCACGATGGTCGCCATGGTGAATGGTGCAATGGAGGCGGACATGAGCGTGATGGGAATGTCAGGTGATACGGGCCGGTCCCGGAGCGCTGCCTCGGGCACGGCCGTTCTCGGCGCCTTCACCGCGGCGATATTCACATCCGCCTTTTTGCTCTTTTCCATCCAGCCCATGTTCACGAAGATGGTGTTGCCGCAGCTTGGCGGCTCGCCGGCGGTCTGGTCGATCGCGATGGTGGTTTTCCAGGCATTGCTGCTCGCTGGCTATGGCTATGCGCATCTCTCGACAACGCGCCTGTCGACACGAAACTCTGCGATTCTTCATATTGGTCTGCTCGCCATCACACTGATTGCGCTGCCCATCGCGGTGACCACATCCTTCGGAGAAGCGCCGGCAGAGGGGCAGGCAAGCTGGCTGATTGGCGTGTTCATCCTGTCTATCGGGCTGCCTTTTTTTGCGGTCGCTGGCAACGGCCCGCTGCTGCAGGCGTGGTTCTCCCGCTCAGGCCACGCGCAGGCCAAGGATCCTTACTTCCTTTACGGGGCCTCGAACCTCGGTTCCTTCGCAGCGCTTATCCTGTATCCGATCCTGTTCGAACCGATGCTGCGCCTGAAGACCCAGAGCGTCTCGTGGTCGGTCGGTTTTGGAGTGCTGATGGTGCTGATCGCACTCGCAGCCTATCTCATTCAGGACCGTGCCGCTGCGCATGACGCGGCAGGGAGCGCAGCCACAGCTGTCGCCTCTGACGAGACCGCGCCAACCGCAGGCCGGATCGCGGGATGGGTTGCGCTATCGTTCATTCCGTCCGGTCTGCTGGTTGCCGTGACGGCCCATCTGTCCACCGATGTTGCGGCAGCACCCTTCCTCTGGATCGTACCACTTGCGCTGTTCCTGCTGACATTCGTCCTCATCTTCCGCGACAAGCCGCTGGTGCCGATGGAGTCAGTCGCCCGGATCCTGCCGATTCTGGCAGCGAGCCTTGTGCCTTTAAGCAATTTCGGCGCGCAGCTCTTTGTGGTGGTCCTGGTCGTCCATACAGGCTTCTTTTTTGTGGCAACGCTGGTCTGCCACGACCAGCTCTATCGCCAGCGTCCTTCAGCCCGCTATCTGACGCACTTTTATCTCTGGATGAGTGTCGGCGGTGTGCTTGGCGGTCTGTTCTGCAGCCTGATCGCGCCGATCATCTTTGACCGCGTTCTCGAGTATCCGATCCTTGCTGTGCTGGCTGTCGCTGCGCTTCCGCAGGTCTGGCAGGCCAAACGCGTCGACTGGATGCGTCAGGCTCTGCCGATCCTGGTGCCCGGCTTCATCGTGCTGATTGCGCTCCGTCTCTTTTTCGGGCCGGAGAACGAGGCTCCAAGCCTGATCTATGGGATGCTCCTTGGCTTTTCAGCCCTCGCAATCCTGCTCTACCGCCGTCCGCTGATGGTGGTCGCGTGTCTTGTGATCCTGTTCACGGCCTTTGATGCGATGCAGCGCATGCAAGCCGGCCGCGTGGATGAGCGGTCCTTCTTTGGTGTTCACAAGCTGCAAACCCACCAGGACGGTCAGTTCCGTGTCCTGAGCCATGGCACGACCATCCATGGTGCCATGCGGATCAGCAATGCCGATGGCACGGCCTTTACCGATCGTCCAAAGCCACTCACCTACTACCATCCAGATGGCCCGATTGCCGAAACGCTGCGGGCGGTGCCGTTGGCTGAAAAGGGCCGCAATCTCGGTGTTATCGGGCTTGGTGCCGGCGCTCATGCCTGCAATGGCACCGATGCGGACGCATGGACCTTCTTCGAGATTGATCCACTCGTCGTCAAAATCGCAACTGATCCCAAGAAGTTCCGGTTCCTTTCGACCTGCGCGCCACAAAGCCGCATCGTTGTCGGCGATGCCCGCATGACGCTGACGAAAGAACCGAACGGCCGCTTCGACAATCTTCTGATCGATGCCTTTTCATCGGATTCGATCCCGGTGCATCTGATGACCAAGGAAGCGATGGCGCTCTATCTCGACAAACTCACGCCCAACGGCGTTTTGACGATGCACATTTCCAATCGCCATATGGAACTTGCCAGCGTTCTGGCGTCGTTGGCGCGTGAATTGAATGTGCACGCACGGGTGAAGCAAAATCAGTCGCGGAGCGCGTCCCTCAACTTCGACGAACCCATCCCAGCAAGAGTCGTTGTCGTTGCCCGCAACGTGGACATGCTGCTGCCGCTCGGCAGCGCGGCGGGCTGGACACCCATTGAGGATCGCGGCACCGCCGTCTGGACCGACGATTTCTCGAACATCGTCACAGCAATCTGGCGGCACTATACGGTCGTTTTCGGGGCCATGTGGAGCACATGGAAAGCAAAGGTTGGTCTGTGAGGCACGCGCAAACGCTGCGTCTGCTGGACGGACCGGGCTACAGCACGCGCAGCCAGCCTCGAAGGACTGGCGCAGCTTCAGCGCGGACAGCACAGCGCCGTTCGATGTCATGATCACGGTCTGCGATGCGGCACAGGGCGAGCCCTGCCCGGCCTGGCCCGGTCATCCGCTCGGTGCGCACTGGGGCATTGCCGACCCTGCGGCAGCGCCCATGCCGGAACAGCGCGCGGCAATGCTTGATGCCTATCGCAAGCTTTCGGTGCAGGTCACCAGCCTGGTCAACCTGCCGATCGAGACCATGGACCTTGCCAGCCTCAAGGCCGCCCTCGTCGTCATCGCCCGGCTGGAAGGTGCCTCCCCGCTGGCCATCGAACTGGCCGCATGACCGACGCCAGCGCCGTTTGTCGGCAGGCGCCGGTCAGCCCCGCATCAGTTCCGGCAGCCAGGCGGCGGGCGGGGAAGGCGGTCACGGCGACCGCGAACAAGATCATGATCACCGCGTGAGGAATGGTGCCCCGGATGACATCGGACACCGGGCCCTTGTCGGGCCGGATTCCCTGCGCGACAAACCGGTTCACGCACACGGGCGGGGTGATCGGGCCAAGCTCGCAAATCAGCACGATGAAGACGCCGAACCAGATTGGATCGACGCCGACAGCGCTGACAATCGGGATAACGAGCGGTTTGGTGGCGACCATTATCGAGAGCGTGGCCATGAACATGCCCAACACCAGATAGAACAGGATCAGGCACAGCAGGATGGCGACGCGGCCGATGGCCGATACAACGCGCAGCAGACCTTCGAGGCCGCGGCAGCCAGCTATCCGCTGCGGCTGGAGATCGTCCGTAGGACACCCGATGCTGTCGGCTTCGGGGTGATCCCGAAACGATGGGTTGTCGAGAGAACATTCTCATGGTTTGGCCGAAACCGACGCCTCGCAAAGGACTTCGAAAACCTCGCTTAATCCCTCATGGCCTTCGTGACGCTTGCCGCAATCCGGTTCGGTGTGCGGAGGATCGCGAGGCCAAAATTGGGCTTCTGGGTGAGATTCAGGGCAAGAGCCGCGCCAATCCGCTTTGAAAAAAGCCGGCTTGCGGAAGCATCCGCACGCCGGCTTCTGCATCTGCATTCCCTGCAACGGATCAGGGGCAGGAGGAAGGGTCCCCGGCCTGATCACGCAAGCATCACGTTGCGGCTCACCAGGTGGCGGTCAGGCCCGCATAGAAGGCGCGGCCCGTAGTGCCGAAGTTGCGCACTTCCTGATAGCGCGCATCGGTGATGTTCTCGATGCGGGCATGGACCTGAACCGTGTCGTTGACCTGATAGGACGTGAACAGGTCGAGGCGCGCATAGGGCGCAAGCCGCTGGCGCTCGTTGGTCGTCGAGAAGCGCTCCGAGAGCACGACCAGCGAAGGCTCGATCATCCAGCCAGCCAGAGGCGTGATCTGGAAGGCGAGACGCCCGCTATGGTCGGGCCGGCGGGCCAGCGCCAATCCCGTTTCCAGATCGCGCGCCCGCATGTGCGTGTAGGTGCCGGTCGCAGACAAAAGCCCGTCGATGAGGATGGCAAGCGCGCCGGCCTCGATGCCCTCGGACTTGGCCTGACGGACATTGACATAGCAACCGAGGAACTGCTGGGCCGGCGGGCAGCCCGGACCGAAATCGAAGTCGATTAGGTTCCGGATGTGGTTCGAGAATGCTGTCACCGAGAGCTTGAGGCGGCCATCGAGCAGGGTCTGGTCGATGCCGGCATCATAGCCGTAGCTTCGCTCGGGGCTGAGGCCGGGCGTGCCATATTCCGAGAAGCGCTGATACAGCGTCGGTGCCTTGGCCCCGGTGCCGACGCTGGCCCTGAGCTTGGTGCCGCTTTCCGGGATCAGGTAGGCGGCGGTCGCGCGCCAGGTGTAGAACGGATCTGCGCCGACAATCTGGTCGCGCCGCCCGCCGAGGGACACGGCCAGCCGATCCCCGATCTGGCCTTGCCAGAGACCAAACAGCGACTGGGTGGTCTGGGCGTAGGCATCTCGTGCCGTGCCGATCAGCGGGAAGTTCGAATAGTCCGGCTCGCTGCTGCCGAGGGTCTCGCGCTCGATGCGCGCGCCGGCGATCAGCGTGCCGAAGGTGCCGAGTGCCAGCTTGCCCTGATACTCGCCGCCCGTGCGGGTGCCATTGTAGCGATAGCGCAGGTCGGCGCCATCCAGCGTGAAGCGCCGGGTCTGGTTGGCGAAAACCTGGAGCTTGTGGACCAGCGCCTGCTCGAACGTGTCGAGTTCGGCCGTGACCGCGACCTGCGAGAGCCGGTTCCGCGTAAACGCCGTGCGGCTGTCCGGCAAGGCGATGAAGGGATCGTCGATCTTCTTCCTCGTGTCGACAGCCAGCGCGCTAACATCGAACCGGAAACCATTGCCGGGATCGAAGCCCACTCGCCCGAAACCGCCGAAGCGGCTGAAGCCGTCGGCTTCGAGCTTGCCGAACCGGCCTTCGAAGCTGCCGATGCGGTAGCCAAGGCTGGAAAAGCCATCATTGCGGGTGGCCGAGCCCGAAAGCGCGTAGGTCCAAGACCCAGTCGAGCCCGAGACCGAGGCCGTGCCATGGAGCATGCCATAGCTGCCGGCTTCGATACCGGCGCTGAAGCGCGGCTCGCCCCGGCCCTTGCGGGTGATGATGTTGACCACGCCGCCAATGGCATCGGGGCCATAGAGCGCGCTTTGCGGACCGCGCAGCACCTCGATGCGCTCGATCAGGGCCGGTGCCAGCAAGGACGCGTCGAACTCGCCGCTCGGGCCGCTGGGATCGTTGACGCGGATGCCGTCGATCATGACGAGGGTCTGTCCCGAATTGGCGCCGCGCAGCCGGATCGTGGTGGTGGAGCCAGGACCGCCGCCTTCCGACAGGTCGAGGCCGGGAACGGTCCGCAGGGCATCGGCCAGTGAGCCTGGATGGGTACGGGCAATCTCTTCGCCCGAGACGATGGTGATGGCGCTGCCGGTACGCTGGATGCTGGTTGGCACGCGGTTGGCCGTGATCGTCACGTCCAGCGGAATCGCGCCGGATGATCCGGGCGGCGATGACTCGGGCGATTGTGCCGAAACGATTGTCGCGGAGAATACAAGAAGGATTGCGGACGCCATGAGCGCCCGTCGGGGAGACCTGAACATGAGTTTCCTTCCCTGGCCCACCGCCAGAGTCCAGAGGTTGCACATGCTCTCGGCCGGTCTCCTGGCTCGCGGTTCCTCGCCGGTTTCAGCCTTCCCGGTCTGATCGACCAGTGGCGTGTTTGAAACCAGCTCACCGCTTACAGTTGCGGGGGCAGCCGCGGCTTGGGATGATGGATCATCCACACCGCGTTCCCGTTTCACCCATGTCTCCATGGACACCGAAAGCACGCCATCAGTTGCACGTGGTCTATCGCTTGGCAATCCGGTTGGATGCGCACACCAGGGCTATCGCATTTGGCCGATGACGGATCGTGCGAAGTCGTCGGACCATCTGCGCGCTTTCGTTTTCGGCTGATGGGCAGCTTTGGTCTGGCGGTCCGCAGAACGTTGAGGGCGAGGCGTCGAAGGATGGCGAGGGTTTCTGGTCCGTTATCGGGGCGGTTACGCGCGGCGTCTTCGTCGAAGGTGACGTCGAGC
>JAPLOV010000190.1:10827-28035 GCA_026400565.1 Hyphomicrobiales bacterium | reverse complement strand
CCGGCACCTGGATGGGCACCATGAACCTGACCGAGCCGCAGGCCGGCTCCGACCTCAATGCCCTGCGCACGCGGGCGGAGCGGCAGGCCGATGGCAGCTACCGCATCACCGGCCAGAAGATCTACATCACCTATGGCGAGCATGACCTGACCGACAACATCATCCATCTGGTTCTGGCACGCCTGCCCGATGCACCCGCCGGCACGCGCGGCATCTCGCTGTTCCTGGTGCCGAAGTTCCTCGTCAATGCCGATGGCACGCTGGGGGCGCGGAACGACGTGCGCTGCTCGGGCATCGAGCACAAGCTCGGCATTCATGGCTCGCCGACCTGCACCATGGTCTTTGGCGATGCCGGCGGCGCGACCGGTTTCCTGATCGGCGAGGAAAACCGGGGCCTCGCCTGCATGTTCACGATGATGAACAATGCCCGGCTCGGAGTCGGCATCCAGGGCGTCGCCATCGCGGACCGCGCCTATCAGCAGGCGCTGTGGTATGCGCATGAACGCCGGCAGGGTCGCAGTCCGGGGTCCACCGGCGAGGGCATGAGCCCGATCATCGAGCACGCCGATGTCCGCCGCAATCTGATGACGATGCTGGCCCTGACCAATGCCGCGCGCACCATCTGCTACCTCACCGCTGCCGAACTGGACCGCGCGCACCATGCCGCAGACCCGAAGGCCCGGACGCAGGCTGCCGAGATGGGCGCGCTGCTGACGCCTGTCGCCAAGGCCTTCTCGACCGATACCGGCGTCGATGTCGCCTCGATCGGGGTTCAGGTCCATGGCGGCATGGGTTTCGTCGAGGAAACGGGCGCGGCCCAGCACATGCGCGATGCCCGCATCCTGACCATCTACGAGGGCACCAACGGCATCCAGGCCATCGATCTGGTGCAGCGCAAGCTGCCGCTGGCAGCAGGGGCCACCGTGCGGGCCGCCATCGCCCGCATGAGGGCGGTTCAGGCCGCAGCAACGGCCTGCCGCAACCCGGCGATGGGGCAGACAGCAGCGCGGATGCGCGACGCCGTCGAGAGCCTCGATCGCACCACGAGCTGGATGCAGGGCGCCATGGCCGGCAACCGGCCCGACGATGGGCTCGCCGGCGCCACCCCCTACTTGCGCCTGTTCGCGCTGGCGCAAGGGGCAACCGGGCTATGCCAGCTTGCGCTGGCCTCCGACGCTGCGCTTGCCAGTGGCGACAGCCACCCGGCCCATGCCGGCCGGATTGCCGTGGCCCGGTTCTTTGCCGGGAACCTGCTGACGGCAGCCCACGGCCTCGAGATCTCGATCACCTCCGGTGCCGCCTCGGTGCACGACGCGCCGCTGGCACTGGCAAGCTAGCCGAAGCCGGCTGTGACGGCGCTCGCCTCCCGCGTTTGCCTCGTGGCCGGAGCCTCGCGCGGGGTCGGGCGCGGCGTGGCGCGTGCCCTCGGCGAGGCCGGCGCAACCGTCATCGTCACCGCACGCTCGACCGAGACAGGGCAGCGCACCGATGGCCGCGCTGAGGTCATCGAGGACACCGCCCGCGAGGTCGATGCAGCCGGCGGGCGCGGCCATCATTACATCTGCGACCATACCAAAGAGCGCGATGTCGACACGCTGGTCTCGTGGTGCCTGCGCCGCTTCGGGCGCATCGATGTGCTTGTCAACGCGGTCTGGGGAGGCAACGAAGGCTTCGACGGCACACGCCATGCCGATGGCGCGCAGTTCGGAACACCGTTCTGGCGGCGCGGCTCCCGCTCGCTCGGGCATGCGCTCGAAAGCGGGCTCTACGCCCAGTTCCTCACATCCCGGGCCGTCACTCCGGCCATGGTCTCCGCAAAGAAGGGCCTCATCGTCAGCATCAGCTTCGACACTGGCCCCGGCTATCTCGGCGATGTCGTCTACGATCTGGCCAAGACGGCGATGAACCGGCTGTCGCTCGCCATGGCCGAGGAACTCAAACCGCATGGGGTCAGCGCGATGGTTGTCTCGCCCGGCTTCGTGCGCACCGAGCGGGTGGTCGATGCCGGCATGGCGGCCGACGCAACCGAGACCGCGCGCTATGCCGGCCGCGCCGTCGCAGCGCTCGCCGCCGATCCCGATGTGGGCCGCTTTTCCGGCCAGATCGTCCATGCCGCCGACATGGCGCGGCTTTATCACTTCACCGACGATGACGGCTCGCAGCCGTCCCGTTTCATACCCGATCGAGGGAACTGACCATGACCAGCCAGACAGACAGCACCGGCAAACCGCTTGCCGGCAAGACCGTGTTCATCACCGGCGGATCGCGCGGCATCGGCCTTGCCATTGCACTGCGCTGCGCGCGGGATGGCGCCAACGTGGCCATTCGATCCACGAATCCGCCCGCGGGATCGAGGCAGCAGGTGGCAAGGCCCTCGCGATCCAGATGGATGTGCGTGAGGAAGCCCAGGTGGCGGAGGCGCTGGCGCGCACCGTGGAGAGATTTGGCGGCCTCGACGTCCTCGTCAACAATGCCTCGGCGATCCAGCTCACCGGCACGGCCGCCACCGACATGAAGCGCTACGACCTGATGCACGGTGTCAATGCGCGCGGCACCTTCATGACCACCAAGCTGGCGGCACCCTATCTGGCCAAGTCCGCCAATCCGCATGTGCTGATGCTCTCGCCGCCACTCGACATGAAGGAGAAGTGGTTCAGCCCCCATGTCGCCTACACCATGGCCAAGTATGGCATGAGCATGTGTGTGCTGGGCTTCGCCGGCGAGTTTCGCCGCGACGGCATCGCCGTCAACGCCCTGTGGCCGCGCACCACAATTGCCACCAGTGCGATCCGGTATGTCCTGATGCCGCCCATGCCATCTTCTGCAAGAGCGCCCGCGCCTTCACGGGGCACTTCCTGATCGATGACAGCTTCCTGGCGAGCGAGGGCGTCACCGACTTCCTGCCCTACCGGGTTGACCCGTCCAGGCCGCTGGCGCCGGACTTCTTCGTGCCGGACGAGATGATGCCACCCTCCGGCGTGAAGGGCGGCATCTGACATCCTGCATCTGGCTCGCCGCCTGTGCTGTTCAGATCGGGCGGCGATTGCACCCGCGCAGGGCAGCCATTCGGCCTGTGTCCGTGCGATCCGGACCACGCCGCTGCCACAGCTCGGGCGCGGAGGCCTGACGACGATGCCGGTGGCCATCAGGGCGGCCACGACGAAGGCTGCCTTGGATGTCCTGAAAAGGGTCATGTGACTCTTCTGCTGCGATGGATCAGAACACTTGGCCCTGCCCATGGGCCGGATCAGATCGCGCTTTGGTGTCTAGGCGGCGCTGTTTTCTGCGGCGCAGACCTCCCGCCATGTATCCGGCATCAAGGCCTTGCTTGACCTGACCCCTGCCGGCAGGCCAAACACCGCGCGTTCACCCAAGGCGCTTTTCGCGATGACAACACGAGCCGACAGCACCCGATCCGCTTCCCTCGATCCCGCCCGCTCCTTCCAGGGCCTTCTGCTGACACTTCAGCAGTTCTGGGCCGAGCGCGGCTGTGTCATTCTCCAGCCCTACGACATGGAGGTTGGTGCCGGCACGTTTCACCCCGCCACCACGCTGAGGGCTCTGGGGCCGCGACCGTGGAAAGCAGCCTATGTGCAGCCCTCGCGCCGCCCCAAGGATGGCCGCTATGGCGAGAACCCCAACCGCCTCCAGCACTATTACCAGTTTCAGGTCATCCTGAAGCCGAGCCCGCCCGACCTGCAGCAGCTCTACCTCGACAGCCTCGCCGCCATCGGCGTCGATCTGGCGCTGCACGATGTGCGCTTTGTCGAGGATGACTGGGAAAGCCCCACGCTCGGGGCCTGGGGCCTGGGCTGGGAATGCTGGTGCGACGGCATGGAGGTCAGCCAGTTCACCTATTTCCAGCAGGTGGCGGGCTTCGAGTGTGCGCCCGTAGCCGGCGAACTGACCTACGGACTGGAACGCCTCGCCATGTATGTCCAGGGCGTCGAGAACGTCTACGATCTCAACTTCAACGGCCTCGAAGGGCCGGACAAGGTCACCTACGGCGATGTCTTCCTTCAGGCCGAGCAGGAATACTCGCGCCACAATTTCGAGCATGCCGACACGGTGATGCTGTTCGAGCAGTTCCGGATGGCGGAAGCCGCCTGCCAGTCCTATCTGGCGGCCGGCGAGCCTGCCCCCGGTTCCAACGACAACAACCACACGCTGGCCCTGCCTGCCTATGACCAGTGCATCAAGGCCAGCCACGTCTTCAACCTGCTCGACGCGCGCGGCGTGATCTCGGTCACCGAGCGGCAGGGCTACATCCTCAGGGTGCGCGAACTGGCCAAGGCCTGCGGCGCAGCCTACCTCAAGACCCGCGACGGCGGCGCGGTGTGAGATGAGCAGGCTGACGGGCCAGGCCAGTGTCCTGATCACCACGGACTGCGCCCGTGCGCTCGCGGAGCGGACCAAAAAGCTCGGCTTCGAGACTGCGGCGCAATTCGACAATCCACCCAGTTTCGCGATCATTGAACACGATGGCTGCCGGGTGATGATCGGTGGGGCCAAGGCTGCGCACCAGATCATGCCCTGCTGGAAGCTGCGCCCCGGCCTGTGGAACGCCTGCAGCTGGGTGCGTGACGTTGCAGCCCTGTATGCCGAGATGAAGCAACGCGGCGCGATCATCGACTGCGGGCTTGAAGTTCAACCCTGTGGTGTGCGCGGGTTCGGCGTGCGCGATCCGGACGGCCATGACATCGGCTTTCCGCACGCTATCGAAAATACAGCTGGCGCTTGAAGATCTCTTGCTGCGCCATACACTCGCTGTGCAACTTTTTTCGGTGAGATGACCATGACAAAACCTGCCATCGGCGGAACCGCCCCCATCCCTGTCGAGGTCAAGGCCGGTCAGGAGGTCTGGTGGTGCACCTGCGGTCTGTCGAAGAACCAACCCTTCTGCGATGGCTCGCACCAGGGCGGGCCATTCACGCCGATGCAATGGACGGCGGACGCGGACAAGAAGGTGTTCTTCTGTACCTGCAAGCAGAGCGCCAAAAGCCCGCTTTGTGACGGCGCTCACACGAAGCTTTGAACGAGAGCACAGCGCACAGCATGTGGCTACCCGTTGTGCTCCTTCGCATCGATCGACGCCTGGCTCTCGCCGCGCTTGACGCCGAGGGTGGCCAGCCCGGCCTCAATCACCTTGAGCATCAGGGATGACAAGGGCTCGTTGTCAAGTTCAGCGAGCGTGGTGAAACGGGCGCTCTCGGGAGCCTCGGTCAAGGCGGGCACACGGGCGCAAAGCACGGTCAACTCCAGCGGAAAATGCGTGAAGACATGGCGAACGGGCGTGTTGGCCGTGAGCCAGCTTGCGGTCACAGGCTGATCCTGCACGATCTGTGACGGGTCAAGCTTCGCGCTCCACGCGCTGGTCGGCACCTCCGCCATGCCGCCAAGCAAGCCCTTGGGCGGACGCGTGCGCAGCAGGATCGCCTGATCGGCACGCAGCACCACGAAGGCCACGCCATGCCGCTGCGGGCGCTCCTTCTTCGGTGACTTTCGCGGCAAGCTCTCCTGCGCACCAGCGTGACGCGCCCGGCATGGCGCCTGCCAAGGGCAAAGCGCGCAGGCAGGCTTTCGCGGCGTGCAGATGGTCGCACCGAGATCCATCAGCGCCTGCGCAAAATCGCCGGGCCTGTCCGCCGGCACGATGGCCAGCGTGTGCGCTGCCACCGCGCCGCGCCCGGCCGGCATCGGCGCCTCCAGCCCATGCAGCCGGCTCATCACCCGCTCGACATTGCCATCGACGGCCGCCGCGACGCGCCCGAAGGCAATGGCCGCCACGGCCGCCGCCGTGTAGGCCCCGATGCCCGGCAGATCGCGCAACGCCCCCTCGGTATCCGGGAACTGTCCGCCATGCCGCGCCACAACCGCCTGCGCGCAGGCATGGAGGTTGCGCGCGCGGCTGTAGTATCCCAGCCCCGCCCAGGCGTTCATGACGGCCTCGGACGGCGCGGCCGCCAGCGTCTGCACATCGGGGAAACGCGCGAGGAAAGCCGCGAAATAGGGCTTCACCGCCTGCACCGTCGTCTGCTGCAACATGATCTCCGACAGCCAGACCCGGTAAGGATCGGCTCTCTCGCCGGCCTGTGCCCGCCATGGCAGCTCGCGCCGGTGCCGGTCATACCAGATCAGCAGATCAGAAGCGGAAGCGGCGTGCATACCCCTTGGTGGACCGGGACGGCCTCGGGCCGCAATCCCCCTGCCGGACAAGCCTGTTGAAGCCGGCAACCGCGCGTGGGACAGTGCCGCGATGACAACACCCGCCACCCCGCGCAAGCGCCCGCAGGCCAGGCCGCTGGCCGACCTGATCGGCACAGCCATGTCCCCCGCACTGTCCGCCAAGGGCTTTGCCGGACGTGAGATCATCAGCGGCTGGCTCACGATCGTCGGCGAAAGGCTGGCGCCGCGCTCGCGCCCCCTGAAGATCGACTGGCCTCGCAGGCGGCCCGACAGCGACACGGAGCGCAGCGAGCCGGCGACGCTGGTCGTTCTGGTCGAAAGCGCCTTTGCCCCAGAACTCCAGCATGCCGCGCCCGTGCTGATGGCCCGCATCAACGCCCATCTCGGCTGGCCCGCTGTTGGCCGGGTCGTGTTGCGGCAAGGCCCCGTCGCAAACAGTGGGCAGGTGGGTCAAGGCCCGGCCGCGCCGCTGGAACCTGCCCTTGTCGAGGGCATCGAGAAGGCAGCTGCTGCCATGGCAGAGCCTGCGCTCAAGGACGCCATCACGCGGCTGGGACTGGCCGTTGGCCGAAAGGCGGCGCGGACGCGGGGCGCAGGCTAGCCGGACCGGGCAAGACAGACCCGGGCAAGACAGACCCGGGCAAGACAGATCCGGGCGAGACAGACCCGGGCGAGACAGACCCGGGCGAGACAGACTTTGGACAGGCGATGCTGGCGGAAACGTGTTCGGCGCCGGTGCTTGCCTTGCCCGCCGATGGCAGTATGGTCCGGTCAAAACCATACCCTGTGCGATGCCGGGCGGGAAACACTGAAATGCTGCCGAAGAGGTCCGAGATGACGACACGCCGTGAGGTCCTGCTGGGTGGCTCTGCCGCCATGATGGCACTGGCCGGTTCAGGCCCTGTTGAGGCCCAGTCCACGCTGAACATGACCGAGGTTCTCGCCGCCACCAATCCGGCGCTGCCCGATCTGGTCTATGGCGCTGCCGATGCCAGGGTCACGATCGTGGAATACGCCTCGACCACCTGCTCGCATTGCGCGCGCTTCCACAACGATGTCTTTCCCGAACTCAAGACGAAGTATGTCGACAGCGGCAAGGTGCGCTTCATCTTCCGCAACTTCGTGCTCAATCCGCTCGATATGGCCGCATCGATGCTGTCCTATTGCGGACCTGCCGAGCGGCGCGGGGCTTTCATCGAGTTTCTGTTCAGGCAGCAGGAGAAGTGGGCCTTCACCAACACGCCGCTTGATGCCCTGCTGACGGCAGCCCGACAGGCCGGTTTCACACAGGAAACGTTCAACGCTTGCTTGCAACGGCAGGATTTGTATGTCGCTTTGAATGCCATCAAGGACAAGGCGTCTGATGGTTTCAAGGTCAACTCGACGCCGACCCTGATCATCAACGGGCAGGTTCATCGCGGTGCGCTCACCATGCCGGAACTCGACAAGATCCTGCAGCCTCTGCTGGGCGCCTGACGCGCCGCAGGGCACTGCAGGGTCGCATCTGCGATTGCTGGGGCGGCAGCCATGAAGCTGACCCGTCTGAAGCTGACCGGCTTCAAGTCCTTCGTCGAGGCCACCGAATTCCAGATCGAGCCGGGATTGTCCGGCGTGGTCGGCCCCAATGGCTGCGGCAAGTCCAACCTTGTCGAGGCCCTGCGCTGGGTCATGGGCGAAAGCTCATTCAAGAACATGCGCGGCTCGGGCATGGACGACGTGATCTTTGCAGGGTCAGGCACGCGGCCGGCCCGCAACGTCGCCGAAGTCGGCCTGACGCTGGACAACAGCGACCGCAAGGCACCGAGCCAGTTCAACGACGTCGATCTGCTCGAGATCACCCGCCGCATCGAGCGGGAGGAAGGCTCGACCTACCGGGTCAACGGCAAGGAAGTGCGCGCCCGCGACGTGCAACTGCTCTTTGCCGATGCCGCCACGGGCTCTCGTTCGCCCGCTCTGGTGCGGCAGGGCCAGATCAGCGAAATCATCTCGGCCAGGCCCCAGTCACGCCGCCGCATCCTCGAAGATGCGGCAGGCATCGCCGGGCTGCACGCGCGCCGCCACGAGGCCGAACTGCGGCTGCGGGCCGCAGAGGACAACCTTCTCAGGCTCGAAGATGTGCTGCGCGAGATCGAAAGCCAGATCGAGGCGCTGAAGCGGCAGGCCCGGCAGGCCGGCCGATACAAGGCTCTCGCCGCCGACATCCGCGCTGCTGAAGCGCTTCTTGCCGCAATCAGCTATCGCGAGGCGCGCGATCAGGCTGCCGCCGCCGAGCGGGCAGCGGAAGCGGCCCTGCGCGATGTCGCCGAGGCCACCCGCATCCAGGCCGAGGCGGCCCGGCATCAGGCCGTGGCGGCCCATGCCCTGCCCGGGCTGCGCGACGCGGAGGCGGCTGCGGCTGCGGCGCTCACGCGCGTCAGGCGCGCGCTGGACGAGCTTGAAGCCGAAGAGCGCCGCAATCGCCAGCGCGCTGACGATCTGGCCCGGCGCCTTGGCGAACTCGACGCCGACCTGGGGCGGGAGGCGGCGCTGGCGGCCGATGCCGAGGCCAGCCTTTCCCGCCTGCGCACCGAGCAGGCGGCGCTGGACGCGGCAGGTGCCGGCAGCGCTGAACGGCGCGGCGCGGCAGCCAGCCATCAGACTGAAGCCGACAAGGCTCTGGCCGAGGCCGAGGCGGCGCAGGCCACCGCGCAGACAGCGCTCTCCGACCTGACGGCCAGACGCGGCGCATTCGAGCGCACCATGCGCGATGCGTCCGAGCGGGCGGCCCGCCACAGGGTCGAGCGCGAGGGGCTCGAAAGGGCCCTCGTTGCGCTTGATGCCAGCAGCGGCGCTGGCACGGCCATCGATGCCCTGCGCGAGGCTGTCAACGCGGCAGGTGTTCTGGCCGAAGAGGCCGATGCCGCCGCGACACAGGCCCGTGCCGCGCTGGCCATCGCGCGCGAGGCCGAGACGCGGACCCGCACACCGCAGGCCGAGACGGACCGCAAGGCCCAGCGTCTGGAAACCGAAGTCCGGACGCTTCAGAAGCTGCTGTCATCCTCGTCAGGCGGCCTCTGGCCACCGGTCCTTGACCAGATCGCGGTGCAGAAAGGCTTTGAGACAGCCTTGGGCGCTGCTCTCGGTGACGATCTCGACGCATCCTCCAATCCCTCCGCGCCGGCCCACTGGCGCGACACCGGCCAGCCCGCTGAGGACCCGGCCTTGCCCGGTGATGCCGAGCCCCTGGCATCGCTTGTCCGCGCGCCGGCGGCGATGCTCAGGCGTCTTCGCCAGATCGGCGTTGTCGCCCGCAGCGATGGGGCGCGTCTGGCAAACCAGCTCAAGGTCGGCCAGCGGCTGGTCTCGAAGGAAGGCGATCTGTGGCGCTGGGACGGGTTCACAGCCGCCGCCGAAGCGCCGACCCCGGCAGCGCGGCGCCTCGCCGAGAAGAACCGGCTGGGTGATCTGGAACGCGAGGCGCAACTGGCGCGCGAGGCGGCTGAGGTTGCACGCGAGGCGCTGGATGCGGCCCAGAACGCGGTCCGGCAGGCAGCACAGACCGAGAGCCAAAGCGTGGAGGCCGCCCGCGACCAGCGCCGCCGTCTCGATGCCGCGCGCGAGCAACTGGCCACAGCCGAACGCCGGATCGCCGAAACAGCCTCGCGGCGGGCCGGCCTCGCCGAAGGCGTGGGGCGGCTCGGAGCGTCGGAAGCGGAGGCTGCACTGGCGCGCGCCCAGGCGGAAGAAGGCCTGAAGTCGCTCACGCCATCGCCGGACATGGAAGCGGCCCTGTCGGCAGCGCGGGCCCTTGTGGCAGAGCGCCGCAGCCATGCCGCAGAGGCCCGCGGCGCCGTGCAGACCCTCGACCGCGAGGAAAACCTGCGCCGCGAGCGGCTCGCCACAGCAGCCAGCGAGATGGCCCGCTGGGTCGAGCGCATGGCGCGCTCGGATCTCGCCCGCGCCGAGCAGGTCAAGCGCCGGGAAGCTGCCGCTGAGGAAAGCCGCATTCTGGAGCAGACACCCGACACGTTCCTGGTGCGCCGCCGCGAGCTTCTGGCCACGATCGAAACAGCGGATGCCGCCCGCAAGACAGCGGCCGACGATCTTGCCCGCGCCGACCTCCTGCAGGCGGAAACCGACAGGGCTGCACGCCTCGCGCTCGATGCGCTGGCCGGCACCCGCGAGGCACGCGCAGCCTGCGAGGCGCGCGTCGAGGCGGCTCGGACACGGCTCGACGGTGTCACGCGGACGATCACGGAAACCCTGGACACCACACCGGCCGGCCTGTTCGACCTCGCGGGTCTCAAGCCCGGGGAGACCCTCCCCGCCGCCAACGAGACCGAGCGCAAGCTGTCAGCCCTGAAGGCCGATCGGGAGCGCCTTGGCGCGGTCAACCTGCGCGCCGATGATGAACTGACGCAGATCGAAGCCAAGCGCGATGCGCTGGTGGGCGAGCGCGACGACCTCAACGAGGCGATCCGCCGGCTGCGGCAGGCCATCGGCTCGCTCAACCGCGAAGGCCGCGAGCGGCTGCTGGCAGCCTTCGAGGTCGTCAACGGCCACTTCAAGCGGCTGTTCGGGGTGCTGTTCGGCGGCGGCGAAGCCGAGTTGACCCTGATTGATTCGGATGATCCGCTCGAAGCAGGCCTCGAAATCCTGGCAAGGCCTCCGGGCAAAAAGACGCAGGTAATGTCGCTGCTGTCAGGCGGCGAGCAGGCCCTGACCGCGACCGCCCTGATCTTTGCAGTGTTCCTGACCAACCCCTCTCCGATCTGCGTGCTCGACGAAGTCGATGCGCCGCTCGATGACGCCAATGTCGAGCGCTACTGCGATCTGCTGCGCGACATGGTCGGCCAGACACAGACGCGTTTTGTCGTGATCACCCACAACCCGATCACCATGTCGCGGATGGACCGGCTCTTTGGTGTCACCATGGCCGAGCGCGGCGTATCGCAACTGGTCTCTGTCGACCTTGAAACCGCCGAGCTCATCCGCGAGGCGGTCTGAGCGCGGGCTCCCCCGGCTTTTGCAAGCCGGCTGAAATCATCCGGATTTCAGATGTTTAGCCTTGCCCGATCGGTTCTTGACAGCTATCGGTCACGAAAATATGGTGCGCCCGGTTTCGAAGGGGGGTTGTCTTCGGCCACCCGGCGCGCCTCACAGCGCGATGTGTGAAGGTCGGACGGATGCCGGAACAGAACAAGCCGGTTGATCGCGCTTCGGCGGGATCGGACCCCTCGCACGATGCCGAGATGGCGGCGAGACTTCGCCACATCGATGCCCGTCTGTCGGAAATCCGGTCAGATCGCGCACCATCGACAGAGCCAGGAGGCCGCCTTGCGGCTGATGGCTCGGCCATGGCGCGCGGCATGAAACTGGTCTCAGAGTTCGTCGCCGGCATTGCCGCCGGAGGCATCCTGGGATGGCTGATTGATCGCTATGCGGGCATTCAGCCATTTGGACTGTTGATTGGACTTATGTTTGGGTTTGCAGCGGGCCTCAGAAACCTGTATCGGGCCACTCAAAGCCAGCCAGCTTCGCCACCGGGACCCCCACAAGGGCCGCCGGGTTGATCTGTGAAGACCACTGCTGACGAACCTTAGTCTGTTGAAGCGAACGCGAGACGTAGAACGCCATGGCAAGCCCGCTTGACCAATTCCAGATCAAGCCGATCGTGTCGCTCGGCAGGATCGGCAATTCCGAGATCGCGTTCACCAACTCCTCGCTGTTCATGATGCTGGTGGTGCTCGCCATCGGCGTGTTCTTCATGATGGCGACCGCGCAGCGCTCGCTGGTTCCCGGCCGCCTGCAATCCTTCGCCGAGATGCTGTACGAGTTCGTCGCCAACACGCTGAAGAGCGCAGCCGGCAAGGAAGGCATGCAGTTCTTCCCGCTCGTGTTCTCGCTGTTCCTGTTTGTGCTGACCGCCAACTTCATGGGGATGATCCCGGGCTCGTTCACGGTCACCAGCCACATCATCGTCACCTTCGCGCTCGCCATGGTCGTGTTCCTGACAGTGATCGCCGTCGGCTTCGCCAAGCACGGCACACATTTCCTGGGGCTGTTTGTCCCGGGCGGCGCACCGGCCCTGCTGGTTCCGTTCCTGGTGGTGATCGAGGTCATCTCGTTCCTCTCCCGCCCGATCTCGCTCGGCATGCGGCTTTTTGCCAACATGCTGGCCGGCCATATCGCGCTCAAGGTCTTCGCCGGCTTTGTGGTGTCGCTCGGTGCGCTCGGTATCGGCGGCATCCTCGGTGCCACCCTGCCGCTCGGCATGATTGTCGCCCTCACCGCTCTCGAATTCCTCGTTGCGTTCCTGCAGGCCTATGTCTTCACGATCCTGACCTGCGTGTATCTCAACGACGCCCTCCACCCCGGTCACTGATCTTCGGTTCCCGGCTCATCCTTCCCTTTCTGCTGATCCAAAACCTCAAGGAGTACGACCATGGACGCCCAAGCCGCAAAGTTCCTCGGTGCCGGCATTGCCTGTCTTGGCATGGGCCTCGCCGCCATCGGCGTTGGCAACATCTTCGGCAACTTCCTCTCGGGTGCCCTGCGCAACCCGTCGGCCGCTGACAGCCAGTTCGGTCGTGCCTTCGTTGGCGCAGCTCTCGCCGAAGGTCTGGGCATCTTCGCACTCGTCGTTGCGCTCCTCCTGCTCTTCACCTGATCCCGGCGACCGGGTTCCGGATATGCGCGCGGTCCGTGACCTGCTCACGCCCGCGCGCGATGTCGTTCATGTGATGAAGTTCTGAGGGTCCCCGACAATGGCGTCACCGCAAAAGACGGGCACTGAAGTTCCAGGCGGCAGTGCCGACGTGGGCTTTCCGCCGTTCAAGACAGAGACCTTTGCGTCGCAGTTGCTCTGGCTGGCGATCTTCTTCGGCCTGCTCTACTGGATGGTTTCAAAGGTCTTTGCCCCGCGCCTGACCGACGTGATCGAAGGCCGCGCCGCGCGGATTGCCCGCGATCTCGACGATGCGGCTGCGGCCAAGGCCAAGGCCGAGGAAGCAGGGCTCGCCTACGAGAAATCGCTGGCCGATGCCAAGGCCAGGGCCCAGGGCATCGCCCAGGCCAAGCGCGACGAGGTCAATGCCGCTGTCGAAGCCCGGCGCAAGGCGCTGGAAGGCGATCTTGCGGCCAAGCTTGCTGCGGCCGAGGCGCAGATCGGGACGACCAAATCAAGGGCCATGGCCAATGTCGAGGGCATCGCGGCGGAGGCAGCGGCCGCCATCGTGCAGCGCCTCGGCGGTGCTTCGCCATCCAAGGGCGACCTTGATGCGGCCCTCAAAGCCGCCCTGAAAGCCTGAGGAGCGCGCCATGTTGTCCAACACCTATCTCTGGAGCGCCGTCGGCCTCGTCATTTTCTTCGCCATCCTGGTGAAGTTCGGCGTGCACACGATGATCCTGTCCGCGCTGGACGCGCGCGGCGAGAAGATCGCGGCGGAACTCGCAGAAGCGCGCCGCCTCCGCGAGGACGCCCAGAAACTGCTCGCCGAATACGAAGCCAAGCGCAAGGCGGCCGAGGCCGAGGCTGACGCGATCGTCGCAGCAGCCAGGGACGAAGCCGACAGGTTGGCCAAGGACGCCGAAGTCAAGATGACCGACTTCATCGCCCGGCGCACCCGGACGGCGGAACTCAAGATCGCGCAGGCTGAGGCACAGGCCTCAGCCGATGTCCGCGCCGCTGCTGCCGATGCCGCCGCGAAGGCCGCCGAACAGCTGCTGCGCGGCCAGATGACCGGCAAGGCTGGCGCTGACATGCTCGCCAAGGGCCTCGATGACATCAAGGCGAAGCTGAACTGAGCTTCTGGCGGTCAATCGCTGTCAATCTCAAGCAAGCCGGGCGCTGCATACGTCCGGCCTTTATGTTGAAGTCCTTCGCGCGAACGCCCTTCGCGCCCGGCAGGCAAGCTGCACTGCGCCCTACCCGGCCTTGATCCCGGCTTCGTTGATCAGCTTGCCCCACTTGTCCATTTCGGATCGGAGGAACCCAGCCAGTTCGGCGGGTGTCGAAGCGACGATCTCGGCCCCCAGCGTCGCCATGCGCTCCTTGACCTGTGCATCCGCCATGACCTTGACCGTGTCGGCATGGATCCGGGCGACGACATCGTCCGGTGTCCCCCTGGGCGCGAAGATCGCGAACCATGACGAGACGTCGAATCCCGGCACGGCCTCGGCCACCGGCGCAAACTCCGGCGCAACCGGCGAGCGCTTCGCCGTGGTGATGCCCAAAGACCTGATCGAGCCCGCGCGCACATGGCCCATGGCCTGCGTGATGTTGTCGAAGATCAGGTCGATGCGCCCGCCGATCAGATCCTGCGTGGCCTGCGCCGTGCCGCGATAGGGCAGGTGCACCATGTCGGTTCCGGTCAGCTTCTTGAACAGCTCACCCGAGAGGTGCACCGATGTCCCCACGCCGGATGAGCCATAGGTCAGCTTCCCGGGATTGGCCTTCGCAAAGGCAACCAGCTCAGGCACCGTGCGGGCCGCGACATGGTTGCCGACCACAAGCAGGTTCGGCACCAGCGCCAGCAGGCTCACCGGCTTGAAATCACCGATCGGGTCATAGTTCAGCTTCGGGTAGAGAAACTGGTTGGTGGCCATCCCCACTGAAACGATCAGCAACTGCGAGCCATCCTGCTCGCCCCGCGCCACCTGTTCGCTGCCGATGTTGCCACCGGCACCGCCCTTGTTCTCGACGACCAGATTGCTGTTCCAGATCTGGCCGATCTTCTCGGCCCAGAGCCGCCCGATGATGTCGGTCGCGCCGGCCGGTGGAAACGGCACCACAAGCTTGACCGTGCGACTGCCGGGAAAAGCGCCTTGCGCGCTGAGAAGGGACGGCCTGCTGATGGCCCCTGCCATCGCTGCCGCGCCAAGGCCGCCCACGACGGCGCGGCGGTTCACGATCCGGTTCATGCAATCCTCCATCGCGCGCCTCATCAGATCGGGCGCTGCCTGGAAGCCATGATGGCGGGATAAGGACACCCCGTCCAGCGGCTGTTCCGCACCACGCGCCGCATGACACGATCAGACCAACCGGATCAGGCCGCCAGCTTGCCCGCCACCAGCGCGCGCAAGGAGCGCAGATCCTTGACGAAGCCGCGAATGCCTTCCGCGAGCTTCTCGGTCGCCATCGCATCCTCGTTGAGGGCCAGCCGGAAACGCTTCTCGTCCATGCGCAGGCGGGCCGGCGCCTTGCCTTGGCCAGGCCCGCCCAGCTTGCGTGGCAGCGCACCGTCCGATCTGGCAAGTTCATCCAGCAGCGCCGGCGAGATGGTCAGCCGGTCGCAACCTGCCAGCGCCTCGATCTCCCCGATGTTTCGGAACGAGGCACCCATCACCACCGTCTGGATGCCGTGCGCCTTGTAGTAGTGGTGGATAGCCCTCACCGAGACCACGCCCGGATCGGTCTCGGACGTGTAGGGCCCACCCCCCGCCTTGAGATGCCAGTCGAGGATGCGCCCGACAAAGGGCGAGATCAGGAACACCTTCGCGTCGGCGCAGGCCGCCGCCTGGGCCAGCGAGAACAGCAAGGTAAGGTTGCAGTCGATACCCTCCTGCTGCAGCGCCCTGGCAGCCCGGATGCCCTCCCACGTTGCCGCCACCTTGATCAGCACCCGCGAGCGATCGACACCGCGAGCAGCATAATCGGCAATCAGCGCCCTGCCCTTGGCGATGCTGGCGCGCGTGTCGAAGGAAAGGTCGGCATCAACCTCGGTCGACACGCGGCCTGGAACGATGCCGGCCAGTTCCGCACCGAACGTCACGGCGAGCCGGTCGCAGACCGCATTGACGCGGGCCGCCCTGGTGCCGCCCTGTCGCCTGCCCCAGTGAACCGCCTCTTCGACCAGCGCGGCATAGGCCGGCATTTCGACGGCCTTGAGGATGAGCGTGGGATTGGTGGTGCAATCCACCGGCTTGAGCCGCCTGACGGCATCGATGTCGCCCGTATCGGCGACGATGGTGGTCATGTCGGCCAGTCTGGCCAGCTTCGAGCTCATGGAAGACGTGCCCAGAACACCTGCCCAGAACACCTGCCCAGAACACCTGCCCAGAACACCTGCCCAGAACACCTGCCCAGAACACCTGCCCAGACGCGTGCGCCACCACCGGAACGCAGGTGGCATGGGGCCAATGCCGTCAAATGTTTCATCTGATTGTCATGGGAGTTGCCTAGGTGCTGTCGCTTGCTATTGATGTCGAAGGGGAGAAAACGCATGACACACAAAATCACAGTACTGCTGTCCGCAGCGATGACGGTCGGTTTCGTTCTTGGTGCAGCCCCGGTGCTGGCACAGGAAGGCAAGCTGCTGCTCTACACCAGCCAACCCAACACCGACGCCCAGCAGACGATCGACGCCTTTAAGGCGAAGTTCCCGAAGGTCGATGTTTCCTTCGTGCGGGATGGTACACCGCGCATCATGGCCAAACTGCAGGCCGAATTTGCGGCCGGTCAGCCACAGCCGGATGTCCTGCTGATCGCCGACTCGGTGACCATGGAAGGGCTGAAGCGCGAAAATCGCCTCCTCCCCCACACTGGTGCCAATGTCGCCGCCTATCCGGCAGCGCTGCATGACAAGGACAGCACCTGGTTCTCCACCAAGCTGATCACCACTGGCATCGTCTACAACACCCGCGCCGCCATGGTGCCGACCTCATGGCTTGACCTGGCAAAGCCCGAGGCCAAGGGGCAGGTTGCCATGCCGTCGCCGCTCGCATCGGGTGCCGCGCTGATCCACACCGTGACACTGGCCCGCAACCTGCCGGCAAGCTGGGGCTACTATGAGCAACTCCAGAAGAACGGCGCGCTCGCGGCGGGCGGCAATGGCGACATCCTGCGCCAGGTGGCCACCGGCGAGAAGATGTATGGCATGATCGTCGACTTCATGCCGATCCGCGAGAAGGCCAAGGGCGCGCCGGTCGCCTTCGTGGCCCCCACCGAAGGGCTGTCCGCCGTGACCGAGCCCGTGGCCATCCTGCGCACATCGAAGAACCCCGAAGCGGCCAAAGCCTTCGTCGATTTCATCCTGTCGCGCG
>JAPLOV010000190.1:0-10815 GCA_026400565.1 Hyphomicrobiales bacterium | reverse complement strand
GTCGCACCGCCGGAAGGCTTCCCGGAAAGGACCGCGATGAAACTGATGCCGTTCGATCCGGCCCAGGCTCTCGCTGAAGAAACGGCAAGCCGCAAGCGCTTTGCCGACATCTTCGGCCAGTGACGCTGGCC
The DNA here is from genome assembly GCA_026400565.1 of Hyphomicrobiales bacterium. Lineage (GTDB taxonomy): Bacteria > Pseudomonadota > Alphaproteobacteria > Rhizobiales > Beijerinckiaceae > Allobosea. The sequence continues at coordinate 10,684 of JAPLOV010000190.1, read as the reverse complement.
GAATTGCCCGTCAGTTGAGCCTCGCTCCCGGCTGCGCACCCGGACGATCGCCCCTGCCGGGATTGGCAGGGGCAATCGTCCCGCGGGACGGGTTGGCGGTCATCGTCTTGCTGGTGCTGGCAGTCGGCCTGTTTGGCCTGATGCCGCTGGGCCGTTTGCTGCTGACCGCGCTCACACCGGACGGTACTCTGTCGCTGGAGGCGGTCGCCAGCCAGATCACCAGCCGGGCTGCCGGCCTTGCCACCTGGCACACGCTGGAAACCGCCGGGGTGTCAGCCCTTGGTGCGTTGTTCCTCGGGGCAGGTTTTGCCCTCACGCTCGCGATCACCGACGTCCGGGCCAAACGGGCACTCGCTTTCCTGTTCGTGTTCTCGCTGATGGTCGCGCCGCAGGTCATCGCCCTCGCCTTCCTCAGCATGGCCGGGCCTGCTTCCCCCGTGCTGGTTCCGCTTGGCCTGGCTCCGGCACCGGGCACGGCCAACCCGCTCTTCGGGCGCAACGGCACCATTCTGGTTATGGCCCTGCACCATGCCCCGCTGGTCGCCATCACGGTCTGGTCCGGCCTGCGCTTTCTGCCGCGCGCGGTGATCGAGGCCGCCCAGATCGAGGGTGCCACGACAATCCAGGTGGTGACCCGCATCCTGCTGCCGCTGCTGCGCGGCAATCTGGTGGCCGGCGGCCTGCTGGCCTTTGTGGCCGGGGTCGGCAATTTCGGCATTCCCGCCCTGCTCGGCATGCCGGTCAATTACCTGACCTTGCCCACGCTGATCTACCGGCGGCTGACCAGCTTCGGTCCGTCGGTGCTGTCGGACATGGCGGCGCTGGCGATGGTCGTTGCCCTGATCGCTGGCATCGGCACGATCATTGGCGCCATGCTGATGCGCCGGACTGTTGGCAAGGTCGACATCGAGCAGCGCATGACGCCGTTTGCGCCGCTGGGTGCATGGCGGCTGCCGGTCGAGATTGCACTCTGGACTCTGCTGGCGTTCAAGGTCGGCCTGCCCTTCCTCTCCCTGCTGGGCGATGCGCTCAGGCCTGCGCTGGGCGTGCCACTCGGGTTCGCGACCATCACGCTCGAGAAGTTCCACGAAGTGCTGGTGCGGCAGGATGTGACCACGCGCGCCTTCCGCAACTCGTTCCTGATGGCGGCCACGGCCGCAACAATCCTGTGCGGTCTCGCCATTCTTTTCGCCTATGTGCTGGAGCGCCGCCTCAAGCGCCTGCGACCGGTGCTCGAGGCCCTGATCGAGGCACCCTATGCGCTGCCCGGCGTGGTGCTGGCCATTGCCTGCATCCTGCTGTTCCTGAAGCCGCTCCCCCTGATCGGCATCAGCATCTACGGCACGGTGTTCATCATCCTGTTCGCCTATCTGGCCCGGTTCCTCGCGCCGGCGATGAAGCCCGTGCTGGCTGCCATGGGCCAGATCGACGTCCATCACGAGGAAGCGGCGCGTCTCGATGGCGCGACCTATTGGCAGCTGATGCGCTTCATCGTGGCACCCATCCTGCTGCCCGCCGCCAGCGCCGGCGCACTGCTGGTCTTTCTGGTCGCCTTCAACGAGCTGACGGTCTCTGCCCTGCTCTGGTCGGCGGGCACCGAAACCCTTGGCGTGGTCCTCTTCAGTCTCAAGGAAACCGGCCTTGCCGGCGAGGCGGCAGCGGTCGCGATCAGCGCCAGCGCGGTGATCCTCGCCGTGATGCTGGGCCTTGACCGCATGGCGGACAGGCTCCCCGAAGGCGTTCTGCCCTGGCGGATCTGACGGCGGCGGCCTGTTCAGCTATTCCGCGGCCTGGGCCGATGCCGCCTGTTCTTCGCCCAGGAACAAAGCCCTCGCTGCCCTCGCCTCGCGCACGATGAAATCCACCGTCGTGCGCACGCGGGCCACATCCTTGAGATCGGCATGCACGACCAGCCAGAACGAGCGCTGGATGCAGACCTTGTCGGCCAGCACCTGGACCAGCCCGGCATGGCCCTGCGCCATGAAGTGGGGCAGCACGCAGATGCCTCCACCGGCAGCCACCATCGCCATCTGGGCATTGAGGTTGGATGATTGTGTGCGGGCGCGCAGCCCCCGCGAGACTTCGTCGAGATAGTCCAGTTCCGGTGTGAAGATCAGGTCGTCGATGTAGCCGATCACCGCGTGACCATGCAGGTCGTCAGGCTCGGCCAGAGCCGGCGCGTCGGCCAGATAGGCCGCAGAAGCGAACAGCCCGAGCCGGTAATCAACCAGTTTGCGGGCGACGATCTTGCCTTCCTTGGGCGGAGCCAGCGTGATCGCGACATCCGCCTCGCGCTTCGACAGCGACAGCAGGCGCGGCATCGCGACCAGCTGCAGTTCCAGCGCCGGCGACGCGGCCATGAATGTCGCCAGCCGGGGCGCCAGAAACGAGGTTCCGAAACCGTCCGGTGCGCCGACCCGCACGACGCCCGACAAGGCCATGTCCGCCCCGCCGATCTCGCTCTGGATCGAGAGCGCGTCGGTTTCCATGCTTTCCGCCTTCGCGAGCAGGCGCTCGCCATGGGATGTCAGCGCATAGCCCTGCGGGCGGCGCTCGAACAGCTTGGCTTTCAGCGAAGTCTCGAGCGACGAAATGCGGCGCGACACAGTGGCATGATCCGCCCCGAGCCGGCGTGCGGCGGAGGTCAGCCGTCCGGATCTTGCCACGGCAAGAAAGAACCGTAGATCATCCCAGTCGAAGCGTTCCATCCCTTGGCTCCCGTTTTTTTGCACAGGTTACCGTCATCAATACACCTAGCCGTGCGTGAATGACAATGCTAACCACCAGACAAGCGGCCTGGGCCAACCAGGAACACGGCATCGAGGAGGAAGCACCCATGATCACCTACGGCCATTTCATCGGTGGCAAGCACGTCGCCGGCACTTCAGGGCGGTTCGCCGATGTGTTCCAGCCCATGGACGGCACCGTGCGCGGCAAGGTCGCGCTCGCCTCCGTGGCCGAGCTCACCGCCGCTGTCGCCAATGCCAAGGCGGCGCAGCCGGCCTGGGCTGCCACCAATCCGCAGCGCCGCGCGCGCGTGCTGATGAAGTTCCTCGATCTCGTCGCCCGGAATGTCGACGAACTCGCTGACATCCTGGCCCGCGAGCATGGCAAGACCATCCCCGATGCCAAGGGCGACATCCAGCGCGGCGTCGAAGTGGTCGAGATGTGCGTGGGCGCCCCCCACATGCTCAAGGGTGAATACACCGATGCTGCCGGCCCGGGCATCGACATCTACTCGATGCGCCAGCCGCTCGGCGTCGTGGCTGGCATCACGCCGTTCAATTTCCCGGCCATGATCCCGATGTGGAAGCTCGGGCCGGCCATCGCCTGCGGCAACGCTTTCATCCTCAAGCCGTCCGAGCGCGACCCCGGCGTGCCGATGCGCCTCGCCGAACTGATGATCGAGGCAGGCCTGCCGCCGGGCATCCTCAATGTCGTCAACGGCGACAAGGAGAGCGTCGACGCGATCATCGATGATCCGGACATCCAGGCCATCGGCTTTGTCGGCTCCACTCCGATCGGCCAGTACATCTACGGTCGCGGCTGCGCCAACGGCAAGCGCGTGCAGGCTTTTGGCGGCGCCAAGAACCACATGGTCATCATGCCCGATGCCGACATGGACCAGGCCGTCGATGCCCTGATCGGTGCCGGCTATGGCGCAGCCGGCGAGCGCTGCATGGCGATCTCGGTGGCCGTGCCGGTTGGCCAGAAGACCGCCGATGAACTGGTCCGGCGGCTGATCCCGCGCGTCGAGAGCCTGAAGGTCGGCCCTTCGACCGACGGCTCGGCGGATTTCGGTCCCCTCGTCACGAAGGCGCATCTCGACAAGGTCAAGTCCTATGTCGATCTGGGCATCACCGAGGGTGCAAAGCTCGTGGTCGATGGCCGCGGCTTCACGATGCAGGGCTACGAGAACGGTTTTTACATGGGCGGTTGCCTGTTCGACCATGTCACGACGGACATGCGCATCTACAAGGAAGAGATCTTCGGTCCGGTTCTCTCTGTCGTGCGGGCACCTGACTACGCCGCAGCGCTGAAGATGACCAACGACCACGAATACGGCAACGGCACCGCGATCTTCACCCGGGACGGCGATGCAGCCCGCGATTTCGCCTCACGCGTGCAGGTCGGCATGGTCGGCATCAATGTTCCGATCCCGGTGCCGCTGGCTTACCACACCTTCGGCGGCTGGAAGCGCTCCGCCTTCGGCGATCTCAACCAGCATGGTCCGGATGCCTTCCGTTTCTACACCAAGACCAAGACTGTCACCGCCCGCTGGCCATCCGGCATCAAGGACGGGGCCGATTTCTCGATCCCGACCATGGGCTGACGACAACATCGATCCGGCAGGCGGGTAACCCGTCTGCCGGGCAAGGTGCTTCTGCTGGGCACGGCGCTTCTGCTGGGCACGCCTTTGATGCCGGACAAGCCGCACTGGCGGAACCTGTTGTCACATCATACGTTATGAATGTGATGACCATCTCCGAAACCGCTGACAGGCCGGCCAGCAGCGTTTTGCCCCTGCGCTTTGCCGTGCGCGGCATGACCTGCGCCTCCTGTGTCGCCCATGTCGAGAAGGCGGTCGCCGGTCTTGCCGGCGTGGTCAGCGTCGAGGTCAACCTGCCGCTTGAGCGTGCTGATGTTCGGGTTGCAGCCGGTCAAAGGGCCAATGAAGCTGCGGCCGGAGATTTGGCCGCACGCATCGTGACAGCCATCGCGGATGAGGGCTATGAAGCCCGCCTGGTCGCCGCGCAGGCCGATGCAGGACCGGCGCGCGCGCGTCTCGCCGCCCAGCAGGAGGCCGACGAGGCCACCCTGAAGCGGGCGACGGTCCTTGCGGCCATGCTGACACTGCCGGTCATGGTGCTCGAAATGGGCGCGCATATCGTCCCCGCTTTCCACCACTGGCAGCTGGCCAACATGGGCGAGTGGGCCGGGCAACCCACCGCAAGGTGGATTGCGCTGGTGCTGACCACGATCGTGCTGGCCGGGCCGGGGCGGCGCTTTTTCAGCATCGGGCTTCCCATGCTGCTGCGCGGCAGGCCGGAGATGAACGCGCTCGTCGCGCTCGGCTCCGGCGCAGCCTATCTCTATTCCGCCGTCGTCACGCTGGCCCCGGCGCTGTGGCCCAGGGGAAGCGCCACCATTAACGAAGGGCACGTCTACTTCGAGAGCGCAGCCGTGATCGTCACGCTGATCCTGCTGGGTCGGCTGATCGAAATGCGCAGCCACGGCCGGACCGGCGCTGCCATCTCCGAATTGCTGGCGCTGCAACCCGGGACAGCCATCCGCATGCGCGACGGCATCCAGACCGAGACGCCGGTCGGCGAGATCATGGTCGATGACCTGATCCTGGTAAAGCCGGGTGGCGGCTTCCCGGTCGACGGCGTCGTGGTCGAAGGCCAATCATACGCCAACGAGGCCATGCTGACCGGAGAACCCATGCCGGTGGCCAAGCGCCAGGGTGACACCGTGCATGGCGGCTCGGTCAACGGCGCTGGCCTCATGACCATCCGCGCCACGCGCGTCGGTGGCGAGACCCTGCTGGCCGGCATCATCCGGCTGGTCGAAGATGCGCAAGGTGCCAAGCTGCCCATCCAGGGCCGCATTGACCAGATCACGGCGGTGTTCGTGCCCGTTGTCCTGGCCATTGCGCTGCTGACCTTCCTGGTCTGGCTTGCGTTCGGGCCGGCGCCAAGTCTGCCTTTTGCGCTGATGACCGCCGTCTCGGTGCTGATCATCGCCTGCCCCTGTGCCATGGGCCTTGCCACGCCGATCTCGGTGGTCGTGGCCACGGGACGTGCGGCACGCTTCGGCGCACTGTTCCGCAAGGGCGATGCACTCGAGCGGCTGGGCCTGACCCGCGTCGTCGCCTTCGACAAGACCGGCACGCTGACCGTGGGCCTGCCGGACCTCAAGCACATCGCGCCCGCTGATGGTGTCGATGAAGACCGGATCCTCGCTTTCGCGGCCTCTGTCGAAGCCGGGTCGGAACACCCGATCGCCCATGCGATCGTCGCGGCGGCGAAGGCGCACGGCCTCGTGCTGCATCCGGTCTCGGACTTTGTGGCAACCAGCGGCATGGGTGCCCGTGCGCGCATCGAGGGGCGCGATGTTGCCGTGGGCGGTGCCCGTTTCATGACATCACTGGGCATCTGTGCCGAAGGCTGGGACGAGCGCATCGCGGCGCGCGCGGCTCTCGGGGAAACGCCCTTCCTGATCGCGGTGGATGGTGCCGTCGCGGCGCTGCTCACGGTGGCGGACCCGATCAAGCCCGAGGCACGCGATGCCGTGGCCGCCCTGAATGCGCTTGGCCTGACCACTGCCATGATCAGCGGCGATCACGCAGCCACGGCCCGCTCGGTGGCCGCTTCGCTCGGCATCACCGACGTGCGCGCTGAGGTTCTGCCGGCGGGCAAGGTCGAGGCCCTGGCCAGCCTGCGCCGGCAGCACGGGGCTGTGGCCTTTGTCGGGGACGGCATCAATGATGCGCCGGCCCTGGCCGCTGCCGAAACCGGCATCGCCATTGGCAATGGCAGCACGGTCGCGATCGAAAGTGCGGATCTGGTGCTCGTGTCGGGGCATCTGGCAGCCCTGCCGATGGCGATCGGCCTGTCGCGTGCCACGATGCGCAACATCAGCCAGAACCTGATCTGGGCCTTCGGCTACAACGTCGCCCTGATCCCGGTCGCAGCCGGCCTGTTCCAGCCGCTCTTCGGTTGGACCCTGTCGCCCATGCTCGCCGCTGCGGCCATGGCCTTTTCCAGCATTTTCGTCGTGTTCAACGCCTTGCGGTTGAGGCGCTTTGGCGCGACACATCACGGCTGAGCCCGTCACAGGAAGGAACAGGACCCGATGAGCACGATCCTTTCGGTCAGCAACATCCACTGCGGGGCCTGCGCCGCGAGAGTCACCAGGGCGATCCAGAACGTCGAGCCTTCTGCCGTGCCTCAGGTCGATGTCGCGACGGGCCGCGTGACGCTCGACAAGGCGGGCGACACCGGAGCGATCCTCGCAGCGCTGGACAAGGCCGGATATCCGGCCAGCCTCGCACAATAAGCCCTTCCCTTTGCCGGCCACGCACGGCAGGTTGCTGCGATGAAACTGTTCTTCTCGCCCACGCAGTTGCTGCACCGCCCGCAGCAATACTTCCGTTTCGGCCGCATCGGGACCGCTCTCGAAAACCCGGACCGGATGGAGACGCTCGCTGCGTCCCTGGCCGCCCTCGGGCTGGCACGCCATGAGCCCGTGGATCATGGCCTCGGCCCGATCCTCGCGGTGCATGATGCCGCCTATGTCCAGTTCCTGCAGGACATCTGGGGCCTGTGGCAAAGCCTTCCCGATGCCGGGCCCGAAGTGCTGCCCAACATCCATCCTTACCGCGGCGCAGGTCACGACCTGTTCCGGCAGGACCGGCCGCGCAACACGGGCCCGATCGGCCTGACCGGCTACCATGTCGGCGACATGTCCTGCGCCATGGGAGCCGGCACCTGGGCTGCCGCCCACGCCTCTGCGCAGGCAGCGATCTCCGGCGCTGAGGCCCTGCTGGCGGGCGAGCGGCATGCGCTTGCCCTCTGCCGGCCGCCAGGGCATCACTGCTACCGCGACCGGGCCAACGGCTTCTGCTTCCTCAACAACGCGGCCATCGCGGCCGAGCGGCTGCGCTCGCGCTTCGGCAAGGTCGCCATCCTCGATTTCGACACCCACCATGGCGATGGCACACAGGCCATCTTCTATGCACGCGGCGATGTCCTCGTCGCGTCGTGCCATACCGATCCTGCCGACTACTATCCCTTCTTCGCCGGCTTCGCTGATGAACGCGGATATGGCGCCGGTGAAGGCGCCAACCTCAACCTGCCCTTGCCACCCGGCACGGATGACCAAGGTTATCTTTCGGCGGTCAGGGGTCTCGCCGCAGCCGTGACCGCCTTCGGTGCCGAGGCACTGGTTGTCTCGGCGGGTTGGGATGCTCACCGCGATGACCCGCTCTCGAAACTCTCCGTGACAGGCGCGGCCTTTCCCCGTCTGGGCGAGATCGTCGCGGGGCTTGGCCTGCCGACCCTGATCGTGCAGGAAGGCGGCTATTCGCTGGCGGCCATCGCGGAAGCCGCGCCATCCTTCCTCAACGCCTTCCTGGCGAGATCACGCTGCTCGACGGCAAGGCCCTTGCCGCCACGATGCGGGCGGACCTTGCCGGCAAGGTCGCGGCCTTTGCGGCAGCCCATGGTCGCCCGCCGGCCCTCGCCGTGGTGCTGGTGGGGAATGATCCGGCCAGCCATGCCTATGTGGCGTCGAAGGTCAAGCAGACCGCCGAAATCGGCATGCGCTCGGTCGAGCACCAGCTCGATGCGGGCTGCACCGAGGCGGACCTCTTGGCCCTCGTCGATGCCCTGAACGCCGATACCGCCATTGACGGCCTTCTGGTGCAACTGCCCCTGCCGGCACAGATCGATGCTGCGAGCGTGCTGAACCGCATCGACCCCGCCAAGGATGTCGACGGCTTCCATCCGGTGAATGCGGGAAGGCTGGCCATCGGTGAGCCCGGCCTGGTGCCCTGCACGCCGCTCGGGGCCCTCGCGCTGGCCAGGCTGGCGCGGCCAGATCTGGCCGGCCTGCATGCCGTGGTGATCGGGCGCTCGAACATTGTTGGCAAACCGGTGGCGCAACTGCTGCTGCAGGAGAACTGCACCGTCACCATCGCCCATTCGCGCACGAGGGATCTCGCCGGCCTGTGCCGCACGGCGGATCTGCTGGTCGCCGCGATTGGCCGTCCGCTGTTCGTGACGGCAGACTTCATCAAGCCCGGCGCGATCGTCATCGATGTCGGGATCAACCGGATTGCCCTGGCTGACGGCAAGTCGCGGCTGGCCGGCGATGTCGACTTCGCGGCCGTCGCGCCTCTGGCCGGCGCCATCACACCGGTGCCCGGCGGCGTCGGTCCGATGACCATCGCCTTCCTGCTGTCGAACACGCTTCGCGCCGCGAGCCTCCGGCTGGGTGAGCGCTGAAACGACCAATGAATGCACGACGAATTTATTCGTCGAAACGCCTGTTGAAAAACCATCGTTCCCGGTTCGGACTCTTGTCGCGGAGTCACGGCATCTTGTATGTCTTTTGCCGTAGACCACGACATCTCGTGTGACGCTTCAGAACAGGTTCGGCTTGGAGGCCGACGCCCGTCTTTTTCAAGGCGGGCGAACCCCGGTGGATTCTGCCTGGCGCCTCGAGATGCGGTCACGACCGGTCATGCCGGTCAAGCGGCGGCACAAGGAAGTATGACCCATGTCTGAACTGGCAACGTGGACTGAAGATCGCGTCGAGCTTCTCAAGAAGCTCTGGAATGATGGTCTGAGTGCGAGCCAGATTGCCGGCGAACTTGGAGGGGTGACGCGCAATGCCGTGATCGGCAAGGTCCATCGCCTCGGACTTTCCGGCCGCGCCAAGTCGCCCTCCACATCCGGTGCTGCCGCGCGCACCCGCAAGCCGGCCGCTCCGCGCGCACCGGGCGGGTTCAACAGCGCCCCGGTCGTTCGCGGCAACACGGCACTGGCACCCCAGCAGCGGCCACAGCCCGATGCGAGGCCAGAGCCGCGCGCCGAGCTGCTCGATCCGGATGTGGTGGTGCCATTCTCCGAGCGCGTCACCATCATGGAACTGAAGGAAAACATGTGCCGCTGGCCAATGGGTGATCCCACCCAGGCGGAGTTCCGCTTCTGCGGCCTCAAGACCGATTCAGGCGTGCCGTACTGCGCCTACCATTGCCGCATCGCCTACCAGCCCGCCGGCGAGCGCCGCCGCGAGCAGGAACGCCGCGCCCAGCGCGCCTGATCAGGCGCGGGCGAACTTCTCGTCGAGGGAATAGCCGGCGCCGCGTACGGTCCTGATCGGATCGCGGCCGTCGCCCACCCAAAGGGCCTTGCGCAACCGGCCGACATGCACGTCAACGGTGCGCTCGTCGATCTCGGCATCGCGGCCCCAGACAGCGTCGAGCAACTGCCCGCGCGAATAGACCCGGCCGGGTTTCTCCATGAAGAATTCGAGCAGCCTGAACTCCGTCGGGCCAAGGTGCAATTCCCCGCCCGAGCGCCAGACGCGGCGCGTGCCGCGGTCCAGCTTGATGTCGCCGGCATCGAGCTCATCGGCAATCCGCTCCGGGTTCGCCCGCCGCAGCAGGGCCCGCACGCGCGCCAGCAGTTCGGGAACGGAGAAGGGCTTGACGACATAGTCATCGGCACCGGTGGACAGGCCACGAACACGCTCCGCTTCCTCCCCCCGCGCCGTCAGCATGATCACGGGCAGGGCGACGGTTTCGCGGCGCTGCCGGATGCGGCGGCACAGTTCGATGCCTGAAAGGCCTGGCAGCATCCAGTCAAGCAGCACCAGATCCGGTGCTTCCTCGCGCAGCTTCAGTTCCGCGTCGTCACCGCGCGTGGAGACCTGTACGCGATAGCCTTCCGCCTCGAGATTGTAGCGCAGCAGAAGCCCAAGGGGCTCCTCGTCCTCCACCACCAGGATGCGGGCAGACATGGCTTCGGCCTCAGCTGTTCAGGTTGCTGGGCGAGTCGCCCTTGGGCCGGTCGCCCGGCAGGGAGTTGCCAGTGACCAGATAATGCACGGTCTCGGCGATGTTGGTGGTGTGGTCGCCAAGCCGCTCGATGTTCTTGGCGCAGAAAAGCAAATG
>JAPLOV010000263.1 GCA_026400565.1 Hyphomicrobiales bacterium | reverse complement strand
GATACTGGCCACTACCCGCTTTCGGCCAGAACCGGCGATAGCGCTCCTTCGATCTTATGGCCAATCTCTTGCAGGTTTGTAATTTTTGAATTACATCTTCCTTCGTGATCACGATCAAGCAGACCGAGACTTTCCGGAAGTGGGAGCGCAAGCTCAAGGACCAGAAGGCCAAGGCGCTGATCGCGGCCCGCATCCTGCGCGTGGCGAACGGCCTGCTTGGCGATGTCGCACCGGTCGGGGAGGGCGTGAGCGAACTGCGCATTCACTACGGTCCAGGCTACCGGGTTTATTTTCGGCGCCAAGGCGAGGAGATCGTCATCCTGCTGTGTGGCGGCGACAAGAGCACGCAAGAACAGGACATCCAGCAGGCAAAGCGCCTCGCTGTCGAACAGGAGAACAAGCCATGACCGAGAAACTCACCGACTTCGATCCCGCCGCCATGCTGAAGAGCGACGAGGCCATCGAGGTCTTTCTGGCGGATGCGCTGGAGACGGGCGATGCCGGCCATATCGCCAGCGCGCTTGGAGTCGTGGCGCGCGCGAAAGGCATGACGAAGATTGCAAAGGAGACGGGCCTTGCTCGCGAGCAGCTGTACAAGTCGCTGAGCGCGACTGGCAATCCGACGCTGGAGACGACGCTTGCCGTGATGAAGGCGATCGGTTTCGAGCTGACGGGCAAGAGGCAGGCGGCGTGACGGCGAGCATCGGACCGACGGAAAAGCCGCCGTTCGTTCTCGCAGCCTGGCGCGAAAAGCTTGCCGCGCTTGGCGCGGAGGACTTCCTGCCATACGGCTTCCCGGATGATCTGTCTGTGCAGCGTGAAGCGTTCGGCGCTGATGAAATGGGTCGGTCAGATTGATGAAATACGCGACGGCTGACGCGCGAGACAACATGTCCGCAAGCTTACAACGATATCAATATTTTAGTTCCATAACAAAGCTTATGCGAATCTACATTTGCCACAGCAGCGACACCGGCGCTCCTTGCAGCTTCTCGTCAAATGGCGTGACGCGGTCATGGTCGTGCAGGATGAGCCCGCGTACGAATTTGTCGCCTGCCGCCTCCTGAATCTTTCGAAGGCCATTGAGATCCTTGAGCCGCAAGGTCGCGGCGGCCTTCACCTCGATGGCCACGATCCGGCCGTGCCGGTCTTCGAGGACGAGATCAACCTCGTCCTGCTCACGCGTGCGAAAATGCATCACGGTCGCGCTTCGGTCGCTCCAGGTCAGGAGCTTGAGGACTTCGCTGACAACGAAGCTCTCCAGCAAGGGCCCAAGACGTGTGCGATCTGCCTTGACTGCGTCCATGTCCGTCTCGCGCAATGTGGCGAGCAATCCGCTGTCCAGCAGATGCAGCTTGGGCGACTTGATCAGGCGCGAGAGCCGGTTTGTGTACCAGGGCGTCAAGGTCCGCAGCAGGAACAGGCGCTCAAGGACGCTGACATACTTCTGGACGGTCTGGATCGACAAGCCCAGCGCCACGGAAATCGCACGATGATTGACGATCTGGCCAGTCTGCTCAGCCACCATCCGCGTCAGCAACGGCAGTCTGGCGAGCTGTTCGAGGTCGGCGATGTCGCGCACGTCACGATCGAGAACCGTCAGCAGATAGTCCTCGTGCCAGGCAATGCGGCGCACTGCCGTCGAACGTTTCAGGGCTTCCGGATATCCGCCCGTGATCACACGCTCCACCAGGGCGTCTCCATAGACGGGCGGCCCCTCCAGTACAGGTCTTTCGCCAGCGAAAAGACGTTCGATCAACCGACCGGGGGCCTGCTCGATCTCAGCCTGCGCCAGCGGCAACAGCGTGACCGTCGCGATGCGGCCTGCCAGGGAGTCTCCGACTTTCGGCAGGGCCATGACATTGGCCGATCCCGTCAGCAAAAAGCGTCCCGGTCTGGGATCCGTATCGACGCTCTGCTTGATGGCGAGGAGAAGCTGCGGAACGCGCTGAATCTCGTCGATGACGGCAGCGCCAAGTCCGCGCACGAACGCGACAGGGTCGGTTCGGGCCTGTTCAGCTGTCGCATCATCGTCGAGTGTGAGGTAGGGCCGGTCCTTGGTGACAAAACGGCGGACAAGCGTGGTCTTGCCGGCCTGGCGCGGGCCGACAACCAGCACGACGCGCGTGTCCTCAAGTGCAGTGGCCACTTTGGCCTCCGCATAGCGACGAAACAAGGGGCACGGCGTGTTTGCTTCTGCCATCCGCACTTCATATGCAAGATGGGCGCGGATATCAACTACAACGTCCGCAAATATCAATCACTCAAATCGCGATTATCATCTCAGAGCTGAGTTTAAGGGGCACTGTCATGTGGAAGATCGCCTGCCAACCCTGGAGCAGTGGTCGATCTGATCAAGTCGACCGCGCCGTCGGCCTTTGGCGCGGCTGTGGCCTGGTATGAGGCGGCGCTGTCAGGCCTGAAGGGCGCCACGACCTTTGCGTTCGAGGGATCAGCGACCGCTTACCGGGAATTCATGCAAGGGCGGTTTGCCGACATTACCGATCCTGCCCTTCGCCAGATCGCAACGCGCTTCGCCTCGGGCGAGGCGATCCAGGGCGGCATGCAGAATGATGGCTTTGCCGGCTCAGAAATTGCCGATGTCATGGTGGGCGGCAAAGGTGATGACGTACTGGTCGGAGCCGGTGGCAGTGGCATCTATGTCTATGCCCGTGGTGACGGCGGTACTGTCAACTTGCCGAACGGCGGTCGCACGAAGACGGGGCGCTTTCCCCTGGCGCTACGCAGCGATGCCCAGTTCGGCGATTTCGCGCCACGCGACCATCGCCTCGGAACGAAGCGCGCGATCGTCAGATGACGACATGGCGTGGCGGGGACAGGTGTGGAGGTTGGCGACCCCATCGTGGATAAAGACGAGGCGCTTCAGGTGTCGGGCGGATGTGAACCGCTTCATGATCCACTTCATGATCCTCTTCATGATCCTCTTGCGCCGCCGCGTGGGCAGATGCGCATTCTCTGCCCGGTTGTTGAGGCCCATGTGGTTTAGGCCCATGTGCTGGCGATGCTCGGCATTCAGGCGCATCCCGGATCGGGCCGCGCCATCAGAACCGGGCTTGTCAGTGACCATCACGCATGGCGTGCGGGATTGCTTTCG
>JAPLOV010000093.1 GCA_026400565.1 Hyphomicrobiales bacterium | reverse complement strand
TATTTGTCTCGTTTGGAGCAGCTTGGCTTGATCGATGTCAGCTATCGCAGCATCCGGATCGTTGACGCCGACAAGCTACGGGCGCTGCAAAGCGTGGACGAATAGGCATTTTCATTCCGCTGGCCCGGGGCGTGTCCCAAATCGTGGTCTAGTTTCTGACCACTGACCGCTATCGGGATTGGCCTTGACGGTTGATGTCAGGCGACCACGGCGGGCAGGCTGACGATGGCGTTATCGCTGATCGGCGTGCGCAGCCTGAAACGTGAACTGCAGCGGGTTACCGAGGAGCGCGACATCGGAAAAAAGCGGCCACGTACTTCGCCAAGGATGCAAAGTGACGTATGAAATTGCCTGAGTTTGACGTCTTCCTTGGCCGGATGACGATGCTTCCTTTCTTCCGTCCTCGCCAAGCCCCTTTCTAATATTTTCGCGCGCCTTCTCGAATTATCTGCCGACGGACAGCCACCATGACCGACATTGCGGAGTATCGCAGCCTGTTCATCAGCGCGCGTGACGGGCTGAAACTGCATGTTCGGGATTATGGCGAGGCGTCACACCCTGCCCTGCCCGTGGTGTGCCTGCCCGGACTGGCGCGCACCTCGGCGGATTTCCACGAATTGGCACTGGCGCTCAGCCACGATGCCCGCCGTCCGCGCCGCGTCATCGCGCTCGACTATCGCGGGCGCGGGCGCTCGGAATACGACAGGACGTGGAGCAACTACGACCTCAAGGTTGAGCTGGACGACGTGTTGCAGGTGCTGGCCGCTACCGGCATCCACGAGGCGGTCTTCGTTGGCACCTCGCGCGGCGGGCTGATCACCATGTCCATGGCACCGGTCCGGCCCGGCGCGATCAAGGGCGTGGTGCTGAACGATATCGGCCCGGTGCTGGACGCGCAGGGGCTGATCCGCATCAGGGGATATGTGGGCAAACTGCCGGCCCCGCGCACATGGGCCGAAGCCAGCGACATCCTCAGGCAGGTCTTTGGCGCGCAGTTCCCCATCCTGAATGCGGAGGAATGGGACGGCTATGCCCGCCGTACCTGGAAGGAAGCAGATGGCCGGCTCGTGCCAGACTACGACACGGCCCTGATGAAAACGCTGGAACAGCTTGACCTCGAAGCGCCGTTGCCTGTGCTCTGGCCGTTCTTCGACGGGCTGAAGCATGCACCCATGCTGGTGGTGCGCGGTGCCTGCTCGGACCTGCTCTCCGATGCGACGGTCAATGCGATGGTGGCCCGCCACCCGGCTTGCGAGGGCTTCACCGTGGCGGGGCAAGGGCACGCGCCGATCCTTGCCGGCAAGGATCTCCTCAGCCGCATCGCCCGGCTGTGCGCGCGGGCAGATGACGCCCGCCACTAGATCATGCTGCTTTCGGCGAAAGGCGGGTTTCGCTTTGCAGCAACCTGCTCCAGGCCGGTGATCCTCCACGCAAAAAGGCCCGGATGCGTGATCCGGGCCTTATCGCTCGTTGCGCTTCCGCCGTGGATCTGAAGACCGGAGCGACCGTCGGTCAGGAGGTCTTGCCGCCCTTGGGCTTGTCGAGCTTCTCGATATTGCCCTGCCCCAGGGTGCCATCATCCTTGGAGGTCGTTACCTCGCCGCGCTTGACGCGCGCCGCGAAGGCCGTTTCCTTGCCGGCTGCGAGTTCAGCGGCCTGGGCCACCCACTCCTCGCGCTCGATGCGCCCCGGGAAGGCCAGATAGGAGCCGACCCACAGCGCGTTGTCACGCGTCCATGCGGCGATCTGGTCGAAATGCCAGATGCCGAGACCATGCAGAGCGGACGCTTGCCGGCAATCAGATTTTCACCCTCGACCTTGGGCATGACAGCGGGAGCGGCTGCCATGAGCGGAGCTGCGGCAGCGGGGGCAGCGGCAGTCGGTGCAGCAGTTGGGGCTGAAGGTGCTGCGCCTGTCAGATCCCTGTGCCACTCGCGCGCGCCGCCGGCCATCAGGCCCGTGCCGATGCCTGGACCGGCATCACCGAGGTTCTTGTGCCATTCACGCACGCCGCCGGTCGGCTCGGGGCCGCCAAAGGCTTGCCTGAACAGGCAGCCAATGCAGCAGCCCGCCAGGAACAGCGCGAACATCAGAAGGCCTGTCTCGATCCATAGCGCCGCCAGGCCGTTGATGACGCGGAACCAGGTCAGCAGCAGCGCAATGAGCGCCACCAGCAGGCCTAGCGGCAGCCAGCCCCACTGGCGCTTTTCATCGCGGTAGGTCAGCCAGCCCATGATGAGGCCGATGATCAACGCGGCCAGAAGATACCAGCCAAATTGGGAGATCAGATAATACATGTTCTTGCCCCCTCGCTCACGGATTGACGATGGTGAATTGCACGCGGCGGTTCTGCTCGCGGGCGGCCGCTGTCCCGTGCGGGATCAGCGGCTTGTCCGCGCCGAAACCGACCGGCATGAAGCGGCTTGCAGCGACGCCGCGCGCCACAAGGGCACCGATCACGGCCTGGGCCCGCCTTTCGGACAAGGCCTTGTTCGGATAGCCACGGCGATCGCCATCGAGGTTGGTGTGGCCCTCGACCGCGATCCGGGCTGTCGGGCAGGCCTGCAGCACGCGGGCAACCTCGTCGACGACCGCGACGGTGCTGGCATCAGCTGCAAGTTCATCACTGCTCTGCTGGAACAGGATGGCGCGTCCCTTTGTGGCGCTGTCCAATTCAAGCTGGCAGTTGGTGCAGCCTGTCTGGCGGATACTGACCTGCCCCTGGCCGGCGAAGCCGACTGGCAGGCCGACACGGGAGCCGGTCTCGACCTCCTGCTTGATGACATCGCGGCAGGTCAGGCCCTGAAGCGAAATCGTCTGGTCATCGACCCGGACGGTGCCGAGATCGAGCCTGAGCAGGTTCGACAGCGCCACGCGGGTCGCGCCACCGAAGTTGGCGGGTGCGCCACCGACGATCTGGAGTTCATCCCGGATCTTGCCGCGGAAGCCGGCGGCCTCGGCCGCGTTGACCAGTTCGGTGCGCGTCGCCTGATCCGGCACATAGCCGGTGAGCGCGATGCCAGACTTGTCGGCCTGCGCCTCCATGGCATAGGGCCGGACGGCGACGCCGAGCTGTGCGAGGCGGGCCGCGCCCGGCAAGGTGCCGGTCATGGCCTGATCGACCATGCGCTTGGCGTCCGGTGAGCCGGCAATACCGCTCAGCGTCAGGGCCGGGCCAGCGAGCGCAGCCTGCCCGGTCGAGAGCCGGCCAAGCTGCTGGAGCGCGAAGGCGGCGGAAGCCGCCTGATCCGGCGGCGTGGCGACCACGGCCTGAAGGCGCATGTTGTCGATCACGGCTCCTGTGGTGGCTGCGCGGGCCGCCGCAATGATGGTGGAGCGGACCGCATCAGACGGAACCAGACCGGTCAGGGTGATGCCGTTGTTGTCTTTCGCAGCGGCCCAGACCAGCGGCACAGGCTGTGGCGGAGGCGGTGCGGCCACGACCGGCGCCGGCGGCGGGGGTGGCGGCGGAGCCGGGGCCACGACGTCAGCGCGTGCGAGGCGCATGCCAGCAGGCAGGGCTGCAGCGAGCGCTGCATCCACGCTGGTCTTGATGGCCGCGTTCGGCGCGTTGCCGGTGACGACCAGGGCCGGGCCATTGAGCGAGGCCTGGCCAGTGCTCAGGGCGGCCAGCTGGCCGAGCGCGAAGTTGGTGGCGGCCGCATAATCGGGCGGACTGGCGATGTTGCCATCAATGTTGCCTTGCACGACCAGATTGTCGGTGACGGTGCCGGTCGTGGCGATCACGGCGGCGGCGGCTACCGCAGCCTTGGCCGCGGCAGACGGGGCCATGCCCGAGAGCACGATGCCGGTAGGGTTCTTCACAGCCGACCAGCTCAGCGCCACGGGGGGCGGTGGCGGGGCCGGGCATTCGATTGCGGCATTGCCGAGCGAGAAGCCCTGCAACAGTTGGCCAGCCACGCCGCGGCGCAGCGCATCACACGCCTCGAAGCTGGCGGGGCCGCGACCGACGACATTGAAGATCGTGTTGGAGATCGAGGCCGTGCCTTCCACCATGCGCGAGAGCTGGCCCATGCCAGCGGCGACAATGCCCGTCAGGCTGGCCGGTGCGCCCAGTGCGGGCTTCATGGCGTCTGTGACGGCAGCACCGGGCGCTGCGGCGCGCACGGCGGTGTTGATCTCCGCGCGCACGGAATCCGACGGATAGAAGCCGGACAGGGTGATTGCGCCGGAAGCGGCCTTGGCAGCAGACCAAAGATAAGGTGTCACGGTCGGCGGCGTGACCGCGCAAGCCGCCCGCGTGAAGCCTTGCGGTGGGTTGGCGAGGCGGGGCAGCAGCGCAAGATAGCCGTCGGATGTGGCGGCAGCACCCTCAAAGCAGAAGTTGCCGTCGTTGATCGAGGCCTTGCCACTGGTGAGACTGCCAAGCTCGGCGAGGCCAGCGGCGGCGGCGGCGGCAAAACCGGCCGGCGCGCCAAAGGCGACGCGCTGCTGGTCATCGACCTGAGCGTTGGGGAAGACGCGGGCGGCAGCGGCGGCATTGGCGGCCTTGGCCGTGTTGTCAGGCACGAAGCCGGTCAGTGTGACGCGGTTACCGTCGCGCTGAGCAGACCATGTATAGGGGCGCTGGCCCTGCGCCAGCCTGAGGCTACCATCAACGCGGCGGACGCCGAACTCGGCATCGACGGCGCGCAAGGTGCCAGACTGCAGGTCGGGCGCGCGGACATCACCGGCGAGCGTGACATCGCGGCCGGCGACGCTGGCGGCGAGCGGAGCGAGGCCCGGCGTGAGGCCGGCGACGGCAAGGCCCGCACTCTCGGCCCGCGCCTTGACATCGGCGGCAACCGGGCCGGCCTTCTGCCACATGGCGAACACCCAGAGCAGAGCCAATGGCAACAGCCCCCACCACCACTTCTTCGGCTGACACATTGTCCGCCCCCTCATGTTTCTTCTGATGAGCCGCCAGGCGGCCCTTGCCGGAGTGCACCAGGGAGCGCAGGGCCGCCCCGGTTTCGGACGACGACCAGCCAAACTGATCTTCATCACCCTTCATCAATCATTTGGGCTGGGAAAGCGGATGGGAGTCAAGTGTAGAGCAGCGAAATAACCTGTGTCGCGCCAAAGTCTTGCGCGAACATGGTTTCTGTCACCGGCCCCGAAGGCATTTGCGGCAAGTATACTCGCACGATGACAGTGTCTGGCACAGTCTGGGGCGTATTCTGCGGAACACGCCAATGTTTGGAACCGGTCAACGCAAAAAAGAAGGCCCGGGTTCCCCCGGGCCTTCCCTGACACAATCCCCGAGGGGAGAGTAATCAGAAGTCGCGCTGGATGCGGAGGCGACCTTCGACAGCAGATTCCGAACCGGTGCGGAGAAGAACGCCACTGGAGTTGGTGTAGTTGAAGCTGCCCCTCGGGTCGACGTTCTGGTAAACAACTTCCACACCGAGGTTGAGGCCGGGGGCCCAGGTGTACTGGAAGTTGGTGCCGATCTCGAACTTCGAGAACGAGCGCAGGCCAGTGGTTGAGGACAGACCTGGAAGAGTAGCGGCGATGATCGGAGCATTGCCAAGCGAGCCGTAGCTCACGTTGGTGTAGCCAGCGAAGATATGCTGACGCAGGACCGGTGTCCACTGAGCGCGGAGCGCGGCCAGCAGCGAGTAACCTTCGCCAAGTCTGGACAGACCAGTGGCGGCATTGGTTGCGACGTCAGCCACAACGACGTTGGCATAGCCGACGCGAGCCGAGGAGCCGAGGCCGATGTAGTTCAGCATACCCTTGGTGTAAGTGCCTTCAAACACGAGGGCCGAGCTGGCACCGATAGCGGGCAGATTGACTGTCACGCCACCGAGCAGGGCGTAGCCGGTCGAGGAGCTGTTGCGCGGAGCTGTCAGGCTGTAGTTCTGGACAGCAACGTCGCGGATAGCGGCGCTGAACTGGCCAGTGCCCCAACCCTGGGCGAGGCGCAGGGTACCAACCAGATCCGGATAGGAACGGCCCCGGTAAAGGAGGTTGGTGTTGGCGACAGCCGCTACGGCGGTGGGGACGCCACCAACGTTGGCAACACCAGCAACAACCGCATTCGAGGCCAGATCGCTCACGCCGCGGTCTTCGATGCTGAGGGTACCGGTGAAGCCGCCGCCGAAGTTGGCGGTGTAGGCGAGCAGGTTTACGTTAGAACCCTGCGTGCCGGAAATAGCACCGAAGTTCCAGAAAAAGTCTTCTCCGTAATATTCGAAGAATGACGCAGCGCGACCAGCGGTAACGAAGCCAC
>JAPLOV010000175.1 GCA_026400565.1 Hyphomicrobiales bacterium | reverse complement strand
GCGCGCGCGATCAGGCTGAGGCCCGTGTCTAAACGCTTCCAGGTGCCGACACCGACCGATATGGTGATGCGCCCGATCCTCTCGCCGGTCGAGCGCTTGACCAGTTCGCGCGCCAGAATGCTTTGGCGCGCTGCCTCTGCGCCGACCCACCCCGCCATCGTGTCCCCGTCGGGGAGGATGATGGCGAACTCCTCGCCGCCATAGCGCGCCACTGTGGCCCGCGCCGGGAATTTCTCGCGCAGCGCCAGTGCCACCACCCGCAAAACCTTGTCGCCGGTCAGGTGGCCGTGCAGGTCGTTGAACTGCTTGAAGTGATCGATGTCGACCATCAGCAGTGCGGATGGGCGGCGCGTGCTGGTGGCGCTCTCGATGGCAGCCAGAAGCGACTGCTCGAAATGCTTGCGGTTGGAGATGCCGGTAAGCGCATCCTTGAGAGCTTCGGTCCGCGTATCTTCCAGTACCTTGCGCAGTTCATCGACTTCGGCGCGCGCGGTTCTCAAGCCCTTTTCCAGCTGGGTATTGATGCCCCGGGTATCCTCCGTCGCCTTGACCAGCGTCGAGACGATTTCCTTGAGTGCCGACGGATCGTTGGTGCTGACCATCTCGCCGAGCAGGTTCGACAAGGTGGCGCTGTATGTGCTGCTGGAGCCAAGGGACAGGCGGATCAGTTCGACGATGCCGTCGATCTCCATCATGATGGCGCGGCCTGACCGCTCCGCTACCCGCAAGGCGCGACCGCTGACGATGTGGTTCTCGTGCAGTTCCTCGATGAGGTCGACCGTGATCGGAAGCTTCTGATCGAGCTGCCTCTTTACGGCGGCGCTGAGGGCAGCATCACTGCCTGTCAGATACGTGTGCCACACGGCAAAGGCATGAGGGTTGGGCTGGACACCGTGGCCACAGAGCTCTTCCACAACGCGGGCCGCGATCGTCATGCCCTGTGCCGCCTCTGCTTCGGTCGTCATCTATCCGAATCTCACATCAAACCTGATATGATTTAGCAACAGGTCGCTAAGAGTTCTCTAAGTTTGTGTCTGGACGTGTCCAGATCGTATCGAGGGGTTCTCCGCCCGGTTCATTTCCTGCCCGGACGGAGCAGGAAGGCTGGCATATGGTCGCCCAGACCCTTGACCGGCCTGTCATCAGCCTCATGGTCACGGCCGCTCTCGCGCGACCGGGGTTTAGCCTCGCGCTTCGGTGCAGGGCGCGCGCTGTCCGCCTCGGTGCGGCGTGGCGTTGCCGGACGCGGAGCGGCCTCTGGCCTGCTCGCTGCCGGGGTCTGCACCTCGGCGCGCCGCCTGCGGGCTGGCCGGTCGGCCACAGGCTCGCTGATAGTCCTGTCCACCGGCGCCTGATCGGCGCTGCTCGTGGCATAGCCCTCGCTGCGCTCGCGCGGAGCGCGGTCGCGGCCCGGAGCCCGGTCTCTTCCGCCGCGTCCTGCGCCGCGTGAGCCGCCCCGGTCGGAGCCACGCCCTGCGCCGCGCCCGCTGCCGCGATCATCTTCGCTGGCGGTGGATGGCCCCAGTTCGCTCAGTGTCGGACCAGCCCAGGCAATCGTCTGGCCAATCAGCTTTTCGATGGCGCTGATCGATTTCTCGTCATGCCGAGTGACAATCGAGAATGCCGCGCCAAGCCTCCCGGCCCGGCCCGTACGGCCGATGCGGTGCACATAATCATCAGCATGGAACGGCACGTCGTAGTTGAACACATGGCTGACATCAGGGATGTCGAGCCCGCGTGCCGCGACGTCAGAGGCCACGAGGATGTTGGCATCACCCGTCTTGAAGGCATCGAGCGCGGCCATGCGCGAGCGCTGGTCGAGATCGCCGTGCAGCGCCACCGCCTTGAAATTGTGCCTG
>JAPLOV010000140.1 GCA_026400565.1 Hyphomicrobiales bacterium | reverse complement strand
AGCGCCGCCACCTCCGGGTCCGGCGCAATCGCATCGGCGAAGACCGGGATCAGGCGGTAGGAGTAACCCTTGATCTGCTTGTCCCGGACATCGAGATCGAGCCGCGAAACGAACTTGCCATGCGAGCCGGACGCCACCAGCAGCGTCTTGCCGACGCTCAGCACCTGGGGCAGCGCATCATGGGTATGCGCGGTGAGGATGACATCGATGCCCTTCACCCGGCTCGCCATCTTGCGGTCCATGTCGAAGCCATTGTGCGAGAGCAGGACGACCAGATCGGCGCCTTCCGCGCGGGCCTCGTCGACCTGCTTCTGCACGTCATCTTCGCGGATGCCCATCGTCCACTTGGGAAACATCCAGCGCGGATTGGCAATCGGGGTGTAAGGATAGGCTTGCCCGATCACGGCGATGCGCACCCCGCCCCGCTCGAAGCTGCGGCGCGGCTCGAACACCTTTTCCTCGAAGTCGGTGTCGCGGACGTTCTGGGCCAGGAACGGGAACGGCAGCGCCTTGACGATCTCCTCGACGCGGGCCTCGCCAAGGGTGAACTCCCAGTGCCCGGTCATGGCGTCGGGCTTGAGTGCGTTCATCACATCGACGATGTCGGCGGCCTTGGTCCGGAGCGAGGTCCAGGAATTGGTCCAGGTGTCACCACCATCGAGCAGCAGCACGCGGTTGCCGCGCTCGGCCCGGATCGCCTTGATGACGGTGGCGATGCGGTCGATTCCACCCATGCGGCCATGGCTTTTCGCCAGTTCAGCGAAAT
Source organism: Hyphomicrobiales bacterium (assembly GCA_026400565.1). Lineage (GTDB taxonomy): Bacteria > Pseudomonadota > Alphaproteobacteria > Rhizobiales > Beijerinckiaceae > Allobosea. The sequence continues at coordinate 5,624 of JAPLOV010000140.1, read as the reverse complement.
CCTGATCGGTCAGCGCATGGGCCTCGGGCGTCTTTGCCGCGATGTTGTAGTGGCTGAGGAAACGCTGCCCGGTCAGGTGCGGCGGCAGGCCGGCGGCCTCGCCGACACCAAGGTTCCAGCTCGGCTCCCGGTAGTAGATCGGCACCAGTTGCGCGTGCAGGTCAGTGATATGGACCAGTGTGACGTTCCCGGTGGCCGGAAAGCGCAGCAGTTCTGCCTCGGTCAGCCGGCCTTGTGCGGCAGCTTTCCCGAGCAGTCCACCGCCGAGGCCGGTGACCATGGCCGCAGCACCGGCAGCCTGCATGAAGTCGCGTCTGGAGATCATGGGATGCGATAGCCTCCGCTCTCGATCGACGGTTTTGATACTACAGCCTCAACCCGCCCCTGATCCGGGCAGGCGCACCAAACGATGCACGTCAGGTCCTGATCCCGGCCCGTTGGCCGGGATGGCACCACCAGCGGTGGTCAGGCGACCGTGATCTTATTCTTGGCTACGTAGTTCGAGCCGTCATCGTCGGACCATGTGAACTCGAACTCGCCGCTCTCCGTCGCCTTGACGAAGAAGGACTGGTAGGGGTTCGCCGAGATCGCCGGATGCCAGTCGGCGCGGAAGACTTCCTTGCCATTGAACGTGGCGCGGAAGCCCTTGATGATCTTGCGCGGGATGTTGGCCCCTTGCGCATCACGACGCTGGCCGCTCTCCATCTCGTGCGAAATCAGCGACTTGATCTCGATCATCTCGCCAGCCTTGGCCGTGGCTGGCAGGCGGACGCGGGGTGTCGGACGTGTGGACATGGTGTTTCTTCCCTTCCTGTTCGGCTTTCCGATCGGCCCCTTGGGCGGACAGACTGCCGTATTCCCGGTTGGATTCTTGGTTGGAATGCCTGACCGCTGGCGGGACTAGCCGCCGCAGCCGCCGATGGTCACCTTCACCTCCTGGCTGGCGGTGAAGAAGGAGCCGTTGGACATCTCGACGAGCGCCACGATGTTCTGGGTCTGGGCGAGGCGGATGCGAGTCGAGGCCGCAGCCTTGCCGCACTGTGGCGTGAAGTAGAACGACACCACGCCGGGCTGCGGGTTGCCATCGGCAAAGACATGCACGGCCTTGACATGGTCAGCGTCGGTCATCGGGCTGTCGATGTCGACACCCAGCGGAACAACGAGGCCGTTCTCGGCGATGGCCGGCAGGTCGAGCTTGATCCGGCCATCGGACGGCTTCTTGCCGCCCAGCAGCTTGGCAAATTCTGCCTCCACATCCGAAGGCTTGGCGAACGCCAAGCGCGGCGCGATCGCGGCAGCGGCGAAGGCGAGTGCCCCGGCCGCCAGGGCAAACCGCCGGGTCGGCTCTCGTGTCAGGGTGTCCATCCGTGTTTCCTCCCATGCCTGTTCTTGTTGGTTCGGCGGCACCAGATCCGGCACCGGCCGCGCTTGCTTTGATCCGATGTTTCCAACAAATCGCGACGAACTATTGATATTCTATTTTCTGAATGTAAGGTGTTCCCTAAGGCGTTGTCGAGGGCAATTCGTCGCTGCGCTGCACAATGAGACGCAATCCTGAACAGCGTCCGATGGAGGAAACCATGAGGATCAGAACGTCGGCGATCGCCGCGTTGACAGCTGCGTGCGCCGTTCTCGGCGTCGGACTTCTGGCCGGTGGCCATGCACAAGGCCAGCAACCGGAGCAGGACCTGAGCGAGAAGGAGATCGAACGCTACCGCGCGATGATCTCCGACCCGATGTCGAACCCCGGTTTCCTGAACGTCGACCGTGGCGAGCAATTGTGGAGCCTGAAGCGTGGCGCAAAAAACGTTTCGCTCGAAACCTGCGATCTCGGCGTCGGGACTGGCAAGCTTGAAGGCGCCTATGCGAAGTTGCCGCGCTACTTTGCCGATGCCGGCAAGGTGATGGACCTCGAACAGCGCCTGTTGTTCTGCATGACGACCCTTCAGGAACTCGACACCAAGGACGTGATCGCCCGCCGCTTCTCGGGGCCGGGCCGGGTGTCGGACATGGAGGACCTCGTCGGCTTCATCGCCAACAAGTCGAGCGGCATGAAGATCGAGCCGCAGGTCAGCCACCCCAAGGAGCAGGAAATGCTTAGCGTCGGCGAAGCGATGTTCTACCGCCGCTCCGCCGTGATGGACTTTTCCTGCGCCACCTGCCACGCGGCGGAAGGCAAGCGGATCAGGCTTCAGGGCCTGCCGGACTTCTCGAAACCCGGCAAGGCGGCGCAGGAGACGATGGGCTCGTGGCCGACCTACAGGGTCAGCCAGTCGCAGATGCGCACCATGCAGCACCGCCTGTGGGACTGCTATCGCCAGATGCGAATGCCGGCGCCCGACTATGCGTCAGACGGGCTGACGGCGCTGACCGTGTTCATGATGAAACAGGCACAGGGCGGCGAGATCGCCGTGCCCTCGATCAAGCGCTAAGGAGAGCCCCCATGACCCGCATCATCTTGCTTATCCTTGCCGCTTCGGCCCTGGCGCTTGCGACACCTGCTGCCGCCCAGAGCCCGGCACCGCAGGCCGATCCCGCCGTCGTGGAAGCTTTCGTGGCAGCGACCTGGAAAAGCACAACCGGTGATTGGCGCGCCCGCGTTGACCAGGACGCCACGCAGAAAGCCTGTACCGCCAGCAACAACGAGCCGACCGGCCCGCTGTTCGACCAGATCCGGGACCGCGAGAGCGCCACCGTGGTCTTTCCCGCCGATGGCAAGGTTCTGGGCGACTGGAAGAAGGGCGCGCAGGTGGCCCAGCGCGGCACTGGCGGCCAGTTCAGCGATCAGGCCAACACCTACCGGGGCGGAAACTGCTATGCCTGCCACCAGATGTCGAAGGCGGAGGTTTCCTTCGGCACGCTTGGCCCATCACTGAACGGCTATGGCAAGCTGCACCGCTTCGATGCTGCCGAAGCCCGCAAGACCTACGCCAAGATCTACAACTCGATGTCGGTGCTGCCGTGCTCGCAGATGCCGCGCTTCGGGCACGCCAAGTTCCTCAGCGATGAACAGATCAAGGATGTTGTCGCCTACCTCTACGACCCCGAAAGCCCGGTGAACAAATAGCCGGAGCCAGCATCGGCTGGCGCACCTGCGGTGTCAGCCGATGCTGCCCAGCCAGGGCAACTTCTCGTAGAGCCAGAAGCCGATGCGGTTGATCGTGCCTGTGATGAACAGCAGACCCGTCAGGACCAGCACCAGCCCCATCGCCTTGTCGACGAACGGCATATGCCGCCGGAAGCGCTGCATGAAGCGCTGGAACGCACTGGCGAAGAAGGCCGCCGCGAGGAACGGCAGCCCAAGCCCGGCCGAATAGGCGCCCAGCAGCATCGAGCCGCGCAGCACGCTGGCCTCGGTGCCGGCCAGCATCAGGATCACCGACAGGACCGGCCCGGCGCAAGGTGTCCAGCCGAACCCGAAGGCGAGCCCTACAAGATAAGCCCCTACGAGACCTGGTGGCCGGACGGGCACCGCTATGCGGGCCTCGCGATCGAGCAGGCCGAATCGCAGCAGGCCGAGCTGGTGCAGGCCGAACAATATGATGATTACACCGGCAACAATCGACAGCGCCGCCATGTGCTGGTTCAGCAGCCGACCCGCAAACGAGGCCGTGGCCCCCAGGACGACGAAAACAGTCGAGAAACCCAGCACGAAGAGCGTTGCGCTGGCCAGCACCCGAAGGCGCGCCCGCTCCGCCTCACCAAGGCTGATGCCGGCCAGCCAGGCGAGATAGCCCGGCACAAGCGGCAGCACGCACGGGGCGAGAAACGATATGATGCCGGCCAGAAAGGCCGCGCCGAGGCTGACATCGAGGCTCATAGCCGGCGCGAGCCTGCGAGCCGCATGGCACCGTCGGGCGACGTTGCCTGCGGCACGTGCCCATCCATCATGCGCCCGTTCGTCATGTACGGATCAGACTTCTCATGCTGGCCTCTCCCCAACGGCTGACATTGATGATACATTCGCTTCAAGGCATATGATATGATCTTGTAATCTGCCACCCCTCACGTCCGCCCGGCGCCGCCTTCGCCGAGGTCTGGCTCCCTTGGACTGATCCGCTTACCTGTGAATCATCGCGCTCTTTCCCTCTTGCTGCTGATCGCCGGCCTTTTGGTGCCGGCGCATGGCCGCGCGGCAGAACTGCTGATGTTCGAGGAGCGCGGCTGTCCCTGGTGCCTGCGCTGGAAGCAGGAGGTCGGCGTTGCCTATCCGCGCACGCCGGAGGGCCAGCGCGCTCCCTTGCGCAGCATCGAGATGCCGGCGGCAGCGCCTCAGGGTGTGACACTGGCCCTGCCTGTGAGGATCTCTCCCACCTTCGTCCTGATCGATGACGAGGGCCGCGAGGTCGGTCGAATCGTCGGCTATCCGGGGCCCGATTTCTTCTGGGGCCTGTTCAGTGATATGATATCTAGGCTCTCTCGCAAGCAGGCTGGACAGGCACCCAATGGATAGACCGCACCCGACAGCCGATATACCAGAGCCTGCCGTGCCTGACGCTGCGGGCTCGCCCGACGTCGCGCGCATGATGCAGAATGCCCGCAATGCCAGCGACTATCTCAAGGCGCTGGCCCATGAGAGCCGGCTCATGCTGCTGTGCTTCCTGTCCGAGCGCGAGCGCTCGGTAAGCGAACTCGAAACCTTGCTGGCTCTCAGGCAGCCCACCGTCTCGCAGCAACTGGCGCGGCTCAGGGCCGATGGTCTCGTCACCACGCGGCGCGACGGAAAGACCATCTGGTACAGCTTGTCTGATGAAGATACCCGCAATGTCATCCGACTGATCTACGACAAATTCTGCAAGCACTGATGCTGTATGGTCAGGGATGCGGGATGAGCGCACCCGTGGCAGGACTAACAGCGCCCGTGATGCATCGTTGCGATATCATCATTCTCGGGAGCCCGCTGTCGACCAGAGGCCGCGGCTGCCCTTTAATCCCATGCCCTTGCAAGCAAACCTGACCGCGTCCTAGCTGTCGGATACAGCCTTGCGTGTTATCTGGATCATCCATGGACTCCTCACCCCACCCCGTAACGGCTCGCAGGCGGGGCCGTTTTGGCCTGATCGTGATCGATAGCCCGCCGGTCAATGCCGCCTCCCATGCGGTGCGAAGCGGCGTGCAGCGGGCATTGACGGCGGCGGAAGCGGACGCAGATGTCACCGCGATCATCATCCTGTGCGAAGGCCGCACGTTCGTGGCAGGCGCGGATATCCGCGAGTTCGGCCAGCCGCCGGGTGAGCCCTCGCTGCCGGCCCTGTGCCAGGAGATCGAGGCCTGCACCAAACCCGTGATCGCCGCCATCCATGGCACGGCGCTGGGTGGCGGCTGCGAAATCGCCCTCGCCTGCCATGGGCGCATCGCCGATTCCGGCGCAAAGCTGGGCCTGCCGGAGGTCAAGCTTGGTCTCATCCCCGGTGCCGGCGGCACGCAGCGCATGCCGCGGCTGATCGGCATGGCGGCAGCGATCGAGATGGTGGCCACCGGACGGATGATGGGCGCGGCCGAGGCGCTGGAACGCGGCCTGATCGATGTCATCACAGAGGGCGATCTGGCCAACAATGCCACATCCTTTGCCGAACGACTGGTCAGCGGCAAGGCTGGGGCACAGGGTGTTGCGGCGCAGCAGT
>JAPLOV010000054.1 GCA_026400565.1 Hyphomicrobiales bacterium | reverse complement strand
TTCGATCAGCCTCTCCTCAAGGCGTTTGAGGTAGGCCTTCATGACCGGGCCGAGATAGGCGTTGATGACGGTGGTGCTGGTGCGCTCATACTCACGCATCTCGGGCAGGATTTCATGCGAGCATGTCACGAACACTTTGTCGCCGAGCACTTCTTCGACGATGGCACGCACGCGCTTCTCGTGCGCGGGATTGGCGTAAGAATGCAACAGACAGATGGCTACCGCCTCAGCACCAGAGGCCGCGATGCGTGCAGCTGCCGTTCGCACGCTGTTCTCGTCGAGCGGCCGCCAGACCTGGCCCACGGGGCCAAGTCGCTCGGATACCTCGAAGCGCAGTTGGCGCGGCACAAGTGGAGCCGGCTTGACATAAGCAAGATTGTAAAGCTCCGGCACACGCACGCGCCGGAATTCCAGGATATCGCGAAAGCCGGCCGTGGTGATGAGCGCGGTCCGCGCACCCTTGGCCTCAAGCACGGCATTGGTGGCGGTCGTTGTGGCGTGGACGACGACGTCGACCTCTTCGGTGCGAATGCCATTTGCCGCAAGGAGTTCAGCTACGCCTTGCGCGCTGCCAAGGCTGAGATCGCCGGGGGTCGAGGCCACCTTTCGCACGAGGATCCGCCCGTCCGCACCGGTGGCAACGACGTCGGTAAATGTTCCTCCCACATCGATGCCGACGCGGTACGATCTTTGGAATTGCATGTCCATGATGAACGCCTGAATGGCCCGGTACCAGAACGGCACGAGCAATCGAATGACGTTTTGCGCCAGGACAGGGAGCCGGTCTAATTTTGAATTTGGATTCCGCCGATCAAATTCTTTGATCCGCTGCGAGGCGTTCAAGACTGGCTCGCGCAACCTTTATCGTCGTGTCCGTGATCTGTTGCGTGAGCCAGACATCGTTATCGCGCGAGGCGTTGACGTAGAAGTCGAGGGGGGGAAGCTTGATGCCGGCATCGAGGATGACCATGCGCCCATCAAGCAGTTCCTGCTGCAGGACCGCCGGCGGCAGCACGCAGGTGCCAATGCCATCAAGCCCCATGCGAACAATGCCGGCAATTGCCGAACTCGCGAACATGCGGGCGGTTGCGAAGCCGTTTCGGTCGAGAAACTCGCGGATGGTGCCATAGGGCGCGGTACCGCGCCGGAAGGTGATGACCGGATAGGCGGTGAGCGACGCGAGATCTGCGCCGTTCCGCTCGATCGGCAGCGACGTGCTCGCCATCCACGCCATTGGGAAGGCACAGAGAAATTCCGAACGGATCTTTGGGTCGTTGCAGGGGCCGTTGGTGATCGCGATATCGAGCCGGCCAGTCGAAATGCCTTCGCGCAGATTGGTGGTCGAATCGACCTCGACATCGAGCGTCAGCGTTGGGTGGTTGCGCGAAAGCGTGTCGACGAGGATCGCAAGCCAGGTATGGACGATGGTTTCCGGAACGCCGATCTTGAGTGCAACCTTATAGGACGTGGTCCCACCGACCGCGCGCACCATGTCGTCTTTCAAGGCGAGGATGCGCTCGGCGTAGCGCAGCAATTCCTGCCCCGATGGCGTAAGCACGCCGCGGCGCGGGCGCGTTTCGAACAATTGCAGGCGCAGGTCCTCTTCGAGCAGTGAGATCCGTGCCGAGATCGCCGGCTGGGTCATATTGAGCTTTTCGGCGGCAAGGCGAAAGCCGCCTAGCCGCGCCACCCAGACGAAGGTCTCGAGGTTTCGCAGATCGATCATGCGCAGCATCCTGTCGCGCGTCTCGATACGTGTAAAGCAGCCGATAAATAAATCTGATGATCGCTATACAAACAGGGGATTGGACAGCCCCCGTCAGCCACATGCACATTGATCGGGTAACGCGGGTTTCTGCGGACTTTAAGCCGGCCACGCGATCGCGGGTCTATCTGGACAGCAGCGACAAGACACGGCGGAATCCCTGGAGCCTATCCCTGCGCCAGTGCCTGACGGCACTTGCGATCATCCTGTGGAGGGACTGACATGAACCTGCGAGTTTTGCTTTCCGCCAGCCTGCGCGTTGCTGTGGGCCTCAGTCTTCTCCCGCTCGCAATGGCGAGCGCGGAAGCCCAGGTCCAGAGCAAGTACGACCGTGTGCTGCAGAACAAGAAGATCATTGCCGGCGCACAGGAGGGCACGCCTCCGTTCGGCTATGTTGATGAGAAGGGCGAACTCGCTGGCTGGGCGGTCGATCTCAGCAAGGCACTGCACGCCCTGATCGAGAAGAAGATGGAAACCAAGCTGGAACTGGAGTTCCGAAAGGTCACGCCGCAGACCCGCATCCCGCTCATCGTCAACGGTTCGCTCGACTGGGTGCTCGGCTCGACCGGGAAGACGGTCGAGCGCGAGCAGGTCGTCGATTTCTCGCTCATCAACAATGCGGTCTGCGTGAAGACGCTGCACCGGAAGTCCATGCCGGTGAACGCCATCTCTGATCTCGGAGGCAAGCGCATTGGCGTCACCAATGGCAGCGTCGAGCAGAAGCTGCTCACCGAGATGGGCCAGACCGGCAAGATCAGCCCTCCCGCGCAACTCGTGGTCTTCCCGACGCATGCGGTCGGCTTCCTCGCGCTGGAGCAGGGTCGCACGGACGCGCATGTCACGCTTGATGTTGCGCTGAAGTCACTGGCGATGCGCGCACAGAACCCTGGCGAATGGGCGGTTTCCGGTCCCGACCTGATGTGCACCCCCAACGGGATCATCCTTCCGCAGAACGATTCCAAGTGGAAGCGCACCGTCGATCACGCGCTGTGCTATTTCATCCACACAGGTGGCTACACCAAGCTCTGGGATGAATGGTTCGGCGAGAGCTACCCGAAGGCCGGCTTTGCGCTGCCGATCTCCGAGCAGACCAAGACCGTGCTCTATGGTCAGTGCCCATTTGGCATCGAGGACTGGCTGAAAGCCAAGTGATGCCCGTGTCGGCCACTTCCGGAGTTCTGACGATGTCCAATCGAACCTTCGCC
>JAPLOV010000211.1 GCA_026400565.1 Hyphomicrobiales bacterium | reverse complement strand
GAGGCCTGGAGGCTTCAGCGATCACGAAGTGGGATGGGCAGAGGTGAGGGGGTCGTGCGTTTAGGGGCCGCGGCCGGCTCGTCAGAAAGGCAGTCCGCGAGATAATGTCCGTTCGAGCTGCTGCTTTCAGCCGATTTGAAACCTGTATTCGAAGGGCAATGCTGGTCTGGGTGCGCGCACTGGAACCCCCGACCGCCTGACCGTTTGCACGCCAAGTCCTGCCAGTTCATGGGCCGTGCAGTCCAGATATTGAACCTTGGCTGCCGTCAAGGCGCCCAAACAGTGGAAGCGCGCCCTGATGTCGTTCTTCTGGGAGCCGATCAGTGCCAGCACGTCAAGAGCGTCTCGCTCCTTCAAGCCGGGTGCTGCCGCGTTGCATTCCTTGGCGTGGTTCACGAAGCCATGGCACAACAATCGCTACTGTGCCTCGGTCCGGCCCGCTAAGATCAGGGCTCCCTTCATGTCGAGCTCTATGCAATGGTCATACAAATAGCGGACCGGATCGCCTGCCCAACTGCGTACGCCCTTTAAGTCACGCGCCAGCACCTGCGCTTCGACGCGATAGGCTTGCGCCTTGTTCATGAAGCCGATCGGAGTGGTCGAGCTGGAAGGTTATGAAGCCGATCGGAGTGGTCGAGCTGGAAGGTTCGGCCATATCGCCTGCCTTGCCTCAGCGGCCTGAGGCCTTCAGCCTCGCGCGGCATTCGACGTTGAAGACGCGCCAGGTCTTGCCCTGGGCGCTGAGGGCGGGCTTGTTGGCGCGCCATTCAGCGCCGCAATCGCGCATGCGCTGGTCGTTGGCGAGCTGGGCTGGCGAGCGCTGGCGGGCCGGCTTGGCCGGGGCCGCCTGCGCGGGGGCGGCGGGAGCCGCCTGGGCGGGCGCTGCGGGCGCGGGGCGCACCATGCGGGGCTGCAACGGATTGCCGGTGGCAGGGGCGGTGGTCTGGGCCACGGCGCCGGTTGCGGCAAGGGCGATGGCGGCAACGGCAGTCGCGATGCGCAGGATCATCAGGCAGTTCCTCTTCACGAGATCAGGCGGGATGTAACGTAGCGTAATCGCGCGGTTGTGAAAGGCAACGGCATGCCGGCCAAAATTTCACGGCTGAATTGCGGGTTTCCCGCATCACAAATCAGGCCGGGCATGCTTAGCTTGTGGCTTCCACCACGGAGAATCCCATGGCCATTGCCCCGCCCAAGCCCATCGATCTGTATTACTGGCCGACACCGAACGGCTGGAAAATCTCGATCGCCCTCGAAGAGATGGGCCTGCCCTACAATGTCATTCCGGTGAACATCTCGGCGGGTGACCAGTTCAAGCCCGAGTTTCTTGCCTTTTCGCCGAACAACCGGATGCCAGCGATCATCGATCCGGATGGTCCGGACGGCAAGCCGATCTCGGTGTTCGAGTCCGGCGCGATCCTGCAGTATCTGGGGCGCAAGACCGGGCTGTTCTATCCGTCAGATGAGCGCGGCCGCGTCAATGTCGAGCAATGGCTGATGTGGCAGATGGGCGGTTTTGGCCCGATGCTGGGCCAGAACCACCACTTCAACCACTATGCGCCCGAGAAGATCCCCTACGCGATGGAGCGCTACACCAAGGAAACCAACCGGCTCTATGGCGTGCTCAACACGCAGCTCGGCAAGCACGACTTCGTGGCCGGCGACTATTCGATCGCCGACATGGCCATGGTGGGCTGGGCCAAGCTGTGGGAACGGCAGGGCCAGAACATCGCCGATTTCCCACATGTGAAGCGCTGGCTCGACACGCTCCTCGCACGCCCGGCCGTGCAGCGCGGGCTCGCTGTCGCCGGCGAGCTGCGCAACACGTCGAACATGCAGGACCCTGCGGTGCGCGCGGTGCTGTTCGGGCAGACAGCCCGCTGAGCTGACGCCGCCAAGGGCTCAGTTGACCCTCGACCAGCTCACGGAACGGCAGATCCAGCCGCCGGCAACGCAGCCGGCGGTTGTCATGCTGGAGCCTGACAGGGTGATCTTGCCCGAATAGGTCTGTCCATCCTCCGGGTTGAAGGCCTTGCCGGCCCAGGCATCCGCGCCGTTCGGCTTCATGTCGAAGAACACGCGCTGGCCGACCTTGGACTTGGTGTTGGCCGGATCCTTCAGCCAGGTGATCGTGCCGCAGATCGCGTCGCCGCACTTCGCCATGCGCACGCGCGCCCCACCGTTCTCGCGCAGCCATATGCCGCTCGGGTCGGCGGCGGCGGGCGCAGGGCTGATGACCAGCATCGCTGTGGTGGCAAGGGTGATGGCAGAAGCGCGGGCAATCATGGTCCTCATGGTGTCCTCCTGTGCGGGCCGAGTGCATAGCTCTTCTGGCCGGGCCCTAATTGTTCATATATGAACCATATGCCGGATTCCGCGCCGGATCAATGGGCTGCTGCTGGTCTGACCAGAGCAAGGCAGTTGCCCGTGGCTGCTTTCGTCGCCATGAATGACACACTGAGCAAGGAACAGGGCGCGCATGTCCGAGGTGTATGATCTGGCCATCATCGGTGGTGGCATCAATGGCTGCGGGATCGCGCGCGACGCGGCGGGGCGGGGGCTGAAGGTCCATCTGTCGGAGATGAACGATCTGGCCAGCGGCACCTCGTCCTGGTCGACCAAGCTGATCCATGGCGGCCTGCGCTATCTCGAATACTACGAGTTCAGGCTGGTCCGCGAGGCGCTGATCGAGCGCGAGCGGCTCTGGGCGATTGCGCCACACATCATCCGGCCGCTGCGCTTCGTGCTGCCGCACCACAAGGGGCTCAGGCCAGCCTGGCTGCTGCGCCTTGGGCTGTTGCTGTACGACCACATCGGCGGGCGCAAGCTTCTGCCGGCCACGCGCACGCTCTCGTGGTGCTCAACGCGCGCGACGCGGCGGCGCGTGGAGCCGCCATTGCCACGCGTACGAAGGTGACTTCCGCCCGGCGCGAGGGCGGCTTGTGGGTGCTCGACCAGACCTGCGGGCGCAGCGGCTCCGCGAGCACGATCCGCACAAGGGCCCTTGTCAATGCGGCCGGGCCTTGGGTGGCCGAGGTGCTAACCGGCGCCCTGCGCTCGAATTCGAAGGCGCGTGTGCGGCAGGTGCAGGGCTCGCACATCATCGTGCCAAAGCTGTTCGATCATGACCGGGCCTACATCTTCCAGAATGCCGATGGCCGGATCATCTTCGCCATCCCCTATGAGGAGGATTTCACCCTGATCGGCACCACCGATCAGGACTATCATGCCGATCCGGCCAAGGTTGCGATCACGCCGGCCGAGATCGACTATCTGTGCGCTGCTGCATCGGAGTATTTCGCCCGTCCGGTGATGCCCAGGGACGTGGTCTGGACCTATTCCGGCGTCAGGCCGCTCTATGATGATGGCGCCAGCGAAGCCAAGGCCGCGACGCGAGACTATGTCTTCGAGATGGAAGCCCCCACCGGCGAAGCGCCCCTGCTGTCGATCTTCGGCGGCAAGATCACCACCTATCGCCGACTGGCCGAAGAGGCGCTCGAACGCCTGCATGGCACCTTGGCGCAGACGGCAGGGAAAGCTGCTGGCTGGACGGCCCAGGAGGTCCTGCCTGGCGGGGCCTTCCATGCGGGCGGCACCAGCGATCTCGCCGATGCGTTTAGGCGGGAGCATCCTTTCCTCGCGCCGGCTGAGGCCTTGCGGCTGGCCCGTTCCTACGGGCTTGATGCGCGGGCATGGCTCGGCACGGCACAGACGCGGGCCGACCTCGGGCGTGACTTTGGTGCCGGCCTCAGTGAAGCTGAAATCCGCTACCTGATGGCGTATGAATGGGCCGAGAACGCAGATGACGTGCTCTGGCGGCGCTCGAAGCTGGGCTTGCACATGACGGCAGCGGAGCGTGACGCCGTGCGCCACGCCATGGATGAATGGTCGGGGAAGGGGGCGTGATGCCTGACAGGACAAGCGAAGCGCCGCCAGCAGGCCAAGGGTCCGGCAAGGCGCGGGCTCACGGCGGTGATGTAGCGACGTTGGTTGCGGCCTACCGCCGCAAGACCGTGTCGCCGGTGGAGGTGCTGGCCGATGCCTATCAGCGCCTCGATGCCATCAGCGCCACGCTCAACCCCGTCTCGCATGAAGACCGGGCGGCGGCGTTCGATCAGGCCCGAGCCTCAGAAGCACGCTGGATGCGCGGTGAGGCGTACGGCGCGATCGATGGCGTCGTCACAAGTGTCAAATCCAATGTCATGAAGAATGGCTGGCCGATGCGGCGCGGCTCGAAGCTGGGCGGCGATGCGCCGATGAGCTTCGACAGCCCGGCAGTTGGCAGCCTTGAACGGGCTGGCGCGGTCATCCTGTGCCAGACCACGATGCCGGAATTCGGCTGGAAGGGCGTCGGCGACAGCCCGCTGACCGGCATCACGCGCAATCCGCATGATCCGTCGCGCACCACCGGCGGCTCATCAGCAGGGGCTGCAGTCCTGGCGGCACTTGGCATCGGGCACCTTCATCTGGGTACGGACGGGCTTGGGTCGGTCCGCATTCCGTGCAGTTTCTCCGGCATTTTCGGGATCAAGCCGAGTTTTGGCAGGGTTCCGGCCTATCCCGCGTCGCCCTTCGGCATCCTCGCGCACCTTGGGCCGATGGCGCGCACGGTGTCGGATGCGGCGCATATGCTCAACGTTCTGGCCCAGCCCGATGACCGCGATATGCTGGCCTGGAACAGCCTTCCACCAGACTTTCGCATCGGCCTTGGCGATGGTGTCGCCGGCCTGCGTGTTGGCTGGTCCCCGCGGCTTGGCCATGTGCAGGGGCTTGACCCGGAGGTGGAGGCGTTGTGCACGGCGGCAGCCCGGTTGTTCGAGCAGCTTGGCGCGCATGTCGAGCAGGCCGACCCCGGCTTCAGCGGCGCGGATGCCCGCGGTGCGGCAGACATGATGTGGCAGGCCGGCGCGGGAGCCCTGCTGAAGGGCCTGCCCGCGGCGCGACGCACCGAGCAGGATCAAGGCTTCGTGGCAGCCGGGGTGGCAGGCCTTCGCCATGGTGCGACCGACCTTGTGGCCGCCTTCCAGACCCGCGCCGCCATTGCCGAAGCGATGCGACGCTATCATGAGCGCTTCGATCTGCTGCTCACGCCGACCATGCCGATCCCGGCCATCGAGGCCGGGCGTGATGCGCCGGCGGATGGCAGCTTCGGCTCTGACTGGGTGAACTGGTCGCCCTATACCTACCCGTTCAACCTGACCGGCCAACCGGCTGCATCGGTGCCCATCGGGAAGACCAAGGCTGGCCTGCCGGTCGGCTTGCAGATCGTTGGGCCAGCACGCAAGGACCATCTGGTGATGCGTGCAGCACGCGCCATCGAAAGCGCCGCCGGGTATCGCGGGCTCTAGCTTCGGACCTGTCAGCGCGACAGATCGAACGTCCAAGCCGCCGGGAAGCCCAGTTCGAGCTGGTGGCGGGAGCCGTGCGGGCTGACCAAGACCGGTGCCTTGGACGCGCCGCCCGTCAGGTCGTCATACGTCACATATGCGGTCGCTTGACTGCCGGTGTCCAGCGATCGCTGGCTTGTGCCAGGCCACCGACCGCGTGGACCCTGCCCTTGCCATTGTAGACGGGATAGCCGGAGGCAGCTGCCTCGGCCGGCCAGGCCCGGACGCAGGGATACCGGGATTTGGCCGTCGTCGCCAGCAGGCGACATGACGCGCGACAGTTGGCCAAGGGCCGCCTGTTCATACTTCGAAAGTTGAATGAAGACGGTCAATGTACGACTCAAAGTCATCGTTCATGCAATCTTGCCGCGCTACGGCATGGGGCCGCAATGCCGTTCAGTTGAACGGATAGATGCCCGGCTTGAGATGGTGATAGGTGAGGCGCGTGTTGTCAGATGTGGTGACGCCATCGCCATCGAGCGTGATCCGGTGCTTCTCGAAAGGCCGGAAGCCTGCCCGGTAATGCACCCGGCTTTTCAGCAGGATGTAGCGGCAATGGGCTGGATCGATGCCGATATGGGTGAAGATGCCGGCATCCCATGGCTCGTGGTGCAGACTGGTCACGACGATCTGCATACCGCCTGTCTCGAACACGGCGGTCGGCCCGGCGGTGACCTTCGAACCGGTGTACATCGGCCCACGCACGGTCCATTCGCCATCTGACAGACGGCGGACCTTGCCGGTCAATGTCAGGGGTTTTGGCGGAAAGCCGATCGACGGCATGGCGGTCCTGCCGCCAAGATCGATGGTGATGGTGGCACCGACGCCGGCCTTCTGCATGGCCTGGACCGCGAGCGGATCCCAGACGGCGGCCATGGCAACGCCTTCCAGCCCCTGGCGCAGCACTTCGGCGATGACGGTCATCACGTCCGAGGTGCCGCCAGAGCCAACATTGTCGGCATGGTCGAGAAGGACGACTGGCCCGTCGCTGATCTGCCGGGCCCGCGCGACGGCCTCAGTCAGCGGCTTGTGGACATGAAACCAGTCGGTGCGCGTGTCGCGGGCATAGGCGAGCAAGCGCTCTCGGCCATTGGGAAGCCGCCGAAGATCGAGGCGGCGAGAATGCCCTTGTGGGCCTCTTCGGCAAGGCACGCAGCGATGGCACCTTGCATCGGTTGCTCGTCGCTGCCCATGCGAAGGGTCTGGGCCAGGATGCCAGCCTGGCCCCAGGAAATGACCGGGCGCACCTCGCCGCGAAGCGCGGCAAGCATGATCCGGCCGCAGTGCAGGCCGGACTTGTACATGTCGACGTGTGGATAGGTCTTGTAGCCCACGACGACCGTGGCATTGTCCATGATGGCATCCGTCATGTTGCCGTGCATGTCGAAGGTGATGCCGATCGGCAGGCCGGGCGCGATCTCGCGCATCCGCACCAGCAGCGGACCTTCGCCATCCACCATGCCTTGGGGCACCATCGCTCCGTGCAGGTCAAGCAGCGCTGCGTCGAAAGGCCCCTGATTCTGGAGTGCATCCAGAATCCGGCCAGTGAGATAGGTATAGGCGTCGCGGTCCACCGGCCCTGAAGGCATGCCCTCGGCGGCGATGGGCGTGACGATCTCCGCGCCGATCTCGTCAGCAAGGTCGATGTAGGCCGCAATCGGGTGGTTGGTGCCGCGATAGGCCGTGACCACGGCCTCGTCCTCGTGCAGCCCCCAGTCCCTGAAGCGCTGCAGCGGTGTCGGCACCGGCGAGAACGTGTTCGTCTCGTGTTTCATCATTGCAAGCAGGAGGCGCATGGGCAATTCCAGTGTTGATCCGTGCCGCCCGGACTGCAGGCAGCGTCCACACAATCTGCGCGCAAGTTGACAGCCGGTGCAATGCCGTCCTGTAATCGTTTTCAGGGATGTCGCGTGCATGGGTCGCATGACCTGACGTTTGCCATCGCCCGATTGCTGAACCGACCTTGGGAGGGTCTTATCGAGATGAGCATTTCACGTCGTGAACTGATGGCCGGCGCTGCTGCGCTGACAGGCGGATTGGCCCTTCCCGGCTCGCAGTCCGCCCTTGCGCAGGCCGCTCCGAAGGGCACCTTGCGGGTGATTCCCCATGCGGCGCTGACCACGCTCGATCCGGTGGCCACCACCGGCTACATCGTCCGCAACCACGGCTACATGGTCTGGGACACCCTGTTCGCGCAGGATGAGCAGCTTGCCGTCAAGCCGCAAATGGCAAGCGGTGTCGAGATTTCCGCCGACAAGCTTACTTATCGAATCACCCTGCGCGATGGGCTCTCCTGGCATGATGACACAGCCGTGACTTCGGCTGACTGCGTGCCCTCCTTGATCCGCTGGGGGCAGGCGGATGGCATGGGCCGGCGGCTGTTCACCTATATCGAGAGCGTCTCGACCGATGGCCCCAAGGTCATCGTGATCAAGCTCAAGCGCCCTTATGGGCTCGTGCTCGAATCGATCGGCAAGCTGTCGACCAACGTGCCGTTCATGATGCCCAAGCGGTTTGCCGAAAAGGCCGTGACGGATCGCCTCGGGGCGGACGACATGATGGGTTCGGGCCCGTTCCGCTGGAACAAGGCGGAGTACCGTCCAGGGGCGCGCGTCGTCTACGACCGCAATCCGAAATATGTGCCACGCTCAGAGCCGGCGTCCAACGCGGCCGGCGGCAAGAACGTCTTCGTGGAGCGTGTGGAATGGGTCAATTTCCCGGATCCGAACACAGCGCTCAATGCGCTGGTCTCTGGCGAGGTCGACTATTACGAGCAGATCCCGGCGGATCTTCTGCCCATCGTCAGCCGCGCGCCCGGCGTGAAGGTGGCCAATTTCAACCCGCTCGGAAATCTCGGCATGGCCCGCTTCAACAGTCTTGCCGGGCCGACCAACAATCCTGGCGTGCGCCGCGCCATCGCCAAGGCGATCAACCAGAGCGAGTTGCTCAAGGTCGCCATCGGCAACCCCGAGTTCTACAAGACCTGCCATTCCGTCTATCCGTGCGGCACGACATTCGACAGCACGGCCGGCTCTGATCTCATGGCAAAGTCCTCACTCGACGAGGCGCGTGCCATGCTGCGGGCTTCCGGCTACAATGGCGAAAAGCTTGTCCTGCTGGCGACGACCGATATTCCCGTGCAGAGCGCCATGGCGCAGTACACTGCCGACGTGCTCAAGCGCATCGGCATGAACGTCGATGCACAGGCGATGGACTGGGCCACCGTGCTGCAGCGCCGCACCAGCAAGAACCCGATCGATCAGGGCGGCTGGAACATGTTCTTCACCTGGTGGGAAGGCGCTGACCTGCTTGATCCTGTCATCCAGTTCGCGCTGTCCGGGCTTGGCGAGCAAGGCGCCTGGGTCGGCTGGTCGAAGGACGATGAAGCCGAGATCCTGCGCACCGCGTATGCAGAAGCGGCGACCCTCGACCAGCAGAAGCAGATCGCTGCCCAGGTTCAGGCCCGTGCATTTGAGCAGAGCTTCAACGTCTACACGGGAATGTTCTATGTGCCGACCGGGTTCCGGGAAAACATCTCCGGCATCCTCAACGCGCCGCCGTTCTTCTGGAACATCAAGAAGGCGTGATGATGCGGCCCGGTCCGGACGCCGGACCGGGCATCTTTCCCCATATGGCGAGGTTGTGCCGAGCCCGACCTTGCCGCGCGCCTTCTGTCGAAGGGCTGGCCGACAGACGGCTGGCCCAAGGGACATTGCATGATCCGTCTGGTCCTCACACGCGTCCTGTCTGCCATCCCCGTCATGGGCGTGGTGGCGTTGATCGTGTTCTTCATGCTGCGCCTGTCGGGCGATCCTGCGGCGATCCTGGCCGGCGACACGGCGTCCAGCGAGCAAGTTGAGCGCATCCGCGTCTCTCTGGGGTTGACCAAGCCGCTCTATGAGCAATTCTTCGGCTGGATCATGCAGCTGCTTCGCTTCGATCTCGGCACCTCGTTGTTCACGGGGCTGCCGGTGACATCGCTGATTGCGCAGCGGATCGAGCCGACGGCGATGCTGGCGCTCAGCACCATCGTGTTCTCGGTGCTGGTGGCCGTGCCAATGGGCGTGCTCGCCGCGTGGAAGGCGAACAGCTGGATCGACCGTCTGGTGATGGTGATCTGCGTGCTCGGCTTCTCGGTGCCGGTGTTCGTGATGGGCTACTTCCTGATCTTCAACTTCGCCATCACGCTGCGCTGGTTCCCGGTGCAGGGCTACACCAGCCCGTTCGTCGATTTCGGGCGCTTTGTCTCGCAGATCACGCTGCCGACGCTGACGCTGTCCTTCATCTATGTGGCGCTGATCGCGCGCATCACACGGGCCAGCGTGATCGAGGTGCTGGGCGAGGACTATATCCGCACCGCGCGGGCCAAGGGCCAGGTCGAGATCAAGGTGCTGTTCCGGCATGCGCTGAAGAACGCCGCCGTGCCGATCGTGACGGTGATCGGGCTTGGTGTGGCGCTGCTGATCGGCGGCGTGGTGGTGACCGAAAGCGTCTACAACATCCCGGGACTTGGCCGTCTGGTCGTCGATGCGATCACGCGGCGCGATTATCCGATCATCCAGGGGCTGATCCTGTTCTTCGCGCTGATCTACATCGTGCTGAACCTGATCATCGACATCATCTACACCATCGTCGATCCGAGGATCAGGTATTGAGCGCCCCCGCCACCTCCTTGCCGCCGGCTCGGCTGTCGGGGCTGTTCCCGTTCCTGAGGCGTTATCCGCTTGTCGTGATCGCCGGGATGATCCTTGGCCTGATTGTGCTGGCTGCGGTGTTTGCGCCGTTCATGTTCACGCGCGATCCGACCTCCATGTCGCCATTGCAGCGGTTGCGGCCGGCATCCGAGGCCTATTGGCTCGGCACCGACCATCTTGGCCGCGATGTCTGGAGCCGGCTGGTCTATGGCGCGCGCGTGTCGGTGATCGTCGGCCTCGCCGTCGCAGGGCTGTCGGTGATCATCGGGCTGGTGATCGGCCTGATCTCCGGTTACGTGCGCTGGCTTGATGCCGTCGTCATGCGCATCATGGACGGGCTGATGGCCATTCCAGGCATCCTCCTGGCGATCGCGCTGGTGTCGGTGTCCGGCGCAAGCCTCACCACGGTGATCATCGCCATCATGGTGCCGGAAATCCCGCGCGTGGTCCGGCTGGTGCGCTCGGTGGTGCTGACCGTGCGCGAGGAGCCCTATGTCGAGGCGGCCGTGTCGATCGGCACGCGCCTGCCGCTGATCCTGACCCGCCACATCCTGCCGAATTGCATTCCGCCCCTGATCGTTCAGGCGACCTATGTCTGCGCCTCGGCCATGCTGACAGAGGCGATCCTGTCGTTTCTTGGGGCTGGCACACCGCCGACCATTCCGAGCTGGGGTAACATGGTTGCGGAGGGCCGGCTGCTCTTCCAGATCGCACCGTGGAACCTGCTCTGGCCCGGTGTTGCGCTGGCGGTCACGATCCTGTCGGTCAACATCCTCGGCGATGGCCTGCGCGACAGGCTGGACCCCAAACTCGCGAAGCGGATGTAGGTTATGGCGGGTCCGGTCCTGAGCATCGAAAACCTGTTCGTCGACTTGCCGGGCGGCGCTGACCGCAAGCATGCGGTCGGCGGGCTGACGCTGAGCGTCAATCCCGGCGAAATCGTCTGCGTCGTCGGCGAGAGCGGCTCGGGCAAGTCCGTGACGGCGCAGGCGGTGATGGGCCTGTTGCCAAAGGGACAATTGACCCGCAGTGGCGGCAGGATCGTGCTGGAAGGCGAGGACATCAGCCATGTCAGCATGGACCGCTTGCGGGACCTGCGCGGCACCCGCATGGCCATGATCTTCCAGGAGCCGATGACGGCGCTGAACCCGGTGATGACCTGCGGCGACCAGATCGACGAGGTCCTGTCGATTCACACAGATCTGGGCAGCGAAGAGCGCAAGGCGCGCGTGCTTGACGTGATGCGCGCGACCCAGTTGCCTGACGTGGAGCAGCTCTACGACGCCTATCCGCACCAGCTTTCCGGCGGTCAGCGCCAGCGGGTGATGATCGCGTCGGCTCTGGTGCTCGATCCTGCCCTGCTGATCGCGGACGAGCCGACCACCGCGCTCGATGTGACGACGCAGAAGCAGATTCTCCAGCTCATTCGCGAATTGCAGCAGCGGCGCGGCACTGGCGTGCTGTTCATCACGCATGATTTCGGGGTTGTGGCGGAAATCGCGGACCGGGTGGCGGTCATGCGTCATGGCCAGCTGGTCGAGCAGGGCCCGGTGGACGAGGTCCTGCGGCGGCCAAGGGAGGATTACACCCGTATGCTGATCAGTTCTGTGCCGAGCCTCGAGCCGCCGGCCAGGCCAGACGCGGTAGTGGGCGAGGTGGCGTTGCGCACAACGGCTCTGGCCAAGACCTATGGCGGCACCAGCCTGTTCGGCAAGGGCCGGGTGGTCAAGGCCGCCAGTGATGTGACGATCGAGGTCAGGCGCGGCGAAACGCTCGGCATCGTCGGCGAATCCGGTTCCGGCAAATCGACGGTGGCGCGCTGCGTGGCCCGGCTGATCGACCCGTCCAGCGGCGAAATCCGCATTGCCGGTGTCGATATCGCGCGGATGGGGCAGGGGGAACTGCGCCCCTATCGCCGCAAGGTGCAAATCGTGTTCCAGGACCCGTATCGCTCGCTCAATCCGCGACGCAGCGTCGGCGCCAGCATGATCGAGGGGCCGATGAACTTCGGCATGGCGCGGAGCGAGGCCGAGCGCAAGGCCGGCGAACTCATGGTGCTGGTCGGGCTGAAGGCCGATGCGCTCGACCGTTATCCGCACCAGTTCTCAGGTGGCCAGCGCCAGCGGATCTGCATCGCGCGCGCGCTGATGATGGAGCCGGAACTGCTGATCGCGGACGAGGCGGTGTCGGCGCTCGATGTCTCGGTGCAGGCACAGGTGCTGAAGTTGCTCGATGATGTGCGCCGGCGTTTTGACCTCGCCGTGCTGTTCATCACCCATGATCTCAGGGTCGCCGCGCAGATCTGCGACCGGATCGTGGTGATGAGCAAGGGCCAGGTGGTCGAGCAGGGCCCGACGGCAGAGCTGTATGCCGCGCCGAAGCACCCCTACAGTCGGGCTTTGCTGGACGCAGCACCCGGCCGGGGCTTCGCCTTCGGGCGCGGATGAATCAGGCGCTGCGCGCCGCCAGCGCCATGCGCGCCACGGCCTGCCGGATGCCGGCCTCGTCGGCATTGGCGAAGGCGAGCCTGACGTGGTTGTCCTGCCCGGGGCCGAAATAGGACCCCGGCAAGGCCAGGACGCCCCAGCGCACGGCCAGCATCTCGGCCACCTGCGCGGCGGCTACCCCGCCAAACGGATGGCGCACATAGGCGAAATAGGCTCCCGCCTGATCAACCGACCAGCCATTGAGGGCGCTCATGGCCTGCCGAAAGGTGCCTGCGCGGCTGTTGATGTCGGCGCGGTTCGTCTCACGCCAATCCGCCAGTGCGCCGATGCCCCATGACAGGGCCGACTGGCCTGCGCGGGCAGGGCAGATCTGGATGCAGTCCAGCACCTTGCCGATTTCGCCCTGCAAGGCCTCCCCGGCAACAATTGCACCCAGCCTCCAGCCGGGCACGGCATAGGCCTTCGAGAAGCTGTAAAGCTGGATGAGGTGCGTGCGCCAGTCCGCTGCCTCGAACAGGCGCTGGGGTCTGTCGTGGCCTGCAGGCATGAAGTCACGGTAGGTCTCGTCGAGCACGAGCGCGATGCCGGCCTCGCGGCACAGTTGCGCAAAGGCTGCGATCGTAGCGGGCGGATAAACGGCACCGGTCGGGTTGTTGGGCGAGACGAGCACGATGGCGCGCACCTTGCCATCGTGCAGCAGCGCACGCGCCGCCTCGACATCCGGGAAGAAGCCGGCCTGCGGCGTTGTCGGCAATGGGCGCGCCTCGATGCCGAGCATGGCCAGCGTCATCTGGTGGTTGAAATACCACGGCACGGGCAGCAGAACGGCATCGCCGGCACGCGCCAGCGCCATGATCGTGGTCACGAAAGCCTGATTGCAGCCAGCCGTGATCGCGACGTTCTGTGCGGCGATGGTTGCGCCATAGCGCCGCGTGCTCTCAGCTGCGAAGGCTTCGCGTAGGGCCATGTCACCCTGGATCGCGCCATAGCGTGCGTGGGACGGATCGGCGGCGGCTGTCGCCGCCCGCGCCAGCAGGCTTTCTGGCGGAGCGGAGCCCGGCGCTGCCTGCGACAGGTCGATGCCCGGGCCATGGCGGCCATCATAGGCGGCGAGCCAGCCCTTGGCTTCGGGGATGGGGGGTGTTCCGGTATCGTGGAGCAGGGGATTGATGATGGTCATGCCGGAACACTCAAGCGCAGGCATCAGCCCTGCGCAAGGGCTTGTCGGTTCGGGTCCTAACCGGACTTGTCGTTGCCCATGAGCGACCCACATGAGGAAAGGCCGGTCGCGGCAAGTGGCCTGACGGGCGCAGTCGAGGGGCAGCACGATGACAGAGCCGGATGCGGACGACGCGGTGATGGTGCTGTTCGAGCAAGTGGCGGCAGCGCGCTCCGTCGTGGCGTTCACCGGGGCAGGCATCTCGACGGAATGCGGGGTGCCAGATTTCCGCTCGCCTGGCAGCCCCTGGATGCGTAACAAGCCGATCCCGTTCGATGCCTTCCTGGCCAGCGAAGAAGCGCGCGCCGAGGCCTGGCGGCGTAAGTTCGCCATGGATGACAGCTTTGCTGGGGCGCAGCCGGGACGAGGCCACAAGGCTCTGGCACACCTCGTGAAGCGCGGCCGCATGCGCGCGGTGATCACGCAGAATATCGATGGACTGCATCAGTCATCGGGGATCGAAGCTGCGCACATCGTCGAGTTGCATGGCAATGGCACCTATGCGGCCTGCCTCCGTTGTGGCGAGCGCCACGACCTTGCACCCATCCGCTTTGCCTTCCAGCAGAAGGGATATCTGCCGTCCTGCGTCGCGTGCGGAGGCGTCGTGAAGAGCGCCACGATCAGCTTCGGCCAGGCCATGCCGCAGGACGAGCTGCGCCGTGCCCGGGCGCTGGCCGAGGACTGTGATCTGTTCCTCGCCATTGGCTCTTCGCTGGTGGTCTATCCGGCGGCCACGCTGCCCTTGCTCGCCAAACGGGCCGGTGCGACGCTGGTGATCGTCAACCGGGAGCCGACCGACTTCGATGATATCGCCGATCTGGTGATCAGGGCGGACATCGGAGATGCGCTGGAGCCGCTTCTCATGGTTGCATGACAGGAATTTTTCTCGTTTGGGTGGTTACGGTGCCCTATGGGTGTTTGATGCTTCGATGCTATTCTTGAATTGCGAATCGCGTTTTTGCATTGGGGCGGCAGTCGATGATCGACGAGCGGGATACAACCTTTCCGGTTCAGGCGGGTTCCGGGCAGGCAATTGCCGGGGATTCCCATGGTCCCGGACTCCTTGAAACCGGCATCGAGGTCGATGGCCGTGTCAAGTGGTTCGATGTGGCCAAGGGCTTCGGGTTCCTGGTTCCGGACATTGGCGGGCCGGACATCCTGCTGCATGTGACCATTCTCAAGCGGGATGGCTTCGGCACCGTCTCCGAAGGGGCGCGCGTGGTGGTGGAGGCCGTGCCGCGGCAGAAGGGTCTGCAGGCGATCCGGGTGATTTCGGTGGATAACTCGACCGCCCTTCATCCCGCCGAGATGCCGCCGCCACGTACGCATGTGCAGGTCTCGGCCACGTCCGGCTACGAGCGCGTCATGGTGAAATGGTTCAACCGGCTGCGCGGCTTCGGCTTCGTGACGCGTGGCGAGGGGCAACCCGACATTTTCGTTCACATGGAGGTGCTGCGCCGCTATGGCATCCAGGATCTTGTGCCGGGCCAATTCGTGTTCGTGCGCTTCGGGGATGGTCCCAAGGGCCAGATGGCTGCCGAAGTGCGGCTGGACGGTACCTCATCGGGTCCTATGGTCAGCTGAGATGGCCCTTGTGGTGCCGACGTGCCGAACGGGCCGGCTTGCCACAGCGCTGCGCCGCATGGTTCTGGCGCTGGGTTCCATCCTGCTTGTCGCTTGCCTTGGTTCCGGCCATGTCAGCGCGCAAAATCTGGAAAAATTGACGTTGGTCACAGCCTCCGGGCGCCATGACTTTCAGGTCGAGGTCATGCGCACGCCGGATGAGCGCGCCAAGGGGCTGATGTTCCGGCGCTTCATGCCGGCTGACCGGGGCATGCTGTTCGACTTCCAGCGCGTCGAGCCGGTCGCGATGTGGATGCAGAACACCTACATTCCACTCGACATGATCTTCATCCGCGCCGATGGCAGCGTGGCCCGCATCGCCGAGCGCACAGAGCCCTTGTCGACGCGTACGGTTCCGTCCGGCGAGCCGGTGCTGAGTGTGCTGGAGCTCAACGGCGGCATCGCTGAGAAGATTGGCCTCAAGCCGGGCGACAAGGTCGAGCACGGTCTGTTCAAGCCGCGATAGGTCTTTTTCTTCCGGCCGGTCGATGTTTCGGGGTGTGGCGCAGTCTGGTAGCGCGCGAGTTTTGGGTACTTGAGGTCCTAGGTTCGAATCCTAGTACCCCGACCATCGACCGGGTTTATTTCGCCAGAGGTGTCAGCCAAAGATTGGCAACACAGGGGTTTGCGACAAAGGGGGTTGCGACACGATGACCGCCAGGATCTACCGCCCCGCCAAGACCGCGATGCAGTCCGGCATGGCCAAGACACGGTGGTTGCTCGAATACGAGGCTGAAGCGCCTCGCGAGGTTGAGCCGTTGATGGGCTGGACCTCCTCCGGCGACATGAAAAGCCAGCTTAAGCTCTGGTTCGACAGCGCCGAAGAGGCTGTGGCCTACGCCGAGCGCAACGGCATTGCCTACCGCGTCGAGATGGCGACCGAGCCGAAGCGGCGTGGCATGTCCTACTCTGACAATTTCAAGTATTCCCGCGTTGGCCTCTGGACCCATTGAGCCAGCGTGTGCGGCGCAATGGCCAAGCGTGTCTGACTCCGTAGCTCAGTTGGATAGAGCAACAGCCTTCTAAGCTGTGGGTCGCTGGTTCGAATCCAGCCGGGGTCGCCATCGCGCCTTTCACTTGGCCAGCCCGCAGCGCTGCCGCATGAGCGACCGCCATGACTGACATGCCCATCCCGAGTTTCTACAACGATCTCGCCGAGACGTGGGCGCAGGCCTGGGCGCTGCTGGCGCGGGGCGTGGCGGACCGGCGCTCGCCGTTCCATTCACCGACGCTGGCCACAGTGGGGCTCGACGGCCGGCCGCGTGCCCGCGTGGTGATCCTGCGGGCTTGCGATGTTGCGCGAGCCACGTTGCGTTTCAACACCGACCGGCGCACGGCAAAATTTGCGGAACTGGCCGCTAATCCGCTGGTGGCGCTGACAGGCTATGACGCCGGAGCAAAGATCCAGATCAGGATCGAGGGGCGCGCCAGCCTTCATGTCGACGATGCCGTCGCCGATGCGGCCTGGTCCGCTGCCCGTCCGTTCAGCCGCATCTGTTATGGCACCGCACCGGCACCCGGCACGATGCTGGAGGCGGCTGGCGATTTCTCGCTGCCCTCCGAAGACGACGAGATCGCTGCCGGACGTGAGAATTTCAGCGCGGTGGTGATCGCGGTTGAGGCGATGGAATGGCTCTTCCTGGCCCATGCCGGTCACAGGCGGGCTCGGTTCGAAGGCATGTCGGCCGGGGGCGGGGTCTGGCTGACGCCGTGATCCGCCGCGCAGCCGTTCAGATGGCCGCCGTCATCCGCCTGAAGCCGTCATCGAGATCCTGCTTCAGGTCTTCGGTGTCCTCCAGGCCGATATGGATGCGGATCGTCGGCCCGCCCGGCTCCCACCTGGTCACGGTGCGGTAGGTTGAGCAGTCGAAGGGCAGAACAAGGCTCTCATAGCCGCCCCATGACGCGCCCATGCCGAACAGGACGAGGTGGTCGACAAGGGCCGCGACGGCCTTGTGCGGCACAGGGTTGAGCACGATCGAGAACAGCGACGAGGCCCCGGTGAAGTCGCGCTTCCAGATGGCGTGGCCCGGATCATCCTCGAGGGCAGGGTGCAGAACCCGCTTGACCTCGGGGCGCTGGCGTAGCCAGCGGGCCATTTCGAGGCCGGCGGCCTGCTGTTCCTTGAGGCGCAGCGCCATCGTGCGGATGCCACGCAGCGTGAGGAAGGCGTCTTCCGGCGCGACAATCACGCCCAGTTGCTCCCAGGTGGTGCGGATCAGCTTGTAGAGTTCCGGCGTGCGGGCCGAGACCGTGCCGATCAGCACATCGGAGTGCCCTACATAGTATTTTGTTCCGGCCTGGATCGACAGATCGACGCCGGCGGCGTGGCTGTCGAAGAACAGCGGCGTCGCCCAGGTGTTGTCCATGATCACCAGCGCGCCCTTCTCGTGCGAGACGCTGGCAATGGCCGGAATGTCCGGCATCTCGAAGGTCTGGGAGCCGGGCGCCTCGGTGAACACGACCTTCGTGTTGGGGCGGAACAGGCTGGCAATGCCGGCCCCGATCAGCGGGTCATAGTAGCTGACCTCAACGCCCATGCGCTTCAGCATGCCTTCGGCAAAGTTGCGGGTGGGCCGGTAAACGCTGTCGGTGACGAGCAGGTGATCGCCTGATGACAGGGTTGCCAGAAGTGGCAGCGTGCAGGCGAGGAGACCGGACGGGCAGACCACGACCCCGGCTCCGCCTTCCATGCTGTTGAGTGCGACTTCCAGCGCATCCAGCGTAGGATTGCCCATCGTTCCATACATGTAGCGCGCCTTGCGGGCCATGAAGGCGTCCAGTGACTGATAAAGAACGGTCGAGCCGCGCACGATCGGCGTGTTGACGAAGCCGTAGCTGTCTTCCGGATCGCGCCCTGCGAGGACAAGGCGGGTGCGTTCACGGAAGCGCTTGAGGCCTTCGAGCGGAACTTTCTTCATGTGCTGGATTCTTTTTGATCAGTTCAAGCGGGGCTTCACTGTGACGGCGCTTGACGTGAAGGTCAAACTGCCATGCAATTGATCGTCGGGATGGGCTAGACCCATCGCGAACGGTGATCTGCGCCTTTGCTTGACGGCAACTCGCCAGTCTGGCAGGTGCCCTTCAGCCAAAAGTCGATGACTGCGTTGCGCGAGGCGCATGGGTCAGGTCACTTTCGGGGATGACGCTTGAAGGCAAGGTTCCTGTGCCTTGTCACATTTGCCGCCGATCAGAAGGTCGGACGGCCACATTGGGAGAAGAAACATGAAGTCAATCATGACCGGTCTGGTCGCCGGTGCAGCGCTGGCGCTGACTGTGGCCGCCGCATCAGCACAACAGGGCTCGACACTGGCCCAGGTCAAGCAGCGCGGTGTTCTGAACTGCGGAGCCAACACCGGTCTTGCCGGCTTCGGCGTTCCGGACGCGCAGGGCAACTGGTCGGGCCTTGACGTCGACTATTGCCGCGCTGTTGCTGCAGCGATCTTTGATGACCCAACCAAGGTGCGGTTCGTTCCACTCACGGCGCAGGCCCGTTTCACTGCGCTGCAGTCCGGCGAAGTGGACCTGCTGGTCCGCAACTCGACCTGGACCATGACGCGCGACACCACGCTCGGCATCACCTTCGTGGCGACCAACTACTACGACGGTCAGGGGTTCATGGTGCGCAAGAGCCTCGGTGTCACCTCGGCTCTGAAGCTCGAAGGGGCGCAGGTCTGCACCCAGCAGGGCACTACGACCGAACTCAACCTCGCGGATTTCTTCCGCAAGAACAACCTTAAGTATACGCCGGTGACGTTTGCGACCGCTGACGAAACCCGCTCTGCCTATGAAGCCGGTCGTTGCGATGCGTTCACGACGGACGCGTCCGGCCTGTATTCCGAGCGCCTGAAGCTTACCAAGGTGGATGACCACATCATTCTGCCGGAAGTCATCTCCAAGGAGCCGCTGGCTTCTGCCGTGCGCGCCAATGGCGATACGCAGTGGGTGAATATCGTGAAGTGGACCCACTACGCGATGCTCAATGCGGAAGAACTCGGCGTCTCCCGCGCCAACATTGCGCAGTCAATGCAGTCGACAAATCCGGAGATTCGTCGCCTGCTTGGCGTCGAGGCCAAGCTGGGTGAGGGCCTTGGCCTGACCAATGACTGGGCTGCGCGCATCATCCGCCATGTCGGCAACTACAGCGAGAGCTTCGAGCGCAATATCGCTGAAAAATCAGCACAAACGATGAGCGCCCGGCAACGCCGGGCGCTTTTTTGTGCAGTTCCGGAAGGTCGCTTGGTTGCGCCTGCCTGTGAATTACGGCAGCATGACGGTCAAGTTGATACTGATCCAGATCACGCAAGTGTCTGGTGTGGGCGGATAACAGGTCGAATGGCCGAACAACAGCCCGAAAAGTGAGGTGAATAGCGTGTCTATGCAGCCGGCGCCGGAAACTGGCAAAGCCTCATTGCTCTACGATCCGAAAATCCGCGGCTACGTCTATCAGGCCCTGTTGATCGGCATCGTGATCTATTTCGGCTACCAGATGGTCTCGAATGTCAGCGAGAATCTGGCGAGACAGCGCATTCCATTCGGACTTGATTTCTGGGACTCGCAGGCCGGGTTCGACATCAATCAGGCACTGTTCCCCTACACGGCCCAGTCGAGCTACGGTCAGGCATTCTGGGTTGGGTTGCTCAACACGCTCCTCGTGGCGGCTATTGGAATCGTGTTTGCCACCATTCTTGGATTTCTGGTCGGTATTGCGCGACTGTCAAAGAACTGGATCGTCGCCAAGGCTGCGATGGTCTATGTCGAGATCATCCGCAATCTGCCGCTGCTTCTGCAATTGCTGTTCTGGTACAAGGCTGTTCTTGAGCCGCTGCCCCGTCCGCGCGATTCGATCAGCCTTGTCGGTGGAGCGCTTCTCAACAACCGCGGCCTGTATGTACCCGAGCCGGTTTTTGGCCCCGGTGCCGGCTTGATAGGTGCGGCCTTTTTGTTGGCCGTGTTTGGCTCGATCGCCTTCTATATGTGGGCCAAGCAGCAGCAGGCTGCGACCGGACGCATCTATCCCATTGGCCTGGTTTCTCTTGGTGCTCTGGTCGGGTTGCCTCTGTTGGCCTTTTTGGCAACCGGCGGGCCGATCAGCTTCAACTATCCGGCACTTGGCGGGCTGAATGTGCGAGGTGGCATCACCGTCTATCCGGAGTTCATCGCGCTGTTGCTCGGCCTCACAACCTACACGGCGGGTTTCATCGCGGAGGTCGTGCGCGCCGGAATCCTGGCGGTGTCCAAAGGCCAATGGGAAGCGGCGGACTCGCTTGGTCTGCCATATGGCCGGACGCTCAACAATGTCGTTGTTCCGCAGGCGCTGCGGGTGATTATTCCGCCGCTGACGTCGAACTATCTCAA